>JAJXYV010000169.1 GCA_021780435.1 Pseudomonadota bacterium
CTGTCCGGCGTCGGCGGCTGGGCCGGCATCGGCCTTGCGGCGGGCCTGACCGATCCGCACGCCGGTCTCGGCGCGGTCGGCGGCTATGCGGCCCTGAGCAACTACACCGCTCTCGGCGGCACGCTGACGGTCTTTGCCCTCCCCGATTGATCGTCCGCTTGATCCGGCCCGGGCGAGTCGCAAGACTCGCCCGGTTTTCTTTCAGTCACATTGGCGCAAGAGTCTCGACGCCGGGGTCCGGCGGAAAAAGGGCCGCGCCTGTTCGACATGACGATTGGAACCCGAGTCGTGAAAACTTTTGTGTCACTTGAATCCGCGCTCCCGGCCGCCAGAAAGCGTTTCGCATCCCTCTTTCTCGCCGCCGGCGTGGTTCTGGTCGCCGCCAGCGCCGCGCAATGCGACCCGAAAAAGCCCGCGAGCGTAACGGATGGAAAATATGCCGACGCTGCCGGAAACCCGACCTACAATATCAGCCCCGATGGCAAGGTCGATTGGTACACTTATTCCGGTTTCCTGCGCTACAACTCGGAATGCCTGCGCTGCCATGGTCCGGATGGCATGGGCTCCAGCTACGCGCCCAAGCTGGTGGATTCGCTGAAAACCATCGATTATCCGACGTTCCTCGGCATCGTCGCCGGCGGCAAGAAAGACCTCGGCGCCGGGCAGGAAAAAGTCATGCCAGCCCTTGGCGACGACAAGAATGTGATGTGCTATATCGACGACATTTACATCTATCTCAAAGCCAGGTCCGATGACGCGCTCGGCCGCAATCGTCCCACCGAACACGAACCCAAGCCGAAGACCTGGACGGAGGCGCAGGACGCCTGCATGGGTCCCGGCTGACGCCTTGTCGAATCTCGGGTCAAGAATCCGGCGCGCCGCGCTTTCGGCGATCTGCCTCCAGCTTCTAACTTCCGTGGCGGTCGCGCAAACGAGGCCAGACCTCGTCTCGCGCGATCGGCTGCGCGTCTGCGCCTCGCCTTCCAATCTGCCCTTCTCCAACAAGGCGAAGCAGGGCTTTGAGAACAAGATCGCCGAAATCGTCGCGGAAGAACTCAAGCTTCCACTTCATTATTTCTGGATGCCTGACGGGCCTGGTTTCGTCCGCAACACCCTCATGGAGGACCTTTGCGACGTGATCATCGGCTATGCCGCGGAATCCGATTTCGTCGACCATTCCAATCCCTATTACGCGTCGACCTATGTGCTTGTGACGCGCAAGGGCGGGCCGCTCGACGGAATTGAACATCTCGATGATCCGCGATTGAAGGATGCGAAGCTTGGCGTGATTGCCGCGACGCCGCCGGTCGATCATCTGCTGGCGCTCGGCCTGCTCGATCACGCCAAAAGCTATTCGCTGGTCGTGGATCGGCGTTTCGCCTCGCCTGCCGAGGACGCGCTGCACGATCTCGCCGCCGGCGAGATCGACGCCGCCATTCTCTGGGGACCGATCGGCGGATATTTCGCCAAACAGGCCTCGACGCCGCTTTCCGTCACGCCGCTCAAGACCGACCAGCGCCCGCGCTTCGTCTATCGGATCGCCTTCGGCTTGCGCCACGGCGAGACGGACTGGAAACATGCCCTGAACGAGGTCATAACCAAGCGGCAAAAGGACATCGACGCGATCCTGACCAGCTATGGCGTGCCGCTCGCGCCCATCGAGCCCGCACCGATCGACGTCCAACACCCGTCGCGACACGGCCCGCAATGAGCGCGGGCGAGGATCATCCTCGCCCGCCTCGAGATCGCGCCGTGCGGGAAACGCCGCCTTTCAGAAACAGCGAATCTCCGCTTCCGCCTGGGCCCGACGCAGGTCGGCGACCATGTCGTCGAAGCGCGCGGTATTGCGGAACGCATTGGCCTGCTGGCCGACGCCCTGGCGCATGGACAGGATCGTTTCCGCCTCGACATATTTGTCATAGGGCAGGATCGAAGCGAGCACGTCGACCGAACAGGCGCATCTGTGCAGGACCTCGCGCGTCTGGCCATTGGCGGCCATGCAGGCGAACACATAATCCGCGCGCGCCTCGGTCGGATAATCATTGACTGGATCGCCCTCGCCGGCGCGGGCCGGCGAGACGAGAACGCCCACTACAATGGCCAGAGCGGCGAAAGCGCCCGCGGCGAAATCAACTCTTCTTGCCATCATAATGCAGGCGCTCCTCCATCAGCACGGCGCCCGAGGAGTCGCGAGCAGCGATGTCGATCTCGTAGATCATGCCAGGCAGATCGGGCGCGACGCGGAAGACATAGGTCAGGTTGTCCAGTCCCATCATGCGCGCCTTTTCCGGAACGTCCTTGAACGGCGCGACCTCGACGCGCCAGGCCTTATCGTGGCCTTCGATCTTGTCCGGCTCGCTCTGCGCATTACGCAAAGCAAGCCGGATGGCCGTCTTGAAAAAGCGCGGATTCGCGTGAAGCAGCCCAGACAATTGTTGGATGTTGTTTTCAAGAACAAGGACAAGCACGGGATTGCCCGACATGTCCTCGAACGGGCCGGCGGGCTTGCGCCGCTCGCCCGAGAACATATCAACGCCGACCGTCCGCTCGTCGGGCGTGTGGCCAGCCTCCTGAATCGCCAGCTTGATCTTGTCGTCGAAAGCCGGGCCATATTTCGCTGGATCCGCCGATTTCTGGCTGTAGGAATAATCCAGCATTTCCCCCGGCTTGGTATTGGTCAGCTGCGGCGTTTCGAACAGGAGATCGGCGGCCGCCGGAGGTTTGTCGTCGGCGAGAACCGTCGGGGTTTGGGCGAACATCAGGCACGCGAACAGCGGCCCCAGGCGGAGCTTCATGTATTTCTCCTTGATGGGAACGAATTGAGCGCCAAGAGCCGTGCAGGCTCCGGCGCGCGAAAGTTGATCCGGATCACCGCGCTCAGCGCGCGGCGGATTTGTAGCCCGCCATGTCGAGCATGAAGCCGCGTCCGCGCACGGTGCTGATGAAGGGCCCCCCGACGCGCGTGATTTCGGTGAATTTGGTGCGCAAATAGCCGAGATAGACATCCACGACATTCAGGGACGTGCCGCCCTGTCCGCCCCAAAGCTGGTCGTAGATCTCGCCGCGCCCGACCGCCTGGTTGGCGTTGTCCATCAGGATCGAAAGAAGCTCTGCCTCGCGTTGCGTCAACCGGATATGGACGCCGCCATAGAAGGCCTGGCGGGTGCGCAGGTCGAGAACGAGTTGGCCAACCTTGCGCCGCTCGCTCGAGTCCGCCGAGATCGAATGGTGAATCAGATGGGCGCGCAACCGCTCGATCAGTTCATCGAACTGGAAAGGCCGCGCGATGTAATCGTCAGCGCCGGCGTTGAGGCCGCAGGCGCGGTCCGTCGCTTCATGGCGCTGGCTCAGGAACAGGATCGGCGCCGTTCGCCCGCTGCGCCGCATGGCGCGGCACATTTCAAAATCGTGATTGTCCGGAAACGCCGTATCGAACAAGACCGCACAAGGATTGAGCGCCCTTGCTGTTTCAACCGGGTCTTCGCCTTCTCCCACGAAAGTGACGTCGAAACCCTCCGCCTTCAGGCCTTCAGCGAGTTCGCCGCCGGCCACGAAATCGTTTTCGATGATCAGAACATTCATTGCTGCATGCCCCGGTGTTTCACATTCCCTGCCGTCGGCTCATTTTTGAGACTGTCGCTCCGCCTTTGGCGATCGTGAAGATAGTGCTTCGGTATCGACCCCACAACACTGTAAAGCCCGACCGGATCGAAATCTTACATAAAAATCTTATTAGAATCGGCTTATATTATCGAATTTGAATATATTAATCTAGCGACAGCCGGCTGTTTTGCCCGAAACATGGCTCGAATTCGTGCCGAAATCTCGTCAAAAACTAGAATTTTGTGCAGAGCAGCGATCAAAGCCGCTCCTGGATCTTTCTTGCAATCTCGAAAACGCGCCTCTCCAACAATGTGGGCGTTTCGCAAACATAAGACAGCGCGTGCGCGCGCTCGTCGAAAATTCTCCGGTCCCATTTGAGATCCGTTTTCGCGAGATCCAGCGTCTGCGCCGGCGACAAATCCTTGTTCTCCTGCTCGTCCCCGATTTTGTCGGCTTCGGCGCGAATCTTGTCAGCCAAACGCTTCTGCCCGCGCGCATAACGCGCCACGCCCGCCATGACGCGATCGCGCTCGGAATTCACGATCTCGAGAACGCCGGCGAAGACATGGGTGAGCCGATCATCCTTGTCGGCGCCCGCTTTGGCGGCAAAGGCGTCGATCAGGCCATCCATCTCGTCGAGCGGCGTGCGCCGCGAGGCGAGCTTGCGGGCAAGGACGGCGGCTTCCTCGTCGTCGTCCCAGCGGCCCGTCTTGGCGATGTCCGGGCCGGACCAGACCGCCGCCGCGCTGATCGCGCCGGTTCGTTGCTGCGGACAGGGCCAGTCCGTATCGTCATCCGCCGCCCAACCCGCCGTCGGCGCGGCAAAGCCGAGCAAAGCCGCGCAAAGCCCGAAAGCGACAAGCCGAACCATTGAATATCCTCCTGAACCACGCGCCTCAATTGGGAGACGAAACGACGCCGAGCGGCGCAAGGCCGACCGGGATCGTCTTGAGCACCTTGAGCGCGGGAACGTCGATTACCGAAACGTCGTTGGAATTGCCGTTGGTGGTGAAGAGCAGTTTTTCGTCCGGCGTCAGCGCGAGGTGCCAGACACGCAGGCCCACGAGCAGATATTTCTTCACTTCGAAGGTCTGCGCGTCAACGACCGCGACCCGATTGGCCGGCCCCAGCGCGATGAAGGCGGTCTTGCCGTCGCTGGTCAGGCGGACGCCGACCGGCTGAATCTCCTGCCGGGTGAGGCCCGGAACATCGAACTTGATCTTCTTGATGATCTTGTGGGCTTTCGGGTCGATGACCGCGACGGTCCCACCGATCTCGGAACTCACCCAGAGCTGCGAGCCGTCCTTGCTGAAGACGGCGACCCGGGGACGCCGGTCCACCAGAACGCTGTCGATCAGCTTGAAGGTATGGGCGTCGATGAAATGGGCCATGCTGGTCACTTCCGACGTATTGACGAGCACGTTCCCGTCGGGGCTCAGCGCCATGCCCTCGGGCTCGACGCCCACCGGCACCCGCGCGACGATCTGATTCTTCTCGACATCGAGCACGGTGACCTGCGAATCGTCTTCGTTGGCGATATAGAGCGGGTTGCCGGAGGGATTCAGGGCGAATTGTTCGGGGTCGGGGCCGGAATTGAGCGTGCGCAGGATCTTCTGGCTCGACGTATCCACGACCTGGATCCCGTTATCGTCGCTGGCGCAGATATAAAGCTCCTTTCCGTCGGGGCTGACGAGGACCCCGCGCGGGCGGCGACCGACCTTGATGGTCTTGGTGACCGCAAGTTTTTCCGTGTCGATGACGCTGACGGAATTTCCCTTCTCGTTCGTCACATAGACCTGGTAGGCCGCCGCCGGACACGCCGCGCAGCAGACCGCGCAACCTATCAGCAATGCGGAAATCGTGACGCCACGCATGTGTTGCTCCTTGCGACCTTCGCGCTCATTTCAGATGACAGGTCGTTTCCGGCTTGTCGACGCCCAGCGTGTCCAGCGTCGTGCGCTCGTGCAGGAAACCCGGCTGAGGGGCGATGCCGACCGTCGATTTCGGCTGGGCCAGCACCAGGGGCTGACGCAATTGCAGATCCCAGGACCGGAAACTCGCCGGAAGCCCTTTGTAGACGCCGAAGTCGAAGTCCGGCCCCAGGATGAACGCGGCGACCTGGGCGGGATCGGCCGATTTCGTTGAGACGGCGGCCTCTCCGATCGCGCGCCCCGCCATCCAGGCCTGGTAGTCGATCGGCCGCATCACGCGCCCGGCGAAACGCAGGAAGCGGCTCTGCAGCTGTTCGGCGCCCGAGGCGATATAGGAGGCGTGCCATGACGCGGCGACGAGGCCTTGCGTCCCGGTCACGAGCTTCGGCTCGGCGGTCCTGTACATGATGTAATCACCGAAATCGTCCTCTTCGTCGGCGACGACAATGACGTCGGCGTCGACCCCGCGGGCGAAGGTCAACGCCTCGGCCTCGGTCACGCTGTCGCTGCGCGCCTTGGCCAATGGACCAAAGGTCCACGGCTTTTCCGCGACGATTTTCAAGCCGAACTTTTTCGCCGAGGCGCGAAACGCCGCCGCATAGTCCGCATCGGCCTTCTGCGGGCCGGTGACAAGAAGCGCGCGCAGCCATTGGCGGCGCAGCAGGAATTGCGCCAGAGAATCGGTCAACATCGCGCGGCTCGGCGCGACATGAAACAGGTTCGCCCGGCAGTCCGGGCCGCGCAGCGCATCGTCCTGCGCCGAAACGTTGAAGACGATGGCGCCCTTGGGCCGAAGCGCGTCGGCGAGCTGAACGAGATCCTGGGCGGGAAGATCGGCCAGGAAGAGCCTTACACCCTGGTCCGCGAGTTTTTGCGCGGCGGCGACCGGCGACCCGCCCGGCGGGATAATCGCCTCCGTCAGCCGATACGCCTGTCCGATGAAGCTTCCGGTCGTATTGTTGGTCTCGACCGCGAGAGCCGCGCCCTTTTCGCCCTCGTCCTGAGGCGGCGCATAGAGATCATAGGGCGGCGGGGTCGGCTTCGCATAGGCGACATAGCCGAGGTCGATCGAGAGCTTGTCCTGCGCGCGCGACCAAGCGGCTGGAAAAACAGAGAGGCATAAAGCGAGAAAGACCGCCCATAGGGCTGGACGGCGCCGCAAAGCAGCAAAGGCGTGAAAACTACTTTCCATCTGAAGATTATTCGAAAAACTTTGCTAAGACGTCAATGTGGAAATCATAAGAGATTATTAAGACGCCCCTGACTGCGCGCGTCCCGGCCTTGTGCCATAATCCAGCGAATATAGAATTCGCGCAAGACTTGCCCAATATCGCTATCATGTCTTCAAGCGCTCGGCCCATTATTACTTCGGAGTTTGAGATGAGCACGCTTTGGCTTGCCGCGGTGGCCTTGCCCGCGCTGCTTGCATCCTTCCCCACGAATGCAAAGGCGCCGCCGACACCGCTGCTCGTCATGCCGCTCGCTTTCGTGGACGGCGACCCCGTGAGCCAGGCGACCGCACACGCCAGCCAAATCGAACTGATGCTGAACGAATTGCGCTACGCCATCGATCAGTTCGGCGTTTACCGCACGATCGCGCCCGATCCCCTCATCGCCGATTTCGTTGCGCGTGACAGCGCGTCCGTGCTGCGGCGCGCACGGGAACTCGGCGCGAGCGTCGTTCTCGCCGGCGCCGTGCGAAATCCGAACGATCGGTCTTCGACCGTCTGGCTCGGCCTGTTCGATGCGGCGGACGGCAGGCGCCTGTTCCACTGGCAATCGACATTTCGAAGCGACAGCGACGAGTCGTGGCGTCGCGCCGCGGCGCTGCTCGGAGAGGAAATCTCCACGACGTCGCCGCCCCATTGAACGCCTTTCCATGACTCATTCGGCCGGCGCGTCGCGCCTGCCGATGGACGCCTCGAAGGTTCGGGTTGTTTCGAGGCCGATTAGAAACCCGAGGAGGAAGCTATGACAGTCAGTATTCATCCCGCCGTTGATAATGGGCTCAAGCCCGGTCGCGCCGATTTCGCAGGCGGCGTCCTGACCTGCAAATGCGCGCATAATCCGGTGAAGGTCGAAATCAAGGGCAATGTCGCCCACAACCACGCTTGCGGCTGCACGAAGTGCTGGAAGCCTTCGGGCTCGGTCTTTTCGGTCGTCGGCGTGGTGCCGCGCGAGAATGTCTCGGTCATCGCCCATCCGGAAAAGCTCTATATCGTCGATCCGAATGCGACGATCCAGCGCCACGCCTGCAAGGAATGCGGCGTGCACATGTTCGGCCGCATCGAAAACAAGAGCCATCCTTTCTATGGCCTCGATTTCATCCACACCGAACTGTCGTCGGAGGATGGCTGGAACCCGCCGGAATTCGCGGCCTTCGTGTCGTCGATCATTGAATCGGGCTTCCCCCCGTCCCGAATGGGCGAGGTTCGCTCGCGGCTGAAGGATTTGCATCTCGAGCCCTATGACGCCCTGTCGCCGCCGCTGATGGACGCGATCGCGACCCATATCGCGAAAGCCTCGGGCAAATTGGCGGCCGCCTGACGGCGCTCTGCCCGCCGCCCTCGATGGCGGGTGGCCGCGCCTGCGCGGGATTTTCGAGAGAGGGCGACCGCCGTCCATCGAAAATCCCGCCGAAAATCCGGGCGCTCCGTTTCGGCCAGGCCGGAACGGACGCGCGCGGGGCGCGAACAAGCCGCGCCGAAACCATGAGCGGCGAATTTTTCAGCGTCGGAGCGCCTGGAAAGAGCGCCACGACGCATTTCTTTGCGCCTGGAGTTTGATGATGGAGACGGTTTCGACGAACAAATCGCATGGCGGCCTGCAAGGCGTTTACCGCCACGACTCGCGCGAGACGAAATGCCCGATGACCTTTTCGGTCTTCACGCCGCCGCAAGCGGAGCGTGGGCCCGTTCCCGTGCTCTGGTACCTTTCCGGCCTGACCTGCAGCCACGCCAATGTCACGGAAAAAGGCGAATTCCGCGCCGCAGCGGCGCGGCATGGGGTCATCATCGTCGCCCCCGACACTTCGCCACGCGGCCCCGGCGTGCCGGACGAGCCCGACAATTGGCAGTTCGGCTCGGGCGCCGGCTTCTATGTCGACGCGACGCAGGAGCCTTTCGCCCAGAATTACCGGATGTATTCCTACGTGACCAAGGAATTGCCGGAGCTGGTCGCCGCGAATTTCCCCGTCGACATGGACCGGCAGGGCATTTTTGGCCATTCCATGGGCGGCCACGGCGCTTTCACCATAGCCCTTAAACATCCGGACCGTTTCAAGAGCTGCTCGGCTTTCGCGCCGATCACCCAGCCTTCGACAGCGGGCTGGTCGAGGCCCGCGCTGGAGAAATATCTCGGCGCCGACGAGCAGGCGTGGCGGCCCTATGACACGACCCTGCTGATCGCCGATGGCGCGCGTTTCAAGGAATTCCTGGTCGACCAGGGCTCGTCGGACAGCTTCCTGCAGGAAGGCCTGCGGCCCTGGCTGCTTGAGGAAGCCTGCGCCAAGGCTGGCATTCCCCTCGCCCTCAACATGCGCGAGGGTTACGACCATTCCTATTATTTCATCTCGACCTTCATGGCCGAACACATCGCCTGGCACGCCGCCCGGCTCTGACCACGGCAAAGCTGGGGAAGTCTCTCCAGCCTCAGGGCTGGAGGGGCGACCTCGGCGGCGGATGACGTCATCAGTCCTGTTCGGGACCCTTGACCTTCGCCGAGGACAGACTGGGGACGACAGCGCGAGGCGGCGGGGCGCTTTCGAGCCATGGGATCGCGACCGCGGCGAAATCGTCGAAGGCGTCCAGATGGCCGTCGCCGGCGAGGAGTCTCAGCGTCTTCGGCTCCGTCGTCAGAGCGAAAAGCGCCTTGCCCTGGCTTGTCGGCACGATTGAATCGATCGTTCCGTGGGCGATCAGCACGGGGCAATGCACATTCGCAATGCGCGACGCATTTTCGTAAGTGTCCCGGACCAGCAGATCGACCGGCAGCCAGGGATGCCGATGTTTCGTGATCTCGTTGATCGAAAGAAAAGGCGCAAGAAGCATGAGGCCGCCCACGGGGTATTCGGTCGCCAGTTTCACGGCGACGCCGGTCCCGAGAGAATAGCCGAACAGGACGATCTGTCCGGGATCGACGCCCTCCGCCTGGAGCGCGCGAAGATAGGCGCGACCGTCATCATAAAGGCCCGTTTCGGACGGCGTTCCGGGCTCGCCGCTGTAGCCCCGGAATTCGGCGACGAGAACGCCATAACCTGCGCGAATGAAAGGCGGCGCTGCCTTCGCCGCCTTGGCGAGGCCGTCGCCGCTGCCATGGAAAAACAGGAGCGTATAGGGCCGCGTGGTCGCGGGGGCGTACCAGCCGCGCAAGGCGAGCCCATCGGATGTCCGGACAGCGAATTCGCGCATCCCGCGCGCCGCTTCGACCTCCGTCGGCGCAACATATCCGGGAGGGGGATCGTAGAGCGGCGGCCGCGTCCGGATATAAACCTCGAGCGCTGCATAAACGACGAACGTCAAGCTTAAACAGGCCGCAAACAGGAGGCCCGCTTTTCGACCGAGGCTCAAGGATTGCCCCTCGCGCGGCGCGGATTCGAAACGGAGCCTTCGCAACCGCCGGCCCTTGAGCTTCCGGCGTCGCGGCTATTCCTCATCGCGCACTTCATCGTCCCAGCCGACGGCGCGCGCGCGCTCGACCGCGGCGCTGTAGATCCGCTCGTGGCGCTCGCGCAATTCGTCCGGCAATCTGCTCGGCAGGCCTGCATAGGGAGCCCAGGCGCCATTCACCCGCTCGGCCAGCGCCTGAAGGCGAGCCAGGGGCCATCCGGCGCCCGTCTCGTTCTCAGGCACAAAGCCGAAAACCTGGGCGTCCATGATCACGCGACCGGCGTCGGTGAGCCCCCCGCGCGGGTCCGCATCGAGCCCCGGATAAGTCTGTGTATTCACGGCGCCGCCTTTTTCATCCGGGATTCGAGTTCTTCGACCATGAGCGTCAGCGCCTTGTCCCGAATCCGGGAAGCGCCCTGATGATAGTGACGCACGACGCAAGGCACGGGCTCGTGCAGGCCACGCCCCTGGTCCTGAAAATCAGACCAGCTCAAGACCGGGAAGTCATAGGCGTTGGAATCCATCAGCACCCATTCCCGCTCGCTGAGCAGCAGGGAAATGGGCGGCAATCCTTCCAATCCAAAGCAAACTTCGCGATGAGTCTGGCTCCAGTAGCGTCGCCACGCATTCCAGCTGGCCGCCGGCGCCCGCGAGGGATAGCTGTCGAGGATGGGCAGATCCTTGAGGCGTTCATACATCGTTCGCCGCCAGGCCTCGGTTGCAACTCATGCCTTTGGCGATCGCGCCCAACCCGCCTCGATCGGCAGCGCCCCGCAGGAACAAGGGTCACGCCGCCGACCATGAAGCGGCGTCCGGCCGCGCAGGCCATCGGCATTTTTTCAAGGCCCAATGGTTCTTTACACCTAGTCGCCACGTCAAGTGTTTTTATGTTCTCCAGGCGACACATCTCGTCTTTGCGAGCGAAGCGAAGGATGCCGCCTTGGCGCAGGACCGCGGCCTCGATTGCTTCGCGGCCAAGAGTTCGGCGTCAGGCGCCGCGCGTCCATTCGGTCCACGGGCGCGCAAGGCGCGCCCGAACCGCTCATTGCAATGACGAAGCCGGGCGAAGGAGCCGCTTGCGCCCGGCCCTCGCCTCAGCGCGAGAATTTCTTGTACTTCAGCCGGTGCGGGATAACGCTGTCGACGCCGAGGCGGCGTTTCTTGTCTTCCTCGTAATCGGCGAAATTGCCCTCGAACCATTCGACATGGCTGTCGCCCTCGAAGGCCAGCATGTGGGTGGCGACGCGGTCCAGGAAAAAACGGTCGTGGCTGATGATCACGGCGCAGCCGGCATAATCCTGCAGGGCTTCTTCCAGCGCGCGCAAGGTTTCGACGTCGAGATCGTTGGTCGGCTCGTCGAGCAGCAGGACATTGCTGCCCTTCTTGAGCATCTTGGCGAGATGCACGCGGTTGCGCTCGCCACCCGAGAGCATGCCGACCTTCTTCTGCTGATCGCCCCCCTTGAAGTTGAAGGTCGAGCAATAGCCGCGCGAATTGATCTCGCGTTTTCCCAGATAGATCACATCATTGCCGCCGGAGATTTCCTCCCAGACGGTCTTCTTGTCGTCCAGCGCGTCGCGCGACTGGTCGACATAGCCGAGCTGGACGCTCTCGCCGATCTCGATCTCGCCGCCGTCCGGCTTTTCCTGGCCTGTGATCATGCGGAAGAGCGTGGTCTTGCCGGCGCCGTTCGGGCCGATCACGCCGACAATGCCGCCGGGCGGCAGCTTGAACGACAGGTCGTCGATCAGCAGCTTGTCGCCGAACGCCTTGGAGAGATGCTTGAACTCGATGACGTTCTGGCCGAGCCGCTCGGCGACCGGAATGATGATCTGGGCGCTGGTGGGCGCTTTGTCGTTCTGCTTGGCGACCAGTTCGTCATAGCGCTGGATGCGCGCCTTGGACTTGGCCTGGCGCGCTTTGGGGCTGGCGGCGATCCACTCGCTTTCCGCTTCGATGGCGCGCTGGCGGGCTTCCTCCTCGCGGCCTTCCTGGGAAAGGCGCTTCTGCTTCTGCACCAGCCAGCTCGAATAATTGCCCTCATAGGGAATGCCGCGGCCGCGGTCGAGTTCGAGAATCCAGCTCGTCACATTGTCGAGGAAATAGCGGTCGTGGGTGACGATCAGGATCGCGCCGGGATATTGCCGCAGATGGCCTTCGAGCCAGTTCACCGTCTCGGCGTCGAGATGATTGGTCGGCTCGTCGAGCAGCAGCAGTTCGGGCTGCTGCAGAAGCAGCTTGCACAGGGCGACGCGGCGCTTCTCGCCGCCCGAGAGCTTGGAGACCGGCCAGTCGTCCGGCGGGCAGCCGAGCGCGTCCATGGCCTGATCGACCTGGCTGTCGAGATCCCACAGGCCCTTGGCCTCGATCTCGTCCTGCAGGCTGGTCATTTCGTCCGCCGTCTCGTCCGAATAATTCATGGCGAGTTCGTTGTAGCGGTCGAGCACGGCCTTCTTTTCCGCGACGCCGAGCATGACATTGCCGCGCACGTCGAGGCTCTCGTCGAGCTTCGGCTCCTGCGGCAGATAGCCGACCCGCGCGCCTTCGGCCGCCCAGGCGTCGCCCGAATATTCCTTGTCCATGCCGGCCATGATTCGCAGCAGGGTCGACTTGCCCGCGCCGTTGACGCCGAGCACGCCGATCTTGGCGTCGGGATAGAAGGACAAATGGACGTTATCGAGAACTTTCTTGCCGCCGGGCCAAGTCTTGGAGAGGCCCTGCATGTGATAGATGAACTGGCGCGCCATGGGCGTAAGTGCTTCCTGCAATGAACCGCCCGCGCCTTGCGCGGCGCGGGCCGAATTTCGCTGGCGGCGTTATAAAATATCCCCCCGCAAAGGGGAAACGGCTTTTTGCACGCGGCGCATCGGTCGCGAATGTCGTGAAAAAAGTCGCTTTCCGCCCTATCGCCGCTCCGCATTTCCCTTATTCAGGTTAAAATGGCGGTCCAACGAGGAGCTTGACCTTGCCCGCAGCCCAGCCCGAACGTCGCGACTCCGCCTTTCCCGGCGCCCCTCCGAACCGCAGGACGGAGCCGCAATTGTCGTGGACCGCGCCGGAAGACCCGCCGCCGCGCGCCGCGGCCCAGCCTGCGGAGAAGTCCCTGTTCGAACCGGACGCGCCAGCTGCGCCGGTCAAGGCGGTCTTTCCGGCGCAGACCCAGGCCCTGCTGAAGCGGCTCGCCGACCTCTTGCGCCGCCCCGACGCGCCGGCGCCCTTCGCGGTCGGCCTGTTCGGCCGGCCCGGCGGCGGCAAGACCAGCGCCCTGAACTGGCTCGCCGCGCAATTGGCCGCCGCGGGAACGCCCGTCGTCTCCGTGTGCGCGGCCGAACTCGCCGCCGAGCCGGAGCGCGCGCTCGCGGTCGCGCTCTATCGCGCGCTTGCGCCGCGCCATGAGGCGTTGGTTCAGGAAGCCGCGCAGGAAGCCGCCCATTTCGGCGCCGACCCCGGCGCGCTCGCCCGCGTCGCGCTGGACCGGCTCGACGCCCTGCGCCGCAAGCTGATCGAGGAAAGGAAGGCGCTCGCCCAGGCCGAGGCGCGCAGCGCTGCGCTCAAGGAAACCTTGCTCTACGAGACGCCGGGAACGCGCGTCGACGCCTATGCGCGCAAGATGCGCAACGCGTTCGAGCCGCGCCTGCGCCGTTTCGGCTTCAAGGCCGAACCGCTCGCCGCCTTCAAGGACCTCGTCCGCGACCTCAATGAATCCGGCGGCGTGGTCCGACGCCTGCTGGCGGCGCTGCGCGGCTTCTATGCCTTCCCGGGCCAGAAGCGGCTGCTCCTGCTCTCGGCCCTGAGCTTCGGCGCCAATCAGGGCCTGGCCTGGCTCGCCGCGAACAAGCCGCTCCTCCTCGGCCTCGTCGCGAGCAGCGGATCGGTCGGCGTCCAGACCGCCGATTTCCTTCGGAGCCGGCTCGATTGGCTGCCCGCCTCCGCCCAGGTCTTCGCCCTGATCGCCCTCGCCCTGCTCGGCCTGAACGTCTGGCGCGCGATCGATTTCATGCACCCGCTGATCCACGGCGCCGGACTGCTCGACGAGGACGTCGCCGACAAGCGCCACGAGATCGAGCAAAATGTCGCCCATCACGCGCGCGCCGTCGAGTTGCTGGGGCGCGAGGTCGACATTGTCGCGAAAAAGGCCGCGGAGGCGGAGCGCCGCGCCGCCGTCGCGGGCGCGAGCAAGGATCCGCCGCTTTTCCTGGAAGCCGACGAGGGCGCGCGCAAGCGCAACCACGCCCTGGGCTTTCTCGAAGCCCTGTCGGACCTGCTGACGCGCGGCATGATCGCCGGCGCGCCGCACCGCGTCGTCGTCGCCGCGGATGGACTCGAAAACGCGCAAGCCCCCGCCGCCTTGTTCCAGAAAGTGAACGATCTGCTGGCGCGGCCGGGCTTCATCGCGGTCTATACGCTCGACCCAGCCTTGTTTTCCGCCGCGCCGGAGGTTTTCGCGCGCCGCATCCAGCTTCCCCTGCGTCTCGACGTGAAGGCAGGCGACGAAACGCTCGACCTCGCGGCGCTGGATGCGCCGCTGACGCCGCTCGAGGCCCGGCTCGCCGGCGCGCTCGCGCCCCTGACCGGTGAAAATCCCCGGGCGCAGAAGCGCTTGCGCAACCTGCTTCGCTTCCTGCGACCGGGGTCGGGCGCGCCATCCGGCGTCACGGCGGCTCTGGCTTTATTCCTCGCTGCGGAGGTCGGAGGCTCGCCCGACGACCGGCGCGGCCTCAACCAGGCGCTGGCGGAAAATTTCGGCCCCTTTGCTCCGAAAGGCTCCGCAGCCTTGGAGGAAGCCATCGCCAATGCGGCGGCGATCGACGGGCCGATGAGCCTTGACGACGCCTTGCGGGCGAGCGCGCTCGCCCGTCATGTTTCGATCTGAGCCGGCGCGGCGGTCCGAGGGAGATCAGAGTCCATCGACCTTGTTGATCGCCATGCCCGAGAAGGGTTCGATCCAGACCAGCTTGTCCACGACCTTGGTCACGCCGGGGATGTTTTCCGCGGCGACGATCAGGGCCGGACGCTGCCTCTCGTCGAAAACCTCGCCATTCAGGGTCACGACGCCCTGATCGACGGTCACATCGAGCGCCTTGGGCGAAGCGAAGCCCTGTTTTTCGAGTTCCGCGATCAGCTTGTCGAGGATCGCCTGGTCGGTCGTCTCTTCGGGGCTGACAGCCTTGGGCGCGACGGCCTTGGACAAGGCGCGCAGAAGATCGGACCGGGTGATGATGCCGACGACGCGGTCGCCGCTCATCACGGGAAGGCGTTTCACCTTCCGCTTTTCCATCAGTTCGACCACTTCATTGATCGACGCGGACGCGTCCACCGTCGCGACTTCGCGGGTCATGATTTCCTGCACCTTGCGGCCGTGGCTCATGACGTAGGACTCGGCGGTTTCCCCTGGCCCGAGCAAGAATTCGATCCAGCGCGGCTTGCGCTTGCTCGTGCCGATCTCGGCGCGATGAAGGAAATCGCCTTCACTGATGATGCCGACCAGCCGCCCGTCGGCGTCCGCGACCGGCAGGCCGGACACGTGCAGCGAAAGCAGCACCGCGATGGCCTCCTCGATCGAGGCTCCGGGCTCAATCGTCTTGACCGGAGCAGTCATGATTTCCGATGCTTTCATTTTGGCCTCCCGCCATTCTGGAGCAACACCCTCTTTGACCATAGTCTAATCCTAGCCCGCGGCTGAACCTTGACGCCGATCAAAGCTTTGGAATTCGCCGCGCGATAATGTGACTGAACAGTCAGTCATATTAATCAACGGTCCTCGTCATGGCCCGACAGGCGCGCAGTGAATCCGAACGCGAAGATCGCATGCGGGCCATTCGCGCCGCCGCGCTCGACATTTTCACGCACAAAGGCTTCGCCGCGGCGCGGCTCGAGGACGTCGCCTCGGCCGCTGGCGTCGGCAAGGGAACGATCTACCTCTATTTCCGTTCCAAGCAGGACCTGCTCGAGGCGATCGTGGCCCGCACGATCGGCGCGACCCTGGCCGAGGTCGAACAGGCGGTCGCCGCGTCTCCCCTTCCAGCAGGCGAATTGCTGCGGCTCGCCGGCGGGGCGATCGCGCAGGGCGTGCAAGACCCGGAGCGCCGTCGGGTCCTGCATCTGGTCCTCTGCGAAGGCGCGCGCTTCCCGCAGATCGCCGAATTTTACCATCGCGAGATCATTTCCCACGGGATGGCGATGATTCGCTCCATAATCTCCCGGGGGCAAGCGAGCGGCGAATTCGTTTCCGACGAACCGGGGCGTTTTCCGCAGCTCGTTTTCGCCCCCGCCCTTGTCGCCGTCATCTGGAGCGTCGTCTTCGCGCGGATCGAGCCGCTCGACGCCCGCGCCATGCTGGACGCGCATTTCGACCTGTTGATCCGCGCCCTGACCCGGAGACCGGCATGAAAAAATGGCGCAAGCTCATCGCGGCGCTGGTCATTCTCGGCGTCGTCAGCTGGGGCGCGAGCAAGGTCTTCGCCCCGGCAAAGCCGCAGGATCTCTTCACCGGCTATGTCGAGGGCGACCTTGTCCAGATCGGCCCCGTGGAGGGGGAAAGGCTGGCGCGCCTCGATGTTCAGCCGGGCGATACCGTCGCCAAGGACGCGACGCTCTTCACCATGGCGACGCCGATCCTCGACGAGCAGCGCGCCGAAGCCAGGGCGAAGGTCGCGCAGAGCGAAGCCAATATGAGGAACATGCAGGCGGCGCTGCAACGGCCTGAGCAGATCGCGGTGCTGCAGGCCGCGGTCGAATCCGCCAAGGCGGCGCTCGTCCTCTCGCGGACCGAATACGAGCGTCAGGAAACGCTTCTGGCCAAAGGTTGGGCCAGCGTCGCGGCGCGCGACCAGGCCAAATTCGCATTCGACCGCGACAAGGCCAATCTCACCCAAGCCGAGCGTCAGGTCACGGCCGGCCTGATCCCGTCGCGCCACCAGGAAATCACGGGCGCGGCCGCCGCCATGACCCAGGCGCAGGCGGAACTCGACCAGATCGACGTCCGCATCAGCCGCCAGACCGTCCATGCGCCAGCCGCGGGAATCATCCAGGACGTCTATTTCTGGCCCGGCGAGATCGTCGGCGCGGGCCAGCCGATCCTCGCGCTGTTGCCGCCGGAAAACCGCAAGGTGCGCTTCTATGTCCCGGAGCCGCAGCTTGCGCGCTTCGCCCTGGGCGCGAAGATTTCCGTCTCCTGCGACAAATGCCCTTCGAATCTCGAAGGCCGCGTGATCTACATTTCGCAGCAGGCCGAATACACGCCGCCGGTGATCTTCTCGCTTCAGGAGCGCGGCAAGCTGGTGTTCCGCGTGGACGCGCGGCTTGACGATCCCTCCATCCTGCTGCCGCTCGGCCTGCCGGTGACGACGCGGCTGATCGCGGCGGAGCCGGCCAGATGAACGCCGACGACGAAATCGTCATCGACGTGCGCGGGCTCAACAAGAGCTTCGGCGGCAAACGAGTCGTCGAGGATCTGACGATGCAGGTGCGGCGCGGCCGCATCCACGGTTTTCTCGGACCGAACGGCAGCGGCAAGACCACGACCATTCGCATGTTGTGCGGCCTGCTGACGCCCGACAGCGGCCAGGGCTCGTGCCTCGGCTTCGACATCCTCACCGAACAGACGGAGATCAAGCGCCGCATCGGCTACATGACCCAGAGCTTCTCGCTCTATCAGGACCTTACGATCCGCGAGAATCTCGAATTCATCGGCCGTGTCTACGGGCTCGACGACCCGTCGGCGCGGGCGACCGAAGCGATCGAGCAGCTTGGTCTGACCGGCCGCGCCAATCAGCTCGCGGCCGAATTGTCCGGCGGCTGGAAGCAGCGGCTCGCGCTTGGCGCCTGCATCATGCCGCGCCCGCAGCTGCTGCTGCTCGACGAGCCGACCGCCGGCGTCGACCCGAAGGCGCGGCGCGATTTCTGGGATGAGATCCACCAACTCGCCCATGAGGGCCTCACCGTGCTGGTCTCGACCCATTACATGGACGAGGCCGAGCGCTGCCACGAGATCGCTTATATCGCCTATGGCCATCTGCTGACGCAGGGAACGACGGCCGAGATCATAGCCGCCTCCGGCCTTTCGACCTATGTCGTCTCCGGCGTCGACCTTGGCGATCTCGCCGGCACGCTGAAACACACGCCCGGCGTGGACATGGTCGCTCCCTTCGGCGCGAAACTCCATGTCGCCGGCCGCGACGCCGGGGCGCTCGACCGGGTCGCGGAAAAATTCACCGCGCCGGGAGTCGTCTGGGAGCGCGACGAACCCAATCTCGAGGATGTGTTCATCGATCTGATGGGGCGCGCGCGGAGCAATTATCCATGAGCGCCTCAGCTGACCGCACCGGGCCGCAGGGCGAACCCCAGCCGCCGCGCTCCGCTCGCCGCGCGACGCATGAAGGGGAAAGATCTCGGCGCCTTCCGCGTTTCTGGGCCTCGCTGGAGCGGCTCTACGCCGTCTTCGTCAAGGAGTTGATCCAGCTGCGCCGCGACCGTCTGACCTTCGCGACCATGATCGCCATTCCGGTCATGCAGCTCATCCTGTTCGGCTTCGCGATCAATTCCGACCCGAAGCACCTGCCGACCGCGGTGCTCGACAACGACCACAGCGCTTATTCCCGGCTCTTCATCACCGCGCTCAAGGCGACCGACTATTTCGACATCCGTTATTCCCTGTCCGGCCCGGAACAGATCGATCCGCTGATCCTTTCCGGCGCGGTGAATTTCGCGGTGGAAATTCCGCAGGATTTCGCCCGCAAGCTCGCGCGCGGCGAAAACCCCGCGATCCTCGTCGTCGCGGACGCCGCCGACCCCACCGCCGTGAACGGCGCGTCGATCGCGCTCAGCGGCATGGCGGCGCAGGTCTTTACCCGCGAATTGCTCGGACCGCTGCAAAACCTGTCGTCGAAACCCGCGCCCTATGAGGTGCGCCTGCAGAAGCGCTATAATCCGGCGGGCGAGACGCGGCTCAACATCGTACCCGGACTCGTCGGCACGATCCTGACCTTGACCATGCTGATCTTCACCGCGCTTTCGGTGACGCGCGAGGTCGAGCGCAACACCATGGAATCGCTGCTCGCCATGCCGATCAATCCGGTCGAGATCATGCTGGGCAAGATCCTGCCCTATGCGGCGGTCGGCTTTTTCCAGATGACCCTGATTGCGGTCGCGGCGCGCTTCATCTTCGACGTGCCTGTGGTCGGCAATCTGGGAACCTTCGTCGTGCTGACCATGCTTTTCATCGTGGCCAATCTCTCCGTGGGCTATACATTCTCGACCATCTCCCGGAACCAGCTCCAGGCCATGCAGATGAGCTTCTTCTTCTTCCTGCCGAGCATCCTGCTCTCCGGCTTCATGTTTCCCTTCCGCGGCATGCCGGACTGGGCGCAGGACATCGGCTCGATCCTGCCGCTCACCCATTATCTGCGCATCGTGCGCGGCGTGATGCTCAAGGGCGCGGGCTTCGTCGATCTTGCCGCCGACATCGCCGCGCTTGGCGCCTTCACGCTCGCGGCCATGACCGTCGCGGTCCTGCGCTTCCGCCAGACGCTGGATTGATCGGGGATCGGCGCCGAAATGAGCGAAGGCTTGCAGGACGTCCTCTGGATTCTGAGCATCGCCATGCTGGTCGCCATAGCGGCGCGCCGCCTGCGCCTGCCTTATACGATCGGCCTCGTCTTCGTCGGCGCCCTGCTCGCCTTTTCGCGGATCGACGTCGGCCCCGACCTGACGTCAGAACTCATCCTCGACCTCATCCTGCCGCCGCTGCTGTTCGAGGCCGCGATCGCCCTGCGCTGGCCCGATCTGCGCGCCGATCTGCCGCCGATCCTGACCTTCTCGATTCTCGGCACATTCCTCGCCATGGCGGTCGTCGCTTGCGGCCTCGTCTGGCTGCTGCATTGGCCGCTCGCCGCCGCCCTGGTGTTCGGCGCGCTGATCTCGGCCACCGATCCGGTGGCGATCATCGCCATGTTCAAGGACAACAAGCTCCACGGCAGGCTGAGCCTTCTGGTGGAGGCGGAAAGCCTGTTCAACGACGGCGCGGCCGCCGTGCTTTTCGCCATGGCGCTCGCATGGGCGCAATCCTCCGCGGTCGTCGGCGACGCCGCCCCGAACGTGATCAATTCGGCCCTCACCCTTGCGCGCGTCGTCTTCGGCGGGATCGGCGTCGGCGTGGCGGCCGGCGCGGCGGCGATCCTGCTCGCGCGCGGCACGTCCGAACATCTGGTGGAAGTGACCCTCTCGACCATCGCCGCCTTCGCGTCCTTCCTCGCCGCCGAGCGGCTGCAGGTCTCCGGCGTGCTGGCCACCGTGACGGCTGGGCTCATCGTCGGCAATTTCGGGATTTTCGGCCCTGAAGACCGCTCCTTCCTGAGCCAAAGGGGCCGTGAGGCCATGGTCGATTTCTGGGAATTCGCGGCCTTTCTCGCCAATTCCGTGATCTTCCTGCTGATCGGCGCCAATATCGCCGCCATGCATTATGAGACCTATGGCGGCGTGGTGGTCGCAAGCGTGATCGCGCTCGTGCTGGTCGCGCGCGCCGTCGCAGTCTATCCGCTCAGCCTGTTCTTCCTCGGCTCACGCTATCGAATTGCGCCCGCCGAACAACTTGCCTTGTGGTGGGGCGGCCTGCGCGGCGCGCTCGGCCTCGCCCTCGCCTTGTCGCTGCCCGCATCGATCCCGCTGCGCGACGAGATCGTCGTCGTCACTTTCGCCGTGGTCGCCTTTTCCATCGTCATCCAGGGCCTGACCATGCCCTGGCTGCTGCGGCGGCTGAAAGTCCTCTGACTCGACCCGCTTTCAGCCATCCTCTCGGGCAGGCGACAATTCCAGAACGCCCTCCGCGCAGCGGTCGGTCGCATGGGTCGTCGGCCAGAAGGTGCGCGGACCCGGCTCGGACGAAGGCACAGGCGCCTGACGATGGCAATAGCCGGCGTCTTCCCACCACCAGGCCAGCTTGTCTTCTCGATCCGTCGGCTCGAATCCGTTGGCCGGGCGCCGCCAAAACCGGCAATCGGCGCAATAAACGAGTTCCACGCCTGCCGTGGCGAGAACATGTTCGCCGCAGGATTGCGCGCTATGGGTCTGCGGCCAGTGCGCGACGGACTCGCTTGTCAACGCGACGGGCGCGCGACGCGCGCACCAGCCTTCCCCGGGGCGCCTGATCTGCCAGTGCAGACAACTGGAGCACGTCGGTGTTTCTTCGGTTTCCTCGGCTTCGTCGGACATCGTCGATGCTCCTTGCCTTATTGGGACGGCGCGGCGCCGGCGTCTGGCCGGGCCGGATCGGCTGAGGCGCCGTCAACGCGAACCTCATCACCTTCGGCGAGCGTGTCGCCCGGATTGTCGATGATGCGTTCATTGGGCGAGAGACCCGACGCCACTTCGATCTCGACGCCATAATCATGGGCGACGACAATGTTCTTGAAATGGGCGCGGCCATTCTCGATCGTTGCGACGCGATCGCCGTTCTTGTCGACAACGAGCGCGCTGGCTGGAATGCGCAGTTCATTCTTCGGACCGGACGGCAGTGAAAAACGCACCTCCGCATATTCGCCCGGAAGCAGAAGGCGATCCGGATTCGGCGCGTTGAGTTCGACCAGCAGCGTGCGCGATTTCAACTCGATCGAATTTGATGTCGTGACGATGGTCGCGTCAAAAACCCGGTCCGGGTGCTGCTTGAGAAGCAAGGTCGCCTTCGCGCCGGGCAGCAGATCCATGGCGTAATTCTCCGGGGCGCTGACATAGACGCGCACCGCATGGATATCGGCCACCTTGAACAAGGGTTGGCTCTGATCGGAAACGTCGACGAAAGAGCCGATGTCGATATTGCGCGCCGTGACCACCCCATCAAAGGGCGCGACCACATTGGCGAAATCCTTCTTCGCCAGCAGCCGCTGGAGTTCGGCTTCGGCGGCCCGAACATCCGCTTGCTTGACGAGCGAGTCGCTCTCTTTTTCGGCGATCGACTGCTGCGAGACAGCCGGGGTCGAACGCAGCGCGTCCCACCGCTGCGCGGTCAGGTCAGCCATGGCCTCCGCCGCCTTGGCGTGGGCAATGTCTTCGCGGGCCTTCGCGATCTGCTGGTCGAGTTCGGGCGTGTCGATCACCGCCAGAATCTCGCCCTTTTTTACAATGGCCCCGATGTCCTTGCGCCATTCCTTGATGTAGCCGACGACCTGGGCGTCGATGTCCGCATCATAGAAAGCAGCGATCCGCCCCGGCAAAGTGAAGACATGCGGGCTCGTGTCGAGATGCGGCGAGATCACAGCCACGCTCGCGATGGCGCGCTCGTCCGTCCAGCGCTCGAGCTTGGCCGCCTCCGTCCGCCTCTGCTCGATCCCTCGCGCGACCAGTCCCGCGAGAATGATGAGGGTCAGCAACAGAATGATCAGGCCGCGATGTTTGCGCGGCGGCGCCTTTTTCGCGACGGCGACTGTCTGGTCGTGGGGCATATCACGATCCTCAATGAGCGGCTTTGGCGGGCGCTTTCGGCTTCCGCCGCCGCGCATGGACGATGCTGAAAACGACGGGCACGAAGATCAGCGTGGCGACGGTCGAGAACATCAGCCCCCCGATCACGGCGCGGCCGAGCGGCGCATTCTGTTCGGCGCTCAGCGCCATCGGCGCCATGCCGATGATCATCGCCAGCGCCGTCATCAGCACTGGCCGGAAACGGCCGGTTCCCGCTTCGAGCGCGGCGCTGACCGGGTCCAGCCCCTCCGCGAGCTTTTCGCGGGCGAACGCGATGACGAGCAGCGAATTCGCCGTTGCGACGCCGACGCACATGATGGCGCCGGTGAGGGCGGGAACGGACAGGGTGGTTCTCGACAGGAACAACATCCAGACAATTCCCGCCTGTGCGGAAGGCAGGGCGCTGACGATGACGAATGGATCGAGCCAGGACTGGAAATTGACGACGATCAGCAGATAGATCAGCACGATCGCGAGGGCGAGGCCGGCGAAAAGCTCGGTGTAGGCGCTGTTCATCGTTTCCGTCTGGCCACGCAGGATGACCTGCGTGCCCCGCGGCCGCTCCTTGTCCATGTCGGCGATGATCTTCTCCACATCGGCTGAAACGCCGCCGAGGTCGCGCTGATTGTTCGACGCGAAAATATCGATCACCGGCTGGACGGAATAATGTGAAACGACCGCATCGCTTGTCGTGCGCTTGATGTCGGCGATCCCGCCGAGGATCTGTCCCAGGTTTTTCTGCGAGGCCGGGACGCGCGCCAGCGAGTCGAGCGAATCCATCCAATATTGCGGCGTCTGGGCCACGATCGGATAGGACACGCCGGTCCTCGGATTGAGCCAGAAGACGGGATTGGTCTGGATGGAGCCGGCAAGGGTCACCTGAAGCGAGGTGGCGACGTCGCTTTCGGTCACGCCGACCTGATCGGCAAGCGTGCGGTTGACGTCGACCTTGAGCGTCGGCGCATCGAAAACCTGCTGGATGCGCGCGTCCGCGACCCCATCGATATGGGCGATCCGCCTGAGCATCTTTTCGGCGAAGAGCCTGTTGGCGTCCTGGTTCGTGCCGACGATTTGCACGTCGATCGGCGCCGGCAGGCCGAAATTGAGAATCTGCGTGACGATGTCCGCGGGGAGGAAGGAAAAGGTCACGCCGGGAAATTTTTCGGGCAGCTTTTCACGAAGGCGGTCGACCACACGCTCGGTGTTCTTTTCCTGGCCCGCATTGAGGGTGATCAGCACATCCGCGTCGGCGGCGCTGATCGTGCCGGAATTGCCGTAAGCCGCGTTGATGCCGCTGATCGGCAGACCGATGTTGTCGACGATGTTGGAGACGTTCTCGGGCCCTGCGACCCGCCGGATCTCGTCTTCGACCTCGTTGGCGAGCCGTTCCGAATCCTCGATGCGCAGTCCCGCGGGCCCGCGGAAATGCAGCTTGATTTCCCTGGTTTCGACATCCGGGAAGAAATTCCGGCCGAGGAAGGGAAAGAGGCTGAACGACGCGAGCACGAAGGCGAGAAAGGCGAAGACGAAGCGCAGCCGCAATTCGAGGGCGCGACGCAGCAAGCCGGCATAGGCGTGGCGCATGGCTTCGAATCGATGCTCGAAACCCTGCTGGAAGCGCACCAGGGGATTGCGCGACGGCGGCCCGCCAGCGTGATGATGCCCGCCCTGATCGGCGAGCAGGTAATGCGCCATGGTCGGCACGAGCGTCAGCGACAGGACATAGGACGCTGTCAGCGCGAAGACGACCGCCTTGGCGAGCGGGCGGAACAGGAAGCCCGACACGCCGGTCAGCCCGAACATCGAGACGAAAACGATCGACATGCACATCAGCGAAATCGTCACGGGCGCGATGATCTGGCGCGCGCAATCCATGATCGCGGATTCGATGTCCTTGTCTCGCTCGATCTGCGAATTGATGTTTTCGATCCAGACGGTCGCGTCGTCGACCAGGATGCCGACCGCGAGCGCGAGGCCGCCGAGCGTCATGACATTGATGGTCTCGCCCGTCGCCGCGAGCGCCGCGATGGCGGAGAGAATCGCCAGCGGAATCGACACGCTGATGATCATGGTCGAACGCCAGCTGCCGAGGAACAGGAGGATCATCAAGCCCGTGAGCGCGGCGGCCGTGAGTCCTTCCTGAATGACCGAATGGACCGCCGCCGTGACGAAGGTGGACTGGTCGCCGACCGCCTTGAGATCGAGCGATCTGGGCAGGCTTTCGCGCAATTGCGGCAGAAGCTTCTTGACCCCGGCGATCACGTCGAGCGTCGAGGCCGAACCCGCCTTGACGATGGTCATCAGCACCGCTTTGGAGCCATCGACCCGCACGACATTGGTTTGCGGCGGATAAGAATCGTGCACATAGGCGACGTCGCGAATGAGGACGGTCGCGTCTTTGACGGTGCCGATCGGCAGGTCGTTGATCTGCTCAAGCCTTTCTGGGGAATCGTTCAGCTCGACGACATACTCGAACTGGCCGATCTTCTGCGTCCCGACCGGGGTGATCAGGTCCTGGCGGCCGACCGCCTTCACGACGTCCTGCGCCGACAGGCCATAGGATTGCAGCTTGACCTGATCGAGGTCGATCTGCACCTGGCGCACCTTGCCGCCATAGGGCGAAGGCACGGCGGCGCCGGCGACCGTGGCCAAAGCCGGCCGGATGGTGTTCTGCGCGGCGTCGAAGATCTTGGCTTCCGACAACGCCTTGCTCGACAAGGCCAATTGCAGGATGGGCACGCTGGACGCGTTGAAGGTCAACACGTAGGGCGGCGTGATGCCTGGCGGCAGAAGCTTGAGAACCGTCTGCGAGGCCGCGGTGATCTGGGCGAGGGCGGCGTTGATGTTCACCGTCGGCTGGAAGAAGATCTTCACGACGCCGTAGCCGGCCATGGATTGCGATTCGATATGCTCGATATCGTTGACCGTGGAGCTGATCGAACGTTCGTAATAATAGACGACGCGGCCCGACATGTCCTCCGGCGGCAAGCCGTTATAGGTCCAGACGACCGCGACGACAGGGATGCGGATGGCCGGAAAAATATCGGTCGGTGTGCGGATCCAGGCTAGAACGCCAAAGATGACGATCAGCATCGCCATGACGACAAAGGTATAAGGACGCCGAAGCGCGATGCGTACAAGCGGAAGCATTCACCCGATCTCGTAGGAGCGGCAGGAAATTGGTGGAGATTCGGGCGCTTTCTAAACGCGTCGCTCGCCGACAAAAATAAAATAATTATTTAGATAGACGGCGCCGAACAGGTCCACAATTTCGACATTAAGTCCAGGGATGCTGCAGTTTAAGAGGCCGCATGTTCGACTTTTGACGAATGCACCTTCGAAAAGCGCGATCAGACCAGTTTGTATAAAGCAGAGTCGTTTCCGGCCGTTCTTCCGCATCACGCTTTTTCCGCCCGCCGCCCGAACGCGGCGCCATCCGCGACGCAATGCGCCATCGACCGGCGCTTGAAGGCCTTCCACGGGAAAGCTATGGACTCTCCATGAGGCCATCGCTTCTCGATCCCCTTTTCGCCAGCGCCAGCGCCCTTCCGGGCGTCGGACCGAAAACCGGCAAGCTGCTCGACCGGCTGCTCGGCGAGGCTGATCGTCCGGCGCGGACGCTCGACCTGTTGCTCCACATTCCCTTTTCCTGCATCGACCGCCGCAACCGCCCGAAGGTCGCGGAAGCGCCGATCGGAGCCGTCTCGACCCTCAAGGTCCAGGTCGTCGAGCACCGCCCGCCGCGCGCCAAAGGCCCTTGGCGGGTTCTGACCGAGGACGAGACCGGCGACCTGACGCTCATCTTTTTCCGCGCCAATGCCGGCTGGATCGAAAAAGCCTTGCCGCTCGGCGAAACGCGCTGGGTCTCCGGTCTCGTCGAGCTTTATGACGCCTTTCGCCAGATGGTTCATCCGGACCGCATCCTGGATGAAGCGGGCCTCGCCGCGCTGCCACCGGTCGAACCAGTCTATGGCCTCACCGAAGGCCTGTTTCCGCGTGTGATGGCCAAGGCGGCGGCCGGCGCGCTGGCGCGCCTGCCCCAAATGCCGGAATGGCAGGACGACAGGTTTTTGCGCGCGGCAGGGTGGCTGTCCTTCGGCGAAAGTCTGGCGCGACTGCACCGTCCGCAGGCGCCGCAGGACCTTGCGCCGGAAGGCAAATTCGCCGCCCGGCTCGCCTTCGACGAATTGCTCTCGCATCAGCTCGCCTTGCGGCTGGTGCGCGCGAAAATGCAGGTTGCGCGCGGGCGCCCGAAAAATGCCGAAGGCCGAATCGCGGCAAAAATCCTCGGCGCGCTGCCTTTCGCCTTGACCGGCGACCAGCAAAAGGCCGCGGCCGAGATTTCCGCTGACCTTTCAGGCGAAAAACGCATGCTGCGCCTGCTGCAGGGCGATGTCGGCTCCGGCAAGACCGTGGTTGCGCTGCTCGCCATGGCCCATGCGGTCGAGGCCGGACAACAGGCCGCGCTGATGGCCCCGACCGAAATCCTCGCCCGCCAGCATTTCGCGACCATAGCGCCGCTTGCCCGCGCCGCCGGCCTGCGCCTCGCGCTGATGACCGGACGCGACAAGGCGAGCGAGCGCCGCGCGACGCTCGACGGGCTGGCGAGCGGGACGCTTGATCTTGTCGTCGGCACCCATGCGCTGGTGCAGGAGGATGTCGCCTTCCATCGCCTCGGCCTCGCGGTGATCGACGAGCAGCATCGTTTCGGCGTCCACCAGCGCCTCGCGCTGGGCGAGAAAGGCGAGGCCGTGGACGTGCTGGCGATGACGGCGACGCCGATCCCGCGCACGCTGGCGCTGGCCTATTTTGGCGACATGGACCTTTCCTCGCTGCGCGAAAAGCCGCCGGGGCGCCAGAAGATCGACACGCGCGCCGTGAATGTCGAGCGCATCGACGAAGTCGTCGCCGGACTGTCGCGGGCGATGAATTCCGGCGCGCGGGTCTATTGGGTCTGCCCGCTCGTCGAGGGCAGCGAGGACAGCGACCTCGCCGCCGCGCAGGACCGCGCCGAGGATTTGCGCAAGTTCTTCGGCGCCGAGGTCGGGCTCGTCCACGGCCAGATGAAGGGCCGCGACAAGGACGCCGCCATGGTGGATTTCGCCAGTGGCGCGACAAAGATCCTGGTCGCGACGACTGTCATCGAGGTTGGCGTCAATGTGCCCGAGGCGACGATCATGGTCATCGAGCACGCGGAGCGGTTCGGCCTCGCCCAGCTGCACCAGCTGCGCGGGCGCGTCGGGCGCGGGACGGGCAAGTCCTCCTGCATCCTGCTCTATGCCGGCCCCTTGGGCGAGACCGCCAAGGCGCGGCTGGAAATCTTGCGCGCGACCGAGGATGGCTTCCGCATCGCCGAAGAGGATTTGCGCCTACGCGGCGAAGGCGAAGTGCTCGGCGCGAAACAATCGGGCGCGCCGGGATTCAAGATCGCGCGGCTCGATCTCCACGCCGACCTTTTGCGCGCCGCGCGCGACGAGGCGGAGAAAATGCTTGGCGTCGATCCGGAGTTGACGAGCGAGCGCGGGCGCCATTTGCGCCTGCTGCTCTATCTTTTCGATCGCGACCAGGCATTGAAGCTGCTGCGGGCCGGTTGACGCGGGCAGGAATTGGGCGAAGGATGGCGCGAACGAGTCTCGACATGCGCCCTCTCCTTTTGCTTTTCCCGCTGCTCGCGCTTGCCGCCTGCAACGCCAACCAGCCGGCGCCAGACGTGCAGATCGCGCAACCGGCCATGGAAGTCGCGCGGGTCGCGCCGCGCGAGGCGCCCGAAGGCGGATGCGCCAGCGCGATCGCGCGCTATCGCTCCATTGTCGATCATGACGCCGCGACCGGGAATGTCGCGGCCGGCGTCAACGCCCAGATCCAGTCCGAAATCGCCGAGGCCACGCGCGCCTGCGACGCCGGCGACGCCCTGCGCGCGCAATATCTGCTGCGCGCGAGCAAGCAGAAGCACGGCTATCCGCAGGGCTGATTGGCGAAGGCGTCGCGCAGGTAAAGCTGGACGAAACCCGGCATGCGCGCGGCGTCGATGTCCTGCGGGCCGCGTGCGGCATGGAGCCGCGCCAGTTCCGGATCCTTTTCGCGCGCGATGAACACGGCAGCGCGCGCCAGCGCCTCTTCGGCGTTGAGCGCGAGGCGGCGCTCCTGGATGCAGGCGATCCTCGCCCCGGCGACGATCACGCGCCATCCGGGCCCCGGCGGCGCCTCCTGGGGCGAAAAGCCGGTTTCTTCCTCCATTTCGCGGGCGACGCTGGCGGCGAGATCGACGCTTTCGCCAAACACATCGCTGAGATCGGGGGTTCCGGCGGCGAAATAGATCTGGCCGGCGTTCATGGTATCGGCGCCCATTTCGCCGAGCAGGAAGGCGCCGTCGCGCGCGCGCAGCGCCGCCATGGAGAAACAATTATAGGCGCCGCTCGCCGGCGCGCCGAAGGCGAGCCAGGCGACGAAATTGCGGAAGGCGGTGGCGAAAAAGGCGCCGCGCAGCACTTCGCCTTCGGGCGTCGCCACGAGTTCCGGATCGCGCAGCAAAAGCACGGTCCCATCGAACATTTTAGGCTTTTGCGCGAGCGCGCGCGCCCAATGGGCGTCGATGCGCGCCGCTTCGCGCTCGGCGAATTCCCATCGCGCGGAACGGAGGACGGTCTCCAGCCGCGTGACGCGGTAAATGCCGTCAGGGAGTGAGGACATTTTCGCCCCTTTGCGAATTTGGCGCCGGTCTTGAATCCGTTATCCTGTTTTCGCGGAGGGTGGCAATTGGTCGCTTCATTCGATGTCGAGCCTTACAAGGCGCCCTTGCTCTTTCTGGGCGTGGCGGGCGTGGCCGTGCCGCTGTTCCGGCGGCTGCGGATCAGCCCCGTGCTGGGCTTTCTCATCGCGGGCATGCTGATCGGCCCGCATGTCCTGGGCCGGCTCGACGGGCTGCTGCCTTTTCAGGTTCCCGTCCTCGCCAATACCGAAAATGTCGCGGCGATCGCGTCCTTCGGCGTCGTCTTCCTGATGTTCAACATCGGGCTGGAGCTTTCGCTGGAGCGTCTCACGCTGCTGCGGCGATTCGTCTTCGGCCTCGGCGCGCTTCAGGTCGCCGTCTGCGGCGGCGCGCTTTACGTCATCGCCCGCGTCAGCGGCCTCGACCAGCCCGGCGCGATCGTCACCGGCGCGGCCCTCGCCCTTTCCTCGACCGCGATCGTGGTTCCGGTCCTGGCCGAATCGCGCCGGCTGAACACGCTCACCGGCCGCGCGACCTTTTCCGTCCTGCTGTTCCAGGACCTGCTGGTCGCGCCGCTGCTCTTCATGGTTTCGATGTTCGCCGACGAGGCGGAGCGAGCCAATCCGCTGCTCGCCTTCGCGCCCGCCTTGCTGGCGGTTGCGGCCATCGTGGGGGTCGGGCGCCTCGTGCTGCGGCCCTTGTTCCAACTGGTGGCGGCGGCCAGATCCACCGAACTCTTCATGGCCGCCTGCCTGCTGGTGGTGGTCTCCACCGCGGTCGCGGCGGGCCTCGCCGGCCTGTCCATGGCGCTCGGCGCCTTCATTGCCGGCCTGCTGCTGGCGGAAACCGAGTTCCGCCGCGCGATCGAAACCGCCATCGACCCGTTCAAGGGCCTGCTGCTCGGCCTGTTCTTCGTCTCGGTCGGCGCCAGCCTCGATCCATGGGAGGTATTCGCGCATCCCGGCGCGACTCTCGGCGTCGCCTTCGGCCTTACCCTGGTCAAGGGACCGCTGATCGCGGGATTGGCGAGCGCGTTCCGGCTGCCCTGGCGCAAGGCCCGCGAAATCGGCCTACTGCTCGGCCCCGGCGGCGAATTCGCCTTCGTCATCCTCTCGACCGCCGGCGCGAGCGGTATCCTGCCGGAGGGGCTCGCCGCCGAAATCCTGATCGGCGTGACGCTCTCCATGACCATGATCCCTTTGTTCGCGGCGCTGGCCTCGCGCGCGGCCCTCCAACCGACGCCGGTCGCCAGCGGTCCCGAACCTTCCGAACTCGCGCCCGCCTCGCGCGTGATCATCGTCGGCTATGGGCGCGTCGGCCAGGTCGTCGGCGCGCTGCTGCGGGTTCACAAGGTCGATTATATCTGTGTGGACGGCGATCCGGGGATCGCCGCGCAGGCGCGCTCCCGGGGCGAGCCGGTCTATTGGGGCGACGCCACCAACAAGGACTTCTTGGAGCGCTGCGGCCTCGGCAACGCTCGCGCGCTGGTCGCCACCATGCATAAGCCGAGCGCCGTGGACGCCGTGGTGAAATTGGCGCGCGAGGCGCGCGCCGACCTCACCATCGTCGCCCGCGCCCGCGACGCCGCCCACGCCCGCGCGCTCTATAAGCTGGGCGCGACTGACGCGGTGCCGGAGACGATGGAGGCGAGCCTGCAGCTCTCGGAAGCCGCGCTGGTCGATATCGGCGTGCCGATGGGCCTCGTCATCGCCTCAATCCACGAACAGCGCGACATCTATCGCAAGACCTTGATCGCCGACGAGAGCCAGACCGCGCCGCCGCGCCCCTTCAAGGGACGGCGGCTGAAACGGTGATTTTGGCGTCGCCATTGCGCGCCGCCGCCTTGCGCCGGACCATGTCCGCGAAGGCGGCGAAGACCTTGCGCATCTGGGGCCGCTTGTAGGGATAGATCTCGACCGGATCGAGCGCATGGACGATCATCGCCGTGCCGGCCTCGAAGATGAGCAATTCGCCGGCTCCGGTCTCGGCGCAGTCCAGCAGGACGTAATCCAGCCCGGTCCGCTCCGATACCGCGCGAAACGCCGCCGCATGACGCTGAGCGAAATCGCTTTCGAAGCGCTCCATGAAGAGCGCCTCCTCAAGGCGATGCGCTTCATTGTCGGCCATGTCGGCGTTGAGATAATGGACCATCCAATGGCGCGAGACCGCCATGTGCACGGCGAAGGGCGCGCTGTCGATCAAGGCGATGCGATATTTGCGGAACAGGCCGTCGGCGGCGCTGTAATCGACGAAGGGCGCGACATAATAATCGTCGCAAATCACTTCGGCGAGATAATCCGCCAGCTCTTGCGGCCGTTCGGCCTTTTGCAGCTTTTCGCCCGCGTGCGACCCCACCGGGCGAATGATGACCGGACAGTCAGGCCAACTGACCGCCTCGCGAAGATTTTCGAGTTGCGCGCGGTTCATCCGCGTCACCGGCGGCGCGGCGACGCCCGGCGCGTCGCGCATCAGGCGGGCGAAGCCATCGCGGGTCAGGCTGGCGATCCGGTCCGGATCGTTGATCAAGGGGCGCGGCCAAGAAACGGCTGACGCCGCCAGCCGTTTCAGGAGAGGCAGGTTGGCGTCCGATTCCGCGATCGCGACCATGCCGACATCATGTTCGGGAAGCGAGCGCGGCAGGGGGGCATCGGCGGTCAGATAAAGGCTGTCGAGCGCGATCCCGCTTCCCTCGAGCAGGAATTCGAGCGGCGTGTTCGCCATGAAATCGCCCGGCGCCATCAAGGCGATCAGCCGCAGCGGCGCGGCCCCCGCCGCACCGTGAGTGAAGTGGCGCGCGCGCTTCAACGCCTCAGACTGCAGGGCGATGCGGCTCGAGCGGTCGCCTTGGAGATGCACGAGGGTCGAGAGATCAAGCCAGGCCGAGGCGTCCGAGGCGTCGCGTTCAAGGCGCGCGATCAGTTCAGCCCGCAAGGGGGCGAGATCGGCGCCGTCCATCGCGAGGCGCGTCATCCGCGCGAGGCCGACAAGAGGCATGGTTGCGGACGCGACAGAGGGGTCTGGATTTGAATTCTGCATCGTCTCTCCGTGGATCGGGCGCGTCGAGGCGGTCGCGACGCGCCATCGGCGACCGGTTGCCGTCCACCGACAGGAGATGGCGCATGACTTGTGCGGGGCTGGCGGGCGCAAAAACGCCCCGGCCGATCCACGGCCGGGGCGCGATGCCGATGGGGTTTTTCATCTCGCCCGATCGCGGGCGCGCAGGCGTCAGTCGAGCGCCAGCGCCACGAACCTCGCCTGGCCTTGTCCATTGGCGACGAGCAGCAGCGCCGATTTGCGGCCATCGGCCTTGAGCGCCTTGGCCTCGGCGACGATCTCCGCCGGCGCGTTGACCGGCTTGCGGTTGATTTCCAGGATCACGTCGCCGGGCGAAAGATGCTGTTCGGCGGCGGGCGCGTCGCTGTCGACCCCGACGATGGCGACGCCGGTCTTGACGCTGTCCTTGATCTGGAGCTTGGCGCGCAAGTCCTTCGTCAGCACCATCAGATCCATGCCGAGAGCGTGGGTCTTTTCCGCCTCGGGGGCAGGCTGTTCGGACGGCTCTTTCTTCGTCTTCGCGGCCTTGGCGTCGCGCTCTTCGAGCCGGCCGAGCGTAACCTTTTTCGTCAGTTCCTTGCCGTTGCGGATCACGACGACATCGACTTCCTTGCCAACCGGCGTCGAAGCCACGATCTTGGGCAGTTCGCGGGCGTCACTGACAGCCTTGCCGTCGAAGGTGACGATCACGTCGCCGGGCTTGAAGCCGGCGGTGGCCGACGGCCCCGATTCGTCGATCCCCGAAATCAGCGCGCCGCGCGCCTTGCCAATGCCGAGGCTCTCCGCGATGGCGTCATCGACGTTCTGGATGCGCACGCCGAGCCAGCCGCGCCGGGTCTCGCCGAATTTGATGAGCTGCTCGATCACCGGCTGGGCAGTGTTGGCGGGCGTGGCGAAACCGATGCCGATCGACCCGCCCGAGGGCGACAGGATCGCCGTGTTGATGCCGATCACCTCGCCGGCCATGTCGAACAGGGGTCCGCCGGAATTGCCCTTGTTGATGGCGGCGTCGGTCTGCAGGTAATTGTCATAGGGGCCGCTGTCGATATTGCGGCCCTTCGCGGAAATGATCCCGGCGGTGACCGATCCGCCGAGCGCGAAGGGATTGCCCACGGCGAGCACCCAGTCGCCGACCCGCGCCTTGTCGCTGTCGCCGAATTTCACCGCCGCCAGCGGCTTGGACGGCTTGACGCGCAGCACCGCGAGATCGACCTTCGTGTCCTTGCCGACAATCTCGGCCTTGAGCTTGGATCCGTCGGTGAAAATGACTTCGATGTCATTGGCGCCGTCGATGACGTGATTATTGGTGACGACGACGCCGGCGGGGTCGATCACGAAGCCCGAACCGAGCGAACTGGAGCGGCGCTGGTGATTTTCGCCGTTCTGCTTGCGATGTCGCTTCAGAAATTCCTCGAACATGTCGTCGAGCGGCGAGCCCGGCGGCAGTTGCGGCATGTCCGCGCCTTTCTCGTCCACGACCTGCGTCGCGGAAATATTGACCACCGCGGGCGTGACGGACGCCGCGAGATCGGCGAAGGACTCGGGCGCCTCCGCGCGCGCCTGCGCGGACGCAAGGAACCCAAGGGCGCCGGCGAAGGCGAGGCCCGCCAGAACGCGGCGGGTGGAAAATCTTTGGCGGCTGCTGGCAATCATCTTGGCCTCATGTCACGGCGTCAGGGCTTCGCCGCCTTGCCGGAAGGATTGTCGAAGAAGCGGAAGAAGTCTGAACTCGGCGAGATCACGAAACGCGCGCCGTTGGTCTTCAGGGCCGTGTCATAGGCCTGGAGCGAGCGATAGAAGGCGAAGAAATCCTGATCCTTGCCATAGGCTTCGGCAAAGATGCGGGCGCGCTCCGCCTCGCCGTCGCCGCGCATCGAATCCGCCTGTTGCTGGGCTTCGGCCACGATCACCGTGGCGTCGCGCTGGGCTGCGGCGCGGATCTGCTGCGCCTCCTGCTGGCCCAGGGCCCGATATTCCGCGGCCTCGCGCGCGCGCTCGGTGCGCATGCGGTCGAAGACCTTTTCGGAAATCTGCTGCGGCAGGTCCACACGGCGAATGCGCGCGTCCACGATCGCGATGCCGAAGCGCTCGGCTTCGACATTGACCTGTTGCCGGATCTTTTCGGTGAGCGCGTTGCGCTCCTCGCGCACGATCTGGGTCTGGCTGGCGTCGCCGAGCACGCGGCGCACGGCGGAATTCAGCACCGAGGCGAGCTGGTTGTCGGCGCGCGCGACGCTGCCCACCGTCTGGTAGAATTTCAGCGCGTCGGCGATGCGGTAGCGCACGAAGGCGTCGACCTCCAGCCTCTGGTTGTCGGAGGCGAGAATCTCCTGTTTCGGCGATTCGAGATCGAGGATGCGCTTGTCGATATAGACGACGGATTCGATGAAGGGCAGCTTGAAATGCAGCCCCGGATCGGTCACCAGCCCGCGCCCGGGCACGGGCTCGCCGAAGCGCAGCAGCAGCGCCTGCTGGGTCTGGAACACCTCAAAGGTCGAGGCATAGGCGAGAACGACGACGAAGGCGGCGCCGGCAAGGAAAGCGAGCGATTTCGGAGAGGTCATTTCTGGCCTCCCGAAGCAGGCGCGGAGGGCGCCGCGAGCGGCGCCAGCGGCAGAAGCGGAGTCACGCCGGTCGCGTGATCGAGCAGGATCTTGTCGCCGGCGCCGAGCACGCGCTCCATGGTTTCGAGATAAAGCCGCTCGCGCGTGACGTCGGGCGCCTTCTGATATTCGCCGAAGACCTTGAGATAGCGCGCCGTCTGGCCCTTGGCCTCGGCGACCGTCTGCTCACGATAGGCTTCGGCGTCGCGCAAAATGCGAGCGGCGTCGCCGCGCGCCTGGGGCACGATGGAATTGGCCGTCGCCTGCGCCTCGTTGACATAGCGGCTGCGGTCCTGCTGCGCGGCCGTCACGTCGCGGAAAGCGCCGATGACCGTCGGCGGCGGATCGACCGACAGCAATTGCACCTGCAGGATCTCGACGCCGGCGCGATAGGAATTGAGCACTTTCTGCATGGCTTCCTGCGTGGCGGGCTCGATCACCTTGCGTTCGACGGTCAACAATGGCTGGATCTTGGTGCGGCCGACGATTTCGCGCATGACGCTTTCCGCCACGGCCTTGATCGTCTCGACCTGGTTCTTGATGTTGAAGGCGAAATATTCCGGGTGCGCCGGATCGATCTGCCAGATGACCCGGAATTTCAGATCGACGATATTCTCGTCGCCGGTCAGCATCAGGCTTTCCTCCGGCACTTCGATAGCTCCGGGCGAGTCGGCGCGGCCGAGCGAGCCGATGTCGAGAGAATTGCGGTCGGTGACATTGAGTTTGATGACGTCGCCGACGGGATCGGGCCAATTGTAGTTCAGGCCGGGCGAGGTCTTGCCGACGTAGCGTCCAAAGACGAGGTTGAGGCCGACCTGGTTGGGGTTGACCGTATAGAATCCGCTGGCGAGCCAAAACAGCAAGACGGCGGCCGCTAGCAGCAGCAGGCTGCGCGGCGAGAAATCCCCGGCGGTGAGGTTCCGGAGCCGTTCCTGCAGCCGGCGCACCCAGGCCTCGAGGTCGGCGCCGGGCCCGCCGCCGAAAGGACCTCCGCCGGGAGCCCCCCAGGGATTGCCGGACCCATTGCCCGGCTGGTTACTGCCGCCGCCACGCGCGCCGCCCTTGCCGGCGGCGCCGCCCCAGGGCTCGCGCCCGCCGTCCTGCCTGCCGCCCGACGAAGGATCGTTGCCTTCCGGCCTGGGCGGCTGGTCGCCGCTCCCTTTGCTCCAGGGCATGAATTCCTCAAAACATCCTGCCGACACGCCGCGCGCGGGCCGCTCCTATATAGGACGCGCCCGAAGCCGGCACAATCAACCTTCAATCCGCTGGTAATCGACATAATCGAGCGCGACTTCGTCCGCCGCCCCACGTTCGGGGCGCTCCCGCCGCATTTCCCGCCATTCGCGCCAATCGACCTCAGGGAAAAAGGCGTCGGCCTCGGGCGCACAATCGACCAGGGTCAGCCGGAGGAACTGAGCGCGCGGCAGGCCGAGGCGATATAACTCGGCCCCGCCGGCGAGAATGATTTCGCTTGCGCCCATCTTGCGGGCGAGCGTCGCCGCAAGAGTCAGGGCCGCATCGAAATCGCGGGCGACATGGAGACGTTCCGGCAATTTGCCGCCGAGAAAGCCCGGATCGCGGGTGACCACGACGGATTCGCGGCCCGGCAGGGGCTTGCCGATCGACTGATAGGTCTTCCGACCCATGATCATCGGCCGACCCCAGGTAATGTCACGGAATCGTTTCAGATCGCTGGGCGCGCGCCAGGGAATGGCGTTGTCCTTGCCCAACGCGCCGTTGCGCGCCACCGCCGCGACAATGGTGAGCGGTGGAGCGCCGGCCAATTCCTTGCCAAGCGATGGCGCTGACCTGTCCGATTCCATGCTGACGACCGCCCCCATTGCGAAAGAGGGAAGCCTGAACCGGGTCGGGCGATTCCCGCGCACAAGAATAGAGCGCGAGTGTCGGGCGCGATAGGCTTGCGAGAACAGGCCCGGGCGGCCCGCTATTTCGCCGGCGCTCTGGCCAGGATCGGATCGAGGACGGGCTCCAGGATGTTCCTGACCGCATAGATCGAACCCGCGGCGCTGTAATGGCCGTAGTCGACGTCGATCATGTCTTCGGGCAGGCGCGGACCGACGAAGCGCCGGCAGCCGCGCGCGTCGCAAAGCGCGCCATATTGCGAAACGTAGCTGACGTCCTTGCCCCAGGCGTGCGCGGCGAAGAGCGCATCGATATTGCGGCCCTCCGCCTTGAGATTGGAGAAGGAAAATTCACTGGGCTTTTGACCCGACAGCAATTCGCGCGCCACCAAGGTCGGCACGCCCGGCGACCAGGTGGGGACCTGTCCGAGAACCACGATTGGCGCCATCACGCCCTGCTTGCGCAACGCCGCGATATTGGCGTCAAGATCCGACAGGAAATCGGGGAAATAGCGGATCGCGCCGGTGTAGAATTCCGCGTAATAGGACGCGATGACGATGGCCGCCGGCTTGATCGCGACGATGTCGCCGATGAGTTGCTCGTTGAACGCCTGGCATCTTGGCGAGCCGATCACGCCGACGCGCCATTTGGTCTCGGCGATCATAGGGGCGCAGCCCAGCGCGGAATCGATGCGGATGTTGGCGCGCTCGCCGTAAACCGCCTCCAGGCCCGTCAGCAAGTGACGCGCGTGGGAATCGCCCACGACGATGATGGTCGGCTTGCCGGGGTCGGCGACCTTGGCGCAATTGTGCGCGGCGAAAAAGGCGCGCGTCTTTCGGCGCGCCGCCGGCAAGGCGGCATGGTCGCTGACGTCGTCGTCCCAGCACGCGGCATGATCGGGCGCCCCTTCCGCGCCGCCCTTGCTGTAATTGGCGACCAGCGCGACCTCCGCCGGAAAACGTTGCGGAAATCCCTCGGACCGCCGGGTCGCGGAGCCAAGAACGCCGGCCAGCGCGAGCCCCACGAGCAAAGGCGCCGCGACGGCAAGCGGCTTCCTTTTGTAGGCGGCGGCGATCGGCCGCTCGACCAGGCGCCATGTCAGATCGGCGAGCGCGATGGCCGCCAAGGCCAGCAGCACGGCGAGCCATGACGGCAGATCGTCGCCGTAGCGGTTGTGCGCCAGGGAAAAGAGCGGCCAATGCCAGAGATAGAGCGGATAGGAAATCCGGCCGAAATATTGCGCGGCGCCATTGCCGAGGAGCCGTTGGCTGATCCTGGACCCCGGCGCGGCGATCACCAGCGCGGCGCCGACGGTCGGAACGAGCGCCAGGAAGCCTGGCCAGGGCGCCGCCTCGTCGAGCAGCCAGATGACGCTCAGCAGCATCAGGATAACGCCGAGACCCGCGCGAAAATCCGCGGCCCGTGACGAAGGCCCGGGCGACAGCGAAAAAACCTCGCGCTGGGCCAGGAAGGCGCCCAGGGCCAGCTCCCACGCGCGCGTGGTCAGCGAATAGAAGGCGGCGGTCGAGTTCTGCCCGGTCAGGACGATGCAATAGACGAGCGAAATGACGAAGATGACGGCGACGCCCGGGGCCACGGCGCGCTTGAACCTGAGCAGAACGAGCA
>JAJXYV010000213.1 GCA_021780435.1 Pseudomonadota bacterium
GGTCGGCCTCGACCTTGGCGATGCCGGCGACGCAGGCGTCATAGTCGGACACGTCCCATTTGTAGACATTGATGCCGGTTTCGGCGTTGAACGCCTTCGCGGCTTCGTCATTGCCGGCATAGCTCGCCGCGACCTTGTAGCCCGCCGCCTTCAGGGCCTTCGAAATGGCCGCGCCGATGCCGCGCGTGCCGCCGGTGACAATAGCGACTCGAGACATGTCTCCCCCTTAGATCTTTCTCAGTTGCGATGAAAAAAGCGCCGGCCGCGACACAGGGCGTCGAAGACGCCCGTCTTGCGACGGGCTATGGCGGCCGGCGCAATGGACCTGAAGGCTCAGCGCTCGATGGTGAGGGCGACGCCCATACCGCCGCCGATGCACAGGGTCGCGAGGCCCTTCTTGGCGTCGCGCTTCAGCATTTCGTGCAGCAAGGTGACCAGCACACGCGCGCCCGAAGCGCCGATCGGATGGCCGATGGCGATCGCGCCGCCGTTGACGTTCACCTTGGACGTATCCCAGCCGAGTTCCTTGTTGACCGAAATGGCCTGCGCCGCGAAAGCCTCGTTGGCCTCGATCAGGTCGAGGTCCTGGACGTTCCAGCCGGCCTTGGCGAGCGCCTTGCGCGAGGCGGGGATCGGGCCGGTGCCCATGACCGCCGGATCGACGCCGGCGGTCGCCCAGGAGGCGATGCGGCCGAGCGGGGTCAGGCCGCGCTTGGCGGCTTCGGCGGCGGTCATCACGACCAGGGCGGCGGCGCCGTCGTTGATGCCCGACGCATTGCCGGCAGTCACGGTGCCTTCCTTGCTGAAGGCGGGACGGAGCTTGGCGAGCGCCTCATAGGTCACGCCGTCGCGGATGAATTCGTCGGTGTCGACGACGATGTCGCCCTTCTTGGACGCGATCGTGTAGGGAACGATCTCGTCCTTGAAGCGGCCCGCCTTCTTGGCGGCTTCCGCCTTGTTCTGCGAGGCGGTCGCGAACTGATCCTGCTCCTCGCGGGTGATCTGGTACCTGGTCGCGACGTTCTCGGCCGTCGCGCCCATGTGATAACCATGGAAGGCGTCGGTCAGACCGTCCTTCAGCATGGTGTCGATGAGCTTGAGTTCGCCCATCTTGACGCCGGAGCGCAGATAGGCGGCGTGCTGGGCCTGGGACATGCTTTCCATGCCGCCCGCCACGATGACGCTGGCGTCGCCATTGGCGATCTGCTGCAGGCCGAGGGCGACCGCGCGCAGGCCCGAGCCGCAGAGCTGATTGATGCCGAACGCTGTCTTCTCGTCCGGAATGCCGGCCTTGCGCGCGGCCTGGCGGGCCGGGTTCTGGCCCTGGCCGGAGGCGAGGATCTGGCCGAGGATGACCTCGTCCACATCGCCGGCGGCGACTGAAGCGCGCTCCAGCGCGGCCTTGATGGCGTGGGCGCCCAGATCGTGAGCGGCCACATTGGCGAAGCTGCCGTTGAAGGAGCCGACCGCGGTGCGGGCGGCGGAAACGATCACGACATCGGTCGACATGAAAAATCCTCCGGACTGTCGCCCTCGGCCCTCGCGGCGTCACGGGACTGGCGACTTGGCGGCTAGTTTGACCATTTCCGCGCTGGCGCGGTCAAGGCGTGACGCGCGCCGAGCCATGGTCTTTTGGTTGTAGATGCAGCCGAATGACGTCTTGATGAAGAAGTTGCTTTGCCTTTCAATGCGACGCGGTCTATCGTCGCGACTTCGGGATCGCCAGCGTCGTCCGGCGTCCGGAAGGGAGGGCGGCTCCGCGGCGCGGGCGCCGGGCATGGGAATGAAGATGACGAACGAAAAAAAACCCGTCACGATCAAGAAATACGCGAACCGGCGTCTCTATAATACGGGGGCGAGCGCCTATGTGACCCTCGAAGATCTTGCCGGAATGGTCAAGCACGGCGAGGATTTCGTCGTTTACGACGCCAAGAGCGGCGAAGACATTACGCGCTCGGTTCTTGCCCAGATCATTTTCGAGCAGGAGGGCAAGACCGGCCAGAACCTGCTGCCCATTCGCTTCTTGCGCCAACTGATCCGCTTTTACGGCGACAGCATGCAGATGTTCGTGCCGAGCTATCTCGAATTCTCGATCGAGCGTCTGACCAAGGATAGCCAAAAGTTCCGCGAACAGTTCGAGGCGGCGATGAGCGCCAATCCGCTCGCCAATCCCCTGGCCAATCCGACCCGGCAGATGTTCCAGTCCATGGAGGAGCAGGCCAGGAAGAACATGGCCATGTTCCACGAGGCGCTCGACATGTTCTCGCCCTTCGGCGCGGGACTGGCCGAGGCCTCCAAGCCGGGGCAACCAGCCTCCAAGCCAGCGCAGCCCGCGGCCCCGTCGGCGCAGCCCGCGCCTCAGTCGGCGAGCGAACTGAAGGAAATGCGCGCGCAGCTGGCCGAGATGCAGAAGCGCATCGACAGTCTCGTCAAGAAGGACTGATCCGCGGCGGCGCGATCAGGCGCCCGTCGCCGCCGGACGGGGAGCGGCCATGTTTTTCCGACGCGAAAAGGAATTGGAGCAGGATCGGCTCTATCGGGCCCTGCGAGGGATGTCGCAGGAGCGGCTTGCGCGCGGCGCGCCCGCAGGCGCTGAGTCCCGCTATGTCGCTTTTTCGCGCGGGTGCGGCGGCGGCGCGAGCTTCCTTGTGCGCGAGGAGGCGACCGACGGAACCTGTCGCGCCTTCGCTATTCTCGCGACCTATGAGCCGGACGGCGTCGAACAATCGAGCTTCGTTTCGGCGGCCGACGCGCTGGGCTTCGTTGCCCGGGCGGTCGATTCCCTGCGCCAGGACTGAAGGGCGACAGGAAATTCTCGACCGAGAGCCGTCACAGCCGACTGGGGAACTTCAGCTTTGGGTCGCCGTCGCTGCGCTGAAATAATCGCCCTGAAGGAAATCGACGCCCCATCCGCGAAGGATTTGGGCGGTTTCATCGTCTTCGACCCATTCGGCGACGACCGGAATGCCGACATGGCGGGCGAGGTCGATGAGCGTGCGCACGAAGAAGCGGTCGTCGACCGAACGCGACATATTCTGGACGAAGGCGCCGTCGATCTTCACGAGATCAAAATCGAGCCGACGCAGGTTCTTGAACGAGGTGTGACCTGACCCGAAGTCGTCCATCGCGACCTTGGCGCCGAATTGCTTGATCGTCGCGATGGCGCGGATCGCGGCCTCGACATCCTCGATGGCGCAGGTTTCGGTAAGCTCGATGGTCAAGCGCTGGGCCAACTCGGGATTGGGTTCGAGCAGGGCGCGCAGACGCGAGAAGAAATCCGGCGCGTGCAAGGTCTGGCCGGACACATTCACGGCGATCCGCAGATCGGGAGACGCGGCCATCTTCGTCAGGGCCAGCTCCAGGACCCTGTGGTCGATCAGATGGATCAAGCCCGATTTTTCCGCGATCGGGAGAATGGACGCCGGGGACGCCAGGGAGCCGTCCGTGCGTTTCAGCCGCATCAAGGCTTCGTAAAAGGCAGGTTCGCCTGTGGTCGCATCGATGAGAGGCTGCAGCGCGATGACGATCCGGTTCTCGTTCAGGGCGGAGACGATCTCATCCGAAATCTTCAAGGTCCGCATCCGTGAGTCTTCGCGCGTCAGCGAAGGCTCATAGGCGACGAAGCGCGCCGCGCCGGGCTGCCGGGCGAGGTCGAGAGCCTCCTCGGCATGCTGGAACAGGACATGGGCGGAGCGTCCGTTGCGCGGGGCGACCGCGCCGCCCACGCGAAGGGACGCGGGAACCAGACCGGCCGTGGTCTCGACGGGTGTCGCGGCGACGATTTCGATGAGGCGTTCGGCGGCGGTCGTCATTTCGGCGCCGTCGCAGTTTTCGAGCACGATGGCGCATTTATTGCCGGCATAGCGGGCGAGAAGGTCACGCTCCCGGCAATTGGCCCGCAGTCTTTTAGCCAGGCCCGCGATCACCTGGTCGGCGACGTCATAGCCATAGGTTCGGTTGAGCATGAAGAGATTGTCGATGCTGATCAGGAGGGCCGCGAAGGATTGTTTGCGCCTGGCCGCGACATTGAACAAATGGGCAGTCTGCTCGAGGAGATTGGCGCGGTTCAGTGCGCCGGTGAGCGTGTCGAAACGCGATTTCAGGGCGAGTTGCCGCTCTTGCCGGTAGCGGTCGGTGATCACGCGGACGAGGCCATGGGCATGAGCAGGGCGGCCGTCAGGTCCGGCGAACCAGCGTCCGGTGTCCTCGATCCAGATCGTCGTGTCGCGCCCATTGGTGGGAGGAACAATTCCGTAGCAGATTTGGAACGGCGCCCCGCCGCCCTGGTCGCGCGCCGTGGAGCGCATGATCGTCTCGTAGGGCGAACTCTCGCTATCGTGCGAGAGGCAGTCGGCATAGGCGCGGCCCGTGCTGATCCGGCCGATGTTCCTGAAGCCGAGCACGGATTCCGCATTGGGGCCCCATTGGATCAGGTCGGATTCGAGATCCCAGTCGTAGACGGTCTGCCCGAGCGAGTCGAGAATCGCGCGCGGATCGAGGGCGCCGGCGCCGGGCCGCGTCAGTTCATCGCGCGTGAAGTCATGGCGACCCAAAGCCGGATCGAGCGCCGGCGCAAGCGGGGCGGCTGGAGCGGCCGCGTCGACTTTCGGCTGAACGGCAAGAGCGCCGACGGGAGCGAGGCGCCGCTCTGCCGGCGCCTGGGGACCGGGCTCGGCCGCGGATTTGGGCGCAGGCGAGGAAAAATAACCAAGTTGCACGTTCGCGCTTCCGGAAACGCTGAAATATCGATGCGGCAACAATGGCCCGCGAGCGTTAATTCCGCGTGTAGCGCCCAGGCTCAGAACCGATTTTTGCGTTCGCGCAGGATCGTGAAAACCTCGACGGGATCCGCGAATTCAAGACCCAGGGCTTTTTGCACCTGCGGGTTGGCCGCGCGCAGGAACGGATTCGTTTCGCGTTCGCGCGCGATCGTGGTGGGCAGGGTGAATTCGCCGCGCGCGCGCAAATCCGTCACTTCTCGGATCCTTTCGGCAAGCAGCGGGTTTTCGGGGTCCACGGTCGCGGCGAAGCGCGCATTGGCGGCCGTATATTCATGGCCGCAAAAGACCAGGGTTTCGCCGGGAAGGCCGGCGAGCCGCATCAGGGTTTGATGCATCATCGGCATGGTTCCTTCCATCACCCGGCCGCAACCGAGCGAAAAAAGGGTGTCGCCGACGACCACCGCGTCGTCGTCCTCGAAATAATAGGCGAGATGGCCCAGCGTGTGGCCGGGCGTCTCCAGCGCCACGGCGCTGCTTGCCCCGAGGGGCAGGATGTCGCCTTCGCCAACGGCGCGGTCGAGCGGCGGCAGCCTGTGGATGTCCTTGCGCGCGCCGACGACCCGCGCCTGGGGAAAGCGCGCTTTCAATTCGCCCACGGCGTCGATGTGATCGTAATGATGATGGGTCAGCCAGATGTCGGTCAGCGTCCAGCCTTTTTCGGCCAGGGCGGCAAAGATCGGCCCGGCCTCGGGGGCGTCGAGCGCCACGGTCGCGCCGCTCGCGCGATCGTGGGCAAGAAGGCCGAAATTATCCTCGAAACAGCGAAATTCGTAAAATTCGACCGTCATCGCGCGCTCCTGTTCGCCGTCGAAACTAGCCGAGGCGTCGCTGCGAGGAAACAACTTTACCGTGCCGGCGGGTTCTTGCTCGCGGCGCATTTTTGGTCGATCCTGAAGCATGGCGCTCGATGTCACGGATCTGCGAACCTTCTATGCATCGCCGCTCGGCGAGACGGCCCGCCGTTTCGTCGGCGCGATCCTGCTGCGGCGCTGGGACGCCGTCGCCGGGCTTTCGATCGCGGGCCTCGGCTATGCGACGCCCTATCTCGAACTTTTTCACGATCGGCCGATGCGCCTGTTCGCCATGATGCCGGCTGAGCAAGGCGTTGTGAACTGGCCTGCATCCGGCCTCTCGGCCTCGGCCCTGATCGACGATTCGATGCTGCCCCTGCCGGACTCGTGCGTCGATCGAATGCTTCTGGCCCATGCGCTCGAAAATGCGGAACATCCGCACGAATTGCTTTCCGAGGTCTGGCGGGTGCTGACGCCCGGCGGCCGGCTGATCGTCGTCGCGCCCAACCGCTCCGGCCTCTGGGCGCGTCTCGACACCACGCCTTTCGGTCATGGCCGACCCTATTCGCGCGGACAGTTGCTCGATCTGATGCGCGAGACGCTGTTTTCGCCAATCTATTGGAGCGAGGCGCTTTACACGCCGCCACTTCATCGGACGAGCTGGCTGCGTTTCGCGCCGGCGGTCGAGCGGGTAAGCGGAAAATTGTCGCTCCCGGGGGCCGGCGTCATCGTGGTGGAGGCGACGAAACAGCTCTATCGTCTGGTCGGCATACGGCGATCGCGGAGAACCTTGCCCGAGCTTGCGCCCGCCCTGGCGCCGGCCTTGACGCCGCGTCCTTTTGGATTGGGTCGCCCGCGCGGGGTCGCGCGCCAGGAAGACCGCGACACGCCCTGATAGCAAAAGCTGAATTCGGGGCCCTTACTGGCCGGCGACGCGCGTCCCGTTCGGCGCCTTCGCCATCAAGGTGTCGATTCGTTCGCGTTCATGCGTGAAATCGGGCATTTCCTGACTGGCGACCTGGCGCGTGCGCGCCAGTTTGACGCGCATGGGATCGACGTAATGGCCGTTGACGATCACCTCGTAATGAAGGTGAGGACCGGTCGCGAGACCGCTGGCGCCGAGGTAGCCAATAACCTGTCCCTGAGTGACGCGCATGCCTTCGCTGACGCCCCGCGCGAATCGGGACATGTGGTTATAGGTCGTCACATAGCCGTTGGCGTGCTCGATCTCGACGCGGCGGCCATAGCCGGCGTCCCAGCCGGCCTTGAGAATGACGCCGTTTCCGGCGGCGAAGATCGGCGTCCCGATGGCGGCCGCCCAGTCCACGCCATTATGCGGTCGCGTGTAATGCAGGATCGGGTGGTAACGCATGCCGAAGCCCGAGCGGAACTCGCCTGTCGCGATCGGCTTGCGGAGCAGGAATTTGCGGGTCGAACGGCCGAGGGCGTCGAAATAATCGACGCTCTGGTCTTCCGGCGACTGGAACCGATAATATTTGAAATTCTCGCCGCGCGAATTGATCGAGGCGTAAAGCAGTTCGGCGTGGGCGCCGTCCGCCTCGTCGCCGTCGTCGTAAAACGCCTCGATCGAATCGCTGGGCGAAACGCCGCGCTGGAAATCCACGTCATTACCGAAAATGCGGACCATCTGATCGATGATCGGGCGCGGAATGTCCTGTTTCAGCGCCGTCTCGTAAAGCGAATTGTAAAGCCGCATGGCGTTCGGATCGTCATCGCTTTCATCTGAATCGTCCGAACTCGCGGGCTTCGCCGCCTTGGCTGCGAGCGGCGCGTTGGCGAGCAACTGGTAGTGGCCGTCATCGGCCAGGGCGACCGTGGCTTTGAGGTTTTCAGCATCATAAACGCTCAGGCGCGCGAGGACCTGCTCGTCCTTTCCTTCACCTTCCGCGAAGGACAATTTGATTCGCCGGCCTTCAGTCACCAGGTCGCCGAGATTGGCGCCGCGGAACGCAGCCTTGACACCGGCCGCGACTTCCGCGCCGACGCCCGCTCCGGCGAGAATGTCGCCAAGCCCCTCGCCGTGGCGGACGGTGATCAGGCGGTCACTCGCGCCGGGCGAATGTCCGGTTTCCGCCGCAGGATCGGTGGCGCGCGGCGCGATGGTCACATTTTCCGGCACCATCCGCACTTCAATGGCGGAAAAAGGCGAATTGGCGTTGGCCGCCGCGGGCGTGTTCAGGCCGAGCCCGAGGCCGGGCGGCGCGACTTCCAGCGCCGCGCGGCTGGTGCGCATCAGCAGAAGCTGCGGCGGCAGCGGGAGCGGCGGCTTGAGCCCGGCGCTGTGCGCGTTCTTGACGCTCTCAGCGACCTGGGCGCGCACTTCATCCAGAGAGAGCGTCGCGCTCTGCTCGGTGAGCGGCACGGGATAGAGATCGGCGGAGGTGAAGCTCACGTCGGCGTCTTCTTCGGCCGGCGCAGGCTCTGATGTGTCGGGCGGCGGATTATTTGAATCGGCCAGAAGCTTGAGCGGGTTGAAGTCGGGCACGTCCGCGGCGAGCCCGGTCTCCGTCTGGGTCAAGGTTGTCGCGACGCGGGTAAAATTGTGGGTTTTCATGACCTCCTTGTCCCCGACCTTGACGGCGGTCGCGGCTTTGAAGGTCTGTTTTGCGGCGACGATGTCCACCGCCTTGAGGAGGCGGTCGCCCTTCTTCGTGTTGACGCCCGAGGCCTCCGGCTGTTCGCGGCGGACGAGAACCGCGCGCGTCGGGGCTTCCGCAAAATTGGCCTCGCGATCGAAGGCGGCGTAAATGGCGCCGCCAAGCAGTCCGGCGCCGATCAGTCCGGTCAGTCCCGTGCCCGCGAGCCAGCGCGGGGAGACGCGGCGTTGACTTTCTGTCCCCAGGCGGTCGCCCTGCGCCTCGATCGGCGGCTCCACGCCGATCGAGGCGAGGAACGCGCCGCGCTTTCCAATGCGGGAAGGTCGGACTGCGCCGAAGGGAACAGAACGCAATTTTTTTGCCTGTCTCCGGAAAGAGTCGCTGCAGAAATCAGCCTTTAGCGCCGTTCCTGTCTCTTGTCTCGCAAAAACCGGAAAGGGCGTGGAGAGATAGACCGTGCAATGATGGCCCAAATACGGCGTATCGAGAACGGGCGCCGCGAAGCGTTCTTGCGCCTAGGGCCTTGATTTCCGGACAAAACCAAAATTTTCGGCGTTTTTTCAAAAAAGCGTCTTGACCTGTGGGGATTGGTCGCCCTATAAGCCGGCCATCGACGGCGTCGCCGCGGATTGAAGCGGCGGGGCGCTGACGCGTCTCCATTAGAGCCTTGAGGGGTTCGCTGGCTGTGAGGCCAGGGTGGTTTCGTGTTGCCGAAGATTAAGGTTGAAGCCTTATGGCGGATGCTTTAGATTGGTCGGTCTTGCTGTTTGACAATTGAATCGGAAGAAAGAGAAACGTGGACGGCGGAAGTCCCTGCGAAGCTCTTGGTCCTTTAGGGGATTGAGGCTTGCGTGAGGAACAGAACCGACGGTCACGTATTTTCAAGTTCATCGCGATCCTTACGCCGTGAGGTGGTGAGAGATCGGGTGTGCTTGGGACTCGTCGACACTGTGTCCTGAGAAGGACGCAGGTTTTATGACAGTGACTAGTCGGGACGGATTCTCATACAACTTGAGAGTTTGATCCTGGCTCAGAACGAACGCTGGCGGCAGGCCTAACACATGCAAGTCGAACGCCGTAGCAATACGGAGTGGCAGACGGGTGAGGAACACGTGGGAACATACCCTTTGGTTCGGAATAACTCAGGGAAACTTGAGCTAATACCGGATAAGCCCTTTTGGGGAAAGATTTATCGCCGAAGGATTGGCCCGCGTCCGATTAGCTAGTTGGTGAGGTAATGGCTCACCAAGGCGACGATCGGTAGCTGGTCTGAGAGGATGATCAGCCACATTGGGACTGAGACACG
>JAJXYV010000221.1 GCA_021780435.1 Pseudomonadota bacterium
GCCTTGCGCAAAAGAGCTCTCGAAATCGATTCATCCCATCCGGAGCCTTCGCTTCAGCTCGCCCTCACGCTCGCGAAACTGGGGAGGATATCCGAGACGCAGGAAATTCTGGCGCAATGCGAGGCGCGTTTTGGTCCATTGCCGGAAATTTTCAGCATCCGAACCCGGCTCCTGCGAGACCGGGGCGATTTTTCGCTTGCCGCCGCAACGCTCCAGACTGGCGCCGGGAAATTTCCCGGTCATTTCGAGTTGTGGGCACAAAAGGTCGAAATGTTCACGACCCTTGGCGCATTCGACGAGGCTTTGCGGGTGATCGATTCCCGCCCGAAGGCCAGCGCCCGAGAGATGACTCGCATCCATCTGCTTCGCGGCCTGATCGAAATGGCGCGATGGCGGCCCGACCTGGCGCTCGACCAGTTTCTCGAGGGCCTGAAGCTCAACCCCTCCGAGCCGGCCCTCAGCGAATGGGCCGCCCGGGCGTGCCTTCTCGTCGTGGACGTGAAGGGGTGCCAAAAACATCTGAACGCCTCTGTCCGCAGCAACCCGCACCACCGTCTTCACCATGGCGGCGTTTGCCGACCGACCCAATCGGTTCTCGGGCAACTTCTCGATGAATATCGGTTGGACGGCGTCACTCTCGCGCTTTTGGGCGCCGGCTTGGCGTCGAGCGATCCTGTCGCCACCTTGGCCGCGCTGATCAAGGAAAATCCCGCCTATACGCCCGCCGCGTTGCATTTCTTGGTCGAACTGCGACGCGCGGACCGTTTCGCGTCATCGCCCGTGGGGGGCGCGAGCCAAGCCTCGCCCATTCCCCGCCAAATCATGCAATATTGGGACGAGGATATTCCTGACGACGTCCAGGCGCTTTCTGACGAATGGCGCGCGACGCACGCCGATTTTGCCTATCGGCTTTTCTCCAAAGCTGATGCGCGCGCCTATATCCGTGAAACGGGAATCCAAGGCGCCGCCGAGGCCTTCGAGCTCGTGAGGGAGCCCGCGAGTCAGGCGGACCTGTTTCGCCTGATCTGGCTCTATCGCGCCGGCGGCTTTTACGTCGACGCCGACGATCGCTGCATCGCATCGATTTCGACCCTCGATCCCGGCGGCAAGGATCTCATCCTGCACCAGGAAGATTGGGGAACCGCCGGCAATAATTTCATCGGCGCGGCGCCCGGTCATCCAGTCATCGAGGAAGCGCTCAAAAACGCCATCGTCTCGATCAACCGCGGCGATAGCGACGTGGTCTGGCTGGCGACCGGGCCGGGCCTGCTGAGCCGGACGCTCGCCCGTTATTTGGCCGAAGGATCCGCCGAGCGATTTCAGCGAACCCTGTTCCTGGATCTGCACGAACTTCGCCGCGCGGTCGCTCTCCATAGCACGGTGGCGTACAAATATTCGCCGCGACATTGGAGCCGATCCGTCTTTCACCGGCGCCAGACTGAGGCGACCGCGCAGATTGCGGAGATCGCGGCGCGGGTCAGCGAAAAATGATGGAGGATCAGACGAACCAGCCGCTTCTCTCCACGCGCTCAACAGACGGCGCTGCTTTTTTCTTCGACGATTTTGCTGGCAGTGACCTGGTTGATGCGGCGTTTGAGTTTCGAGCGATGATCGTTCGTCTTGTTTACGGAGCGCGCCAAGGCGATGAATTCTCAGCCGAAACGCCCGCCCGCTCCTTTTCCCTGGCTTGCCTTTGATGCCTCGGAGCGCGCGATTGACCGCGTCCAGATCGCGGTGCGGCGTGGCTTCCCATTCGGAGCCCGCGTCCTGTTCAGGGGGCGGCGGAGATCTTAATTCTATTGTTCTCGATCACATGGGGCGTTCAATCATGCAAGGCACGAACGCAAACTGGCATGTCTTGGAACAATTCCTCGGCAACCCACTCGACAACGATGAAATAAGACGTTTCGGCGCAAAAGCGGCCGCCTAAATCATCAGCAGACCGTCCGGCGTTGTCCAGACGGGGACAAATGATCACACGTCCAGATTGGCGACGTTCAGCGCGTTGTCCTGGATGAATTCGCGTCGGGGTTCGACCACGTCGCCCATCAGCTTGACGAAGAGGTCCTCGGCCTCGTCACCTTCCTTGATCTTGACCTGGAGCAGCGAGCGGGCGTTGCGGTCGAGGGTCGTCTCCCAGAGCTGTTCCGGGTTCATCTCGCCGAGGCCTTTGTAACGTTGCTGGGTGACGCCCTTGCCGCCGGCGGCGAGGATGGCGTCGAGTAAGGCGGTCGGGCCGGCGATCCGGCTTTCCTCGCTCTTGCGCAGCAGGCGCGCCGGCGTCGCATAGATCTGGCGCAGGCTCTCCGCCCGCTCGTCGAGGCGACGGGCCTCGGCGGAAGCCAGCAGACCGGCGTCGAGCGTGATCGCCTGTTTCACCCCGCGCAAGGTGCGAGTCAGGATATAGCCGCCGTTTTCGACCCGGCCTTCCCAGCCGCGCTCGATTTCGTCGGCGAGGGCGTCGAGCCGCGCCGCCATTTCCTGCGCGCGCGCCGCGGCCTCGTCGTCGCCGAGCGCCGAAACCGGCTTGAGCGCGCCGGCGATGGCCGCCTGCTCCACCGCGCAGCGATTGTAGCGGCTGTGCAGCTGGCCGAGCACATTGCGGATCAGCCGCGCATCCTCGACGAGGGCGCGCAGATCTGCGCCGGCGCGCTCCTCGCCATGGTCGAGACGCAGCACGGCGCCATCGACGCCATTGTTGATCAGGTAATCGTCCATCGCCTTCTCGTCCTTGAGATATTGCTCGGACGAACCGCGCTTGACCTTAAAGAGCGGCGGCTGGGCGATATAGAGATAGCCGTTCTCGATGAGCGGCCGCATCTGGCGATAGAAGAAGGTGAGAAGCAAGGTGCGGATATGGGAGCCGTCCACGTCCGCGTCGGTCATCACGATGATCTTGTGATAGCGCAGCTTTTCGAGATTGAACTCGTCATGGCCGATGCCGGCGCCGAGCGCGGTGATCAGCGTGCCGATCTGCTCGCTGGACAGCATCTTGTCGAAGCGCGCGCGCTCGACATTGAGAATTTTTCCGCGCAGGGGCAGGACGGCCTGATATTCGCGGGCGCGGCCCTGTTTGGCGGAGCCGCCCGCCGAATCGCCCTCGACGATGAAGAGTTCAGCCTTGGCCGGGTCGCGCTCCTGGCAGTCGGCGAGTTTGCCCGGCAGATTGGCGACGTCGAGCGCGCCCTTGCGGCGGGTCAGCTCACGCGCCTTGCGCGCGGCCTCGCGGGCCGAGGCCGCCTCGACCACCTTGCCCACGACCGTCTTCGCCTCAGGGGGGTTTTCCTCGAGCCATTGGCTGAGCGCCTCGTTGACGATACCCTCGACCACCGGTCGCACTTCCGAGGAGACGAGCTTGTCCTTGGTCTGCGAGGAGAATTTGGGGTCCGGAACCTTGACCGAAACGACGCAGGTCAGGCCTTCGCGGCAGTCGTCGCCGGTAAGATCGACCTTTTCCTTCTTGGCGAGGCCGGAGCTTTCGGCATAGCCGGTGATCTGGCGGGTCAACGCGGCGCGGAAGCCCGCGAGATGGGCGCCGCCGTCACGCTGCGGGATGTTGTTGGTGAAGACCAGCACATTCTCGTGGTAGGAATCGTTCCACCACAACGAGGCCTCGACCGTGATGCCGTCGCGCTCGCCGCGCATCTGCACCGGTTTGCCGATCAGCGGCGTCTTGGCGCGATCGAGATAGCGCACGAAGGCTTCGAGACCGCCCTCATAATAAAGATTTTCCGTCCTGATTTCGGCATGGCGCGCGTCGGTCAGGACGATATGGACGCCGGAATTGAGGAAGGCCAGTTCGCGCAGCCGGTGCTCGATCGTCGCATAGTCGAATTCGGTATGCGAAAAAGTCTCGGGGCTGGGCAGGAAGGTCACCGAGGTGCCGCGCTTCGGCTTGCCGTCGACGATCGGCGCCTCGCCGACGACCTTGAGCGGGGCGACGGCGTCGCCATGGGCGAAATCGATCTCGTGCTCCAGGCCGTCGCGCCAGATGCGCAGGCCGAGCGTGGAGGACAAGGCGTTGACGACCGAGACGCCGACGCCGTGGAGGCCGCCCGAAACCTTGTAGGAATTCTGGTCGAATTTACCGCCGGCGTGGAGCTGGGTCATGATGACTTCGGCCGCCGACACGCCTTCTTCCGGATGAAGTCCCGTCGGAATGCCGCGGCCATTGTCGGTGACGGTGCAGGAGCCGTCGGCGTTCAGGGTCACGGTGACGAGGGTGGCGTGGCCAGCGAGCGCCTCGTCGATGGCGTTGTCGACCACCTCATAGACCATGTGGTGGAGGCCGGAGCCGTCGTCGGTGTCGCCGATATACATGCCGGGACGTTTGCGCACGGCGTCGAGCCCACGCAAAACCTTGATCGATTCCGCGCCATATTCGTTTGCGTTGCTGTCAGGCGCGGTTTCGTTGGCGGCGGTCAATGCGAAGCTTCCTCGGTGAACGGTTTGGGTGGCGCGATGATTCGCACGCTGGCCATCATAACGGAAAATCAGGCGAAACGGCGGGGAACGTCGATTCGATCACGATCACAGCGAGCGCGGCGCGGGGCTGATCACGGTGGTCGTTCCGTTGTTGATCTGCACGACAGCGAGTCCGCGCTCGTTGCTCCCGTCGGCTTTGAAGCGGAAGACGCCGTCGGCGCCGTTGAAGCCGGTCTGACTGGTCAGGACGTCTTCACTGTAGCGTCGGGCGCCCTGCGTGCGGGCGAGGGCCGCGGCGAGCGAAACGGCGTCATACGCCAGCGTCGCCACGCGGGTCGGGTCCGAATTGAATTTGGCGCGGTAGCGCTGGGCGAAGGCGGTGAAGCCGGCGTTTTCGGGCGTGGCGAACCAGGCGCCCTGCAGGGCGGGCAGGCTCAGAACGCGCACGTCATTCCACAGGCCGGTGCCGAGGATCTGGATCTTGCGGGAATCGATGCCATTCGCGGTCAGCGCCTTGGCGACCTCGGGCATGGCCGCCGCCTGTTCCGGGATGAAGATGCAGTCGATCTGCGCCCCAAGGGCGGCAATGTTGGCGGCGGAGGCAGCGACGGCGCCGGGTTTGTATCGTTCGATCAGCGCGACGCGCATGCCGCGCCGCGCCGCCGCCTGCTGCAGCGCGCCCGTCGCGACATTGGCGTAATCGTTTTCGGGCGCGAGGACCGCGACGGATTTCTTGCCCTGGCTCGAAGCGTAATCCACGATCCGCTCGGCATAGCCTTCGACCAGGAAGGACAGGAGATAGACACCGCGTGAGGCGGTCGAGAGATCGGTTGAGAAGGCGATGATCGGTTTGCCCGCCGGGCGGGCGACTTCGGCCGCGGCGCGGACGTCCGCAGCGAACAGCGGGCCGAGAATCAATTCCGCTCCCTCTGAGATGGCGGCCTGGGCGGCGTCCTTGGCGCCTTCCGGCGTCGAACGGTCGTCCTTGACGAGGAGCGTGATGTCATTCGCGCCCGATTCCAGGACCGCGAGCTCTGCGGCGTTGCGCATGGAGACGCCGACGGCGCTTGGCCCGGCGCCCTGGGTCAGGGGCAGGATGAGGGCGACCTTCACCGGGCCGTTGCCAAGCGTGGTCGCGTTGGCGGCGGGCGTCGCCGGTGGGGTCGGCGCGCCTGGCTCCTCATGGTTCTTCAGGCCGGTGACCGAACAGGCGGACAAGCTCGCCGCGCCGCCCAGCAGGACCGCCCGCAAGAAAGAGCGCCGCGCGACGGCGAAAGATTCCTTTGGCATGCGCAATTCGTTCCTGCCCCTCGGCGGTCCGCCGGGCGCTTCGATCGCCCATCGGCCCGCAGAGCCTGAAAGAAATGTCTTAAGCAAAGGCGCAGCCTCTGGCAACATCGGCCAAAACGACGCGGCAAGCCGAACTTGCGAGGCGGGGGGCCTTCCCCTATACCGAGTTCTATAAAGAGAACATTTGTTGTTTTTATCGAACGAAAGGCGCGCTGATGGCGCATCCGGCTTCGCTCTCGTCCTCCGCTCCCGCGTCTTTCGTCGCCTTCGGCCTGCGCGCTGAGGCCGAGTCAATCGCTCCGGGGCTTCATGTCGTGGCGACGCCGATCGGCAATTTGCGCGACATCACCTTGCGGGCGCTCTCCACGCTTGCGGCCGCGGACGCGGTGATCGCCGAGGACACGCGGGTCAGCCGTCATCTCATGGCGCATTACGGCATCGCCACGCCGCTGATCGCCTATCACGAACATAATGCCGAGGCGATGCGGCCGCAGTTGATCGCGCGGTTGAAGAAGGGCGAAAGGCTGGCGCTTATTTCCGACGCTGGCACGCCGCTGGTGTCCGATCCGGGCTTCAAGCTCGTCGGCGAAGCCCTGGCGGAGGGAATTCCCGTCACTTCGGCGCCCGGTCCCTCGGCCGTGCTGGCGGCGCTGGTGGTGGCGGGCCTGCCGACGGATCGGTTCTTCTTCGAGGGCTTCCTGCCGGCCAAGAGCGGCGCCCGCCGCGCGCGCATCGCCGAACTGGCTGCGATTCCCGGCACCCTGGTCTTTTTCGAGTCGCCGCGGCGCCTGGCGGAGACGCTGGCCGACCTTGCGGCGGTGCTGGGGCCGCGTGAAGCCGCGGTCGCCCGCGAGTTGACCAAGCATTTCGAATCGGTGCGCCGCGGCGCGCTGGGCGCGCTCGCGGCGGATTACGAGCGCGAGGGGGCGCCCAAGGGCGAAATCGTCCTGCTGGTGGCGCCGCCCGGCGAGGCGGCCCCAGCGTTCGACGGCAATGCGCTCGACGACAAGATTCGCGCCGCCCTGGACAAGTTTTCGCTCAAGGACGCCGCCAGCGTCGTCGCCGCCGAGACGGGCCAGCCGCGTCGCAAGGTCTATGCCCGCGCGCTGGAGTTGTCCTCCGAGGGCGGGCGGTCATGACCAGCCGCGCCGCAGCGCGGGTCTTCGGCTTGCGCGCCGAGGCCTTGGCCGCGTTCTGGCTGCGGCTCAAGTTCTTCCGGATCCTGGCGCGGAACTATTCGGCCTCTGGCGGCGAAATCGACATCGTCGCCCGGCGTGGACAGCTCGTCGCCTTTGTCGAGGTCAAGGCGCGCCCAACCTACGAGGCCGCGCAGATAGCGATCGACGCGCGCAAGGTCGCTCGTCTCTCCCGCGCCGTCCGCGTCTGGCTTGCCGCCCATCCCTGGGCGAGCGATTGCGCGCTCCGGGGCGACGCGGTGCTCATCGCGCCCCGCCGTCCGCCTCGCCATGTGGCGGGGGCCTTCGAGCTCGATCTTTTCGCCTGAAGGGCGGGCTCAGCTTTTTTGCCGCGCGGGCTAGCCTTTTTGGCTTTTTGCCTGTAAGAGACGCGCTCTTGAATTTCCCCGCGCGCCTCTGTCGCCTGATCCGGCCGGCGTTGCGGCCGGACTGGAGTTTTAGAAATGGCTGTTCCGAAGAGAAAAACCTCGCCGATGAAGCGCGGCTTCCGCCGCTCGGCCGACGCCCTCGCCGCCCCGACCTATGTCGAGGACAAGGACTCGGGCGAATTGCGCCGTCCGCATCACATTGACCTGAAGTCCGGCATGTACAAGGGCCGTCAGGTTCTCACGGTCAAGTCGCAGGAAGACTGATCCTCGCGTTTGATCGCGCAGTCCAAGGCCGGCGTTCCGCCGGCCTTTTTCTTTGGTTGGATGCTCGCCGTAAAGGGCCGGCAAAGTCATTCGTCGGGCAGGACGTCGGGCACCAGCATGCGCCGCAGCGGGATCTGCTTGCGGAATTTCAGGTCGAGCCCGTCGTAATATTTCTCGATCAGGCTGACAAACTCCAAACCGTCCACGAGTTTCAGATTGCCCTTGGTCCGGGCGAAATCCTGGGCGGCGGCGGTATAGCCCCCCGTGGTGATGAAGATGCCGACGTCGCGGTCGTGGATCATGGCGTAAAAGGCCTTGACCAGATCCGGACCGATATTGCCGTCATGCGCCTTGACCTGGATCTTCAGGATCGGCGGCTCGATTCCCAGTTCGTCGCGATGGGCGATCACGTCGATGCCGTCGTCGCGCACGGCGCGGGTCGCATGGGCGTTATAGCCCATGGCGCGGAACAGGTCGGCGACGAAGGGCTCCAGCGGGAAGCCCTTGAACTCCGTCTTGAGCTTTTTCGAAATGAAATCCCGGGTGGTTTCGGCAATGTCCCGCGTCACCCGGGCCTGGGTTTCGTCCTCGGTAAGGCTTGAGGAGTTCGCCGGACCCTCGTCCGAGGCCGGTTCGAAGCGCCGGATGAACTCATTGGCGAAATTGCGCACTTCGAACAAGGTGAGCACGGAGCCCAGCTCGTAGAGCGCGCCTTGGGAGAAGAGGTCGCGGCTGAGCGAGGCCAGCCAGCGCACGCCGCGCCGGTGCGGAAAGTCGGGATTGGCGGAGCGATCATAGATATAGGGGGTGGAAACCTCGCCCCAGAGCAAGGTGCGGTCGATCTTGCGGGGATAGATCACGCGGTCGCCGATCTTCATTTCGTGGACGAAGCGAAAGAGCTGGCCCGCCTGCACCGGGATCGCCCCGGGCTTCGTCTCGCCGGACGTGCGGGCGAAGACATCCTTGAAGGCGGCGCGTTGCGCGGGCAGAGCGCTGAGATCCTCGTTTGCGTCGCGGAAACTGAGCGCGATCTGCCCATGCTCGATGAAAAGAGGATCGGCCTCGCTTTCGCCACCGGCGCGAACCGCCCAAACCCTGTAATTCATCCTCGGATCCCGCCAAATAAAATGACGGCCGGATCTGTTCCGGCCGTCATGCAATTCTAACCTGTTCGTCGCGGCGGCGGTATCGAGGCGCGGGTTGCGTTCACGAGCCGCACGGGAGCGGACGGGCTGCCGTCACGGTCGGATCAGACCATATATTGGCCGCCGTTGGCGGAAATGGTCGAACCGGTGATGAATCCGGCGTCGTCGGCGGCGAGGAACACAACCGCGCGGGCGATTTCCTCCGGCTCGCCAAGGCGGCCGACCGGAATGTGCGGCAGGATCGCCTTCTCGACGACGGCCGGGTCGATCGCCTTGACCATTTCCGTGGCGATATAACCCGGGCAGATGGCGTTGACGGTAATGCCGGCGCGCGCGCCTTCCTGGGCCAGGGCCTTGACGAAGCCGATGTCGCCGGCCTTGGCGGCGGAATAATTGGCCTGGCCCATCTGGCCCTTCTGGCCGTTGATCGAGGAAATGCAGACCACGCGGCCGAACTTGCGGGCGCGCATGCCCTCCCAGACCGGGCGGGTCATGTTGAACAGCGAGTTCAGATTGGTGTTGATGACCGCATACCATTGGTCCTTGGTCATCTTGTGGAACATGCCGTCCTTGGTGATGCCGGCGTTGTTGACCAGGACGTCGATCGGGCCGAGGTCGGCCTCGACCTTGGCGATGCCGGCGACGCAGGCGTCATAGTCGGACACGTCCCATTTGTAGACATTGATGCCGGTTTCGGCGTTGAACGCCTTCGCGGCTTCGTCATTGCCGGCATAGCTCGC
>JAJXYV010000146.1 GCA_021780435.1 Pseudomonadota bacterium
GGTGTGAGAAGGGGGCGGCGGATTCGCCTGGCGGCGAGCTTGAAGGCGGCTTGAAAGCGGTGCGCGGCGCCCCCATCTGCCCTTTATGTTAACCCGATCGCCGCCGATGCTTGAACAGGTCGAGCGGCGCATGGGGCGGCAGCCTCCGGCGCCGCTGACCGTCTCCGGATCCACCGGGGCCGCGATGGGCCGGAGCGTCAACGCTTCATGGGCGGACCGGACCGTCCTTCCCGATCGTCCGGCGCGCCATTACAGATAGGATCTGATCCATGACCAGTCCCAAGCGCGTGCTTCCTCCTCCCGGCGTGACCGAGAAATATCCGGTGCTGCCGCTGCGCGACATCGTGGTGTTCCCGCACATGATCGTGCCGCTCTTCGTCGGCCGCGAGAAGAGCATCCGCGCGCTCGAAGAGGTGATGAAGGCCGACAAGTTCATCCTGCTCGCGACCCAGAAGAACGCGGCGGAAGATGACCCGAAGCCCGAGGCCGTCTATTCGGCCGGCGTGCTCGCCAGCGTGTTGCAACTGCTGAAGCTGCCCGACGGCACCGTCAAGGTGCTGGTCGAGGGCATGGCGCGCGCCAAGGTCAAGGACTATGTCCGCACCGAGGAATATTACGAGGCCGAGGCCGAGGTCACGCCCGAAGAGACGCCGGACCCGGTCGAGGCCGAGGCTTTGGCGCGCTCGGTCGCGTCCGAATTCGACGGCTATGTGAAGCTGAACAAGAAGGTCTCGCCCGAGGTCGTCTCGGCGGTCGCGCAGATCGACGATCCCAGCAAGCTCGCCGACACCGTCGCCTCGCATCTGTCGGTCAAGATCACCGACCGCCAGGCGGTGCTGGAAATGACCTCCGTCACCAAGCGCCTGGAGAAGTGCCTGGCGCTGATGGAGAGCGAAATCTCGGTCCTCCAGGTCGAGAAGCGCATCCGCACGCGCGTCAAGCGGCAGATGGAGAAGACCCAGCGCGAATATTATCTGAATGAGCAGATGAAGGCCATTCAGAAGGAGCTGGGCGACGAGGACGGCAAGGACGATCTCTCCGAGCTCGAGGAGAAGATCAAGAGGACCAAGCTGTCGAAGGAGGCGAACGACAAGGCGATGGCCGAGCTGAAGAAGCTTCGCCAGATGTCGCCGATGTCCGCGGAAGCGACGGTCGTGCGCAACTATCTCGACTGGCTCGTCTCCATCCCGTGGAACAAGCGCTCCAAGATCAAGAAGGACCTGGGTTCGGCGCAGGAATTGCTTGACGCCGAGCACTATGGTCTGGACAAGGTCAAGGAACGGATCATCGAATATCTCGCCGTGCAGAGCCGGGCCAACAAGCTGACCGGCCCGATCCTGTGCCTCGTCGGCCCGCCCGGCGTCGGCAAGACCTCGCTCGGCAAGTCGATCGCCAAGGCCACGGGCCGCGAATTCGTCCGCATGTCGCTCGGCGGCGTGCGCGACGAGGCGGAGATCCGCGGCCACCGGCGGACCTATATCGGCTCCATGCCCGGCAAGCTGATCCAGTCCATGCGCAAGGCGAAGACCTCCAATCCGCTCTTCCTGCTCGACGAGATCGACAAAATGGGCATGGATTTCCGCGGCGATCCGTCCTCGGCGCTGCTGGAGGTGCTCGACCCCGAGCAGAATGCGACCTTCAACGACCATTACCTCGAGGTCGACTATGACCTGTCGAACGTGATGTTCGTGACGACCGCCAACACGCTGAACATCCCGGCGCCGTTGATGGACCGCATGGAAATCATCCGCATCGCCGGCTATACCGAACAGGAAAAGACGGTGATTGCGCGCAAGCACCTGATTCCCGCGGCGACCAAGAAGCACGGGCTCAGCCCGACGGAATGGTCGATCGAGGACGCGGCGCTGACCAAGATCATTCGCCGCTACACCCGCGAGGCGGGCGTTCGCAACCTGGAGCGTGAAATCTCCAACCTCGCCCGGAAGGCAGTGAAGGAGATCCTGCTCTCCAAGCCGAAGATCGACAAGGTCGTCATCAATGAGGACAATGTCGAAGTCTATCTCGGCGTGCCGCGCTTCCGCTATGGCGAGGCGGAGCTGGAGGATCAGGTCGGCGTGGTCACCGGGCTCGCCTGGACGGAGGTCGGCGGCGAATTGCTGACGGTCGAAGGCGTGATGATGCCGGGCAAGGGCCGGATGACGGTCACCGGTAATTTGCGCGACGTCATGAAGGAGTCGATCTCCGCGGCCGCGTCCTATGTGCGGTCCCGCGCGGTTGATTTCGGCATCGAGCCGCCGCTGTTCGATCGGCGCGACATCCATGTGCACGTGCCGGAAGGCGCGACGCCCAAGGACGGCCCGTCGGCGGGCGTGGCGATGGCCACCGGCATCGTCTCGATCATGACGGGCATTCCGGTTCGCCGCGACATCGCCATGACCGGCGAGGTCACCTTGCGCGGCCGGGTGCTGCCGATTGGCGGACTCAAGGAAAAGCTGCTCGCGGCTCTGCGCGGCGGGCTGAAGAAGGTCCTGATTCCGGAAGACAACGCCAAGGATCTGGTGGACATTCCGGACTCGGTGAAAAACAACCTCGAAATCGTGCCGGTTTCCCGCATGGAGGAGGTTCTGCGCCACGCGCTTCTGCGTATGCCGGAGCCGATCACCTGGGAAGAAGGCGCGGTCAAGCCGGAATCGGCCGAGATCGAGGATGAGTCGGTCGGGGTGGTCGCGCACTGACGCGCCCCACGCGCCGCCGCGAAAAACAGGCCGGGACGCCTCGCGTCCCGGCCTTTTGCATTGCACATTCTGCATGCAGCGCAAAACGGGCTTTTTTTTCGCCAATTTGCCGCTGATTCGCGCGGGATCGCTTGCTTTGCAGGGGATTCAAAGGGAAAGTGTCGACGTCGAAAAGGCTCGATTCGAGTTGCGGCCGCGTTCGCGGCGCCTTATTCGTCCGCGCCTCGACAGAAATCGAATTCCGGCGGCGTGGGGCTCGCCGCGGACTGTCATCCTGGCGCCGTCGGAGAGGACGGCCCTAATCAAGGGAAAATCAAATGACCAACAAAGCCGAATTGATCGACGCGGTGGCGGAAGCGACTGAGAGCTCGAAGGCCGCCGCCGGCGCCGCGCTGGACGCTGTGATGGCCGCGATTACCGACGCGCTGCGCAAGGGCGAGGAAGTTCGTCTCGTCGGCTTCGGCACCTTCTCGGTGAAGACCCGCGCCGCTGGCAAGGGCCGCAATCCGGCGACCGGCAAGGAAATCGAAATTCCGGCTTCCAAGAGCGTCCGCTTCAAGCCCGGCGCCCAGCTCAAGGACGTCGTCAACAAGTGACCTTCTTCCGGAGCCCGGGGCGTGGAAAGAATGCGCCCCGGGCTCCGATCGTCCGATGGCCCGCCGAACGCCTGCGGCGGCGAAATTCCCTGTTGCCAGCGGCGGCGGCGCGACCTATCACGGCGGAATAACCGGTCCAGCGGACAGCTGGCCGCGGCAGGTCGGGCGGTTAGCTCAGTTGGTAGAGCATCTCGTTTACACCGAGAGGGTCGGCGGTTCGAGCCCGTCACCGCCCACCACGACTGAAGGAAATCCGATGGCGGCCAGGAAATATGTCCGGCTGGCGCCCGCTTTCGCTCTCGCGCTGACGGCGCTCTCTTTTCTTGTCTCCGTTCCGGGCCGCGCCGCGGCCATGGATTTCCACCTTCGGAGCATCTCTACCGACGGCTGCCGGGCGCATTGCCCGCGCGTCATCGTCGCGGAGGGGCAGATCACCAATTCGACCCCCGACGACTTCCTTGCCTTCCTGCGCGAAAATATCGGCGATCGCGATATGCGGACGGTTGTCCTGCTCAATTCGCAGGGTGGCTATGTCGTGGCGTCGATGGAGCTGGGGCAGATGTTCCGGCGAATCGGCGCGGCGACCGTCGTCGGCAACCAATGCCTCTCGGCCTGCGTCTATGCCTTCATGGGCGGCGTCAAGCGCGTGGCGCCGCGCGGAACGAGCCTCGGCATCCATCGCATGTTCGCCAATATGGCTGAGGGCATGTTCAACGAAGAGACCCACCGCGTCTATGATGACGGCTCCATGGCCGCGATGCTGATGCGCTACAGCGCGCGAATGGGCGTCAGCCGCGACCTGATTCGATTCGCCGAGCGCATTCCCTCGGGCAAGCTGCACTATGTGACGCCGCCGGAAATGGCCCGTTGGCGGCTTGCGAGTCGCGGCTTTTGAGCCTTTCCGTCGGACAGGCCGCGCGTGGACCCAAGGTTTCACGAAATCGCCATATCGGCGCTTGACTTGGGGGCGAGGCTGTCTTAATTCGCAGGCCTCCGGTCGACGCGGTTGCGTCGCGGTCGAGCGGGGGAGTAGCTCAGTTGGTTAGAGCGCCGGCCTGTCACGCCGGAGGTCGCGGGTTCGAGCCCCGTCTCTCTCGCCATTCCCCACAAATCGATCTTTTAACGCTCCCGCGCGCGATAGCGCGTTTTGCGTTTATTTGCGTCTTATTTTGCGCGCGGCGGCCTATGGCGGCCGTTTTCTTGTGCTATGCAGCACGCGTTGGCTCCGACTTTCGGATGGGGCGCCGCGCTTCCTGCCCTCCGGCCTGGAGGCGTCTCGCGAAAATCCTTGGTTTTGCTGAGGAAATCGACGCCCATCCGAAATCGGCCGCCGGCACGCGGCCCGAAGTTTCGACGCGCTTTAGCCTTGCGCGCGGCGCGGCGCTGCGATACGGAACCACTTGGATCCAGCGGCCAGGCGGTTGGCCCGACCCCGGTCAGCCGGGGCGAGCCCGACGACCGCGCCAGGACAGTTGAGAGCGAGGATATCCATCCCATGCCGGTTCTCCTGAATGATTATCTGCCGCTGGTGATCTTCATCGCTCTTTCGGCGGTCATTTCCGGGGCGCTGATGATCGCGCCCTTCCTGCTCGCCTTCAAAGCGCCCGACGCTGAAAAGCTCTCCGCCTATGAGTGCGGATTCAACGCCTTCGACGACGCGCGCATGAAATTCGACGTCCGGTTTTATCTGGTGTCGCTGCTCTTCATCATCTTCGACCTGGAAGTCGCCTTCCTGTTCCCCTGGGCCGTCGCCTTCCGCAAGATCGGCGTCTTCGGGTTCTGGTCGATGATGGCTTTCCTCGGCGTGCTGACCGTCGGCTTCATCTATGAGTGGAAGAAGGGAGCCCTGGAATGGGATTGACCTCCGAAAAGGGCCAGACTCTGGTCGCGCCCGCGCCGCGCGGGGTTCTGGACCCGCGCACCGGCAAGCTGATCGGTTCGGATGATCCCACCTTCCTGGCGATCAACGACCAACTGGCCGACAAGGGCTTTCTCGTCACGGCGACGGACGAGCTGATCAACTGGGCGCGCACCGGTTCGCTGATGTGGATGACCTTCGGCCTCGCGTGCTGCGCGGTCGAAATGATGCAGGCGGCGATGCCGCGCTACGACGTCGAGCGATTCGGCTTCGCCCCGCGCGCCTCGCCGCGCCAGTCGGACGTGATGATCGTCGCGGGGACGCTGACCAACAAAATGGCGCCGGCCCTGCGCAAGGTTTACGACCAGATGCCCGAGCCGCGCTACGTCATCTCCATGGGCTCCTGCGCCAATGGCGGCGGCTATTACCATTATTCCTATTCGGTGGTGCGCGGCTGCGACCGCGTGGTTCCGGTCGATGTCTATGTGCCGGGCTGCCCGCCGTCGGCCGAGGCGCTGCTCTATGGAATCATGCTGCTGCAGCGCAAGATCCGCCGCACCGGCACGATCGAACGCTGACGCATAGTCCCGAAAAGTCGCAGGCTTTTCGAATCGGAATATGCGCAAACGACTGCTTATTGCTGAAAAGTCACTGGCTTTTGGGAATGGGCGGCAAGAACTCCGACGCGCCGGGCGGCGCGTCCTGATCTTTTCTTCGGCGCAAGCCGCAATGGGGTTGGAGCATGGCCAACGAGGTGAACGCCGCCGCCACGGATCACGCGGCCGTCCTGCGGGACAAGCTGAAGGCTTTGTCCGGGAAGATCTGGTCGAGCCTGGGTGGCGCCGTCCTGGCGGCGGATATCGCCTGTGACGAGCTGACGGTCGTGTTCGAGGCGAAGAACTGGGTTCCGTCCCTGGCCTTCCTGCGCGACAACGGCTTCGTCTGCTTCATCGACCTGACCGCCGTGGATTGGCCGGCGCGCGAGAGGCGCTTCGACGTCGTGGCGCATCTGCTCGATCCGAAGGCCAATCTGCGCATCCGCGCCAAATGCATGACCGACGAGGCCACGCCCGTCGACAGCTGTATCGATGTGTGGCCGGCGGCGAACTGGTTCGAGCGCGAAGCTTATGACATGTACGGCGTGCTCTTCGCCAACCACCCGGACCTGCGCCGGATGCTGACGGATTACGGCTTCGACGGCCATCCATTGCGCAAGGACTTCCCGATGTCCGGCTATGTCGAGGTCCGCTACGACGACGAGCAGAAGCGCGTCGTCTACGAGCCGACCAGGCTCAGTCAGGAATATCGCAGCTTCGATTTCCTCTCGCCCTGGGAAGCCGCGCATTACGAGCTTCCCGGCGACGAAAAAGCGACCAGGCAGGTGTGATTCGATGCCCGTCGCCGCCCGAACCCTGGCTTTCGCGGCTGTCATCGCCACGCTGAGCGCTTTGGCCCCGTGGGGCGGCGCGCGCGCGCAGGGCGCGGGGGATGCGGCCGCGGCGGCGGACGTGATGGCGCCCGGACGGATCGAGGAGCAGCTCAAGGCCCAGGATCCGGCGACCGTGGCGGCGGCGCGGGTCTTCGCCAAGAGCTACAACATGAGCGGGATGGTGCAGAAGAGCGCGCCTTTCCTGGTCCAGAGCGTCGATCATGAGGTGCGGACGAAGAATCCGGGAATCACCGACGATCAGGCCCAGGCTTTCGTCTCCGCCTTCCTCGCGAATCTGTTCGAGGACAATGGGCGGACGCTGGAAGAAGCGGCCGTGCTGACCCTGACCGAGATCATGAACAAGGACGAGCTGGATGCGCTAATCCAGTTCCAGTCCACGCCGGTTGGCGCGAGCGCGCTGAAGAAAATGCCGACCTTGTCGGCGCGGCTGGCGCAGATCATGCCCCTGATGCAGACCTATGTCGTGCCTCAGGCCATGAAGGCGGCGCAGGCTCAAATGCGGAAAGATGGCGTCGAGGTGAAAATCTGATGGGCGAACAACAGATCTCCGAACAGGCCCCGCGCAATTTCTCGATCAATTTCGGGCCGCAGCATCCTGCGGCGCACGGCGTTCTGCGTCTCGTGCTGGAGCTCGATGGCGAGGTGGTTGAGCGCGTCGATCCGCATATCGGCCTGCTGCATCGCGGCACCGAGAAGCTGATGGAAGCCCGCACCTATATGCAGAACACGCCCTATTTCGATCGGCTCGACTATTGCGCGCCGATGAATCAGGAGCATGCCTTCTGTCTCGGCATCGAGAAGCTGCTCGGCGTCGAGGTTCCGCGCCGCGCCCAGCTCATCCGCGTGCTCTATTGCGAAATCGGCCGTCTCCTCTCGCATATCCTGAACGTCACGACCCAGGCGATGGACGTCGGCGCCCTGACCCCGCCGGTCTGGGGCTTCGAGGAGCGCGAAAAGCTCATGGTCTTCTATGAGCGGGCGTCCGGCGCGCGCATGCACGCCAATTATTTCCGCCCCGGCGGCGTGGCCAAGGACCTGCCGACCAAGTTGATCGAGGATATCGGCGCCTGGCTCGATCCGTTCCTCAACCTCTGCGACGATCTCGAAGACCTGTTTGTCGAGAACCGCATCTTCAAGCAGCGCAACGTCGATATCGGCGTCGTGACGCTGGAGGAATGCTGGAAATGGGGCTTCTCGGGCCCGGTGCTGCGCGGCTCCGGCGCCGCCTGGGACCTGCGCCGGGCGCAGCCCTATGAATGCTACGAGGAAATGGAATTCGACATTCCGGTCGGCCAGCATGGCGATTGCTATGATCGCCAGGTCGTCCGCCTGGAAGAAATGCGCCAGTCGGTCCGCATCATGCGGCAATGCGTGAACAAACTGCTCGACCGCGCCAATGAAGGCCCGGTGCTCGCTCCGAATCACAAGATCACGCCGCCGCGCCGGCCCGAGATGAAGCGCTCGATGGAATCGCTGATCCATCATTTCAAGCTCTTCACCGAAGGTTTTCGCGTTCCGGCCGGCGAGGTTTATGCGGCGGTCGAGGCGCCCAAGGGAGAATTCGGCGTCTATCTCGTCTCCGACGGCACCGACAAGCCCTACAAGTGCAAGATCCGCGCGCCGGGCTTCGCCCATCTTCAGGCGATGGACATGTTGAGTCGCGGGCACATGCTGGCCGACGTGTCTGCCATCCTCGGCGCGCAGGACATCGTGTTCGGGGAGGTCGACCGTTGACGATCAGCGAGTCGCTGCGCAAGAACGCGCATTTCCTCCTGTCGGGCTTCCTTTCCGCCATCGCCGCCTTGCTGCTGATGCGCTGGTCGGACGGCGCGCCCCTGGTCCAGCCGCAGTCGGATTTCGGCATTCTCATCGGCGCCGCCCTGGTCGCCGCTTTCCTCGTCTACCGTGATGTTCGCGGCCCCAACGGAAAACAGTCATCATGAGCACGCGCCGCCTCGCCGAGAATCAGCCCGAGAGCTTCGAGTTCACGCCGGAGAATCGCGCCTGGCTTGACGCACAGATCGCCAAATACCCGCCGGGCCGGCAGGCGTCGGCGGTCATTCCGGCCCTGTGGAAGGCGCAGAAGCAGCATGACTACTGGCTGCCGCAAAAGGCGATCGAGAAGGTCGCCGACCTTTTGGGCATGCCCTATATCCGCGTGCTCGAGGTCGCGACTTTCTACACGATGTTCAACCTCGAGCCGGTCGGCAAGTTCTTCATCCAGCTTTGCGGCACCACGCCCTGCATGCTGAACGGCGCGGACGCGCTCATCCGCATCTGCGGCGAACGCATCGGCCCCCAGCGTCAGGTCACGGCGGACGGCCTGTTCTCCTGGCTCGAGGTCGAATGCCTCGGCGCCTGCTGCAACGCCCCGATGGTGCAAATCAATGACGATTATTACGAGGATCTCGACGCGGCGAGCTTCACCAAACTGCTCGACGACCTCGCGGCCGGCCGTCCGGTCCATGTCGGCCCGCAGAACGGACGCCGGCGCTCAGAGCCGCTCGGCGGCCTGACCGCGTTGACCGAATTCTATGGCGCCGACGGACAGAGCGGGCCGCTCAGCGATTCGCACGCGGCCGCCCAGCCCGCCAATCCGGGGAAATGAGGAGAAGAGGATGCTTCAGGACAAGGACCGCATCTTCCAGAATCTCTACGGTTATGGCGACTGGGGCCTCGAGGGCGCACGCAAGCGCGGCGCCTGGGACAACACCAAGGGCCTGCTCGAAAAGGGCAAGGACTGGATCATCGCCGAGATGAAGGCCTCGGGCCTGCGCGGGCGCGGCGGCGCCGGCTTCCCGACCGGCCTGAAAT
>JAJXYV010000062.1:0-2057 GCA_021780435.1 Pseudomonadota bacterium
ACCCAGCCCCTCAGAATTTCCGCCGCCGCGATCGAACTGGAACAGATCGTGCGTCGCGACGCGGACATTCTCTTCACGGCCAAGGTCCTGATCGCGGCGCTCGCCGACGGCAAGCCGCGCCGCCTGCCCCGCGAAATCCGCGACAAGCTCGAGTTGGGACGCTCCACCCCCGCGCCGTGACGTAAAACGCCTTTCGTCCCGCCGTGAATGGCTCCCCGCGGTTTCGCGCCATTCCGGCGCGCCGAGGCCTTTTCGCGGCCGCAATGGAGCGAAAAATGATTGCTGCGTCGCAGCGTAACCTATTATTAACCTTGTAACGGGCTTAACTGGACGTGAAAAGCGCCGGATCATTTTGAACGATGCGGGCCGCAGAATTGACCGAATTCCACTGCAGATGTTCGCGCGCGCGAAACGCCCGACGCGCGCCGCAGGATTTGCGAGGACAAATCTCATGAATGAAATCGCCGCCACCCCGCTCGCCGCCGCCGGCGGCGAGGCCTCCATCTTCGCCATGTTCTGGAGCGCCTCGATCGTCGTGAAACTGGTGATGATGGGGCTTCTCTCCGCCTCCGTCTGGTGCTGGGCGATCATCATCGACAAGACCTTGGCTGTCCGCCGCACACGCGCCGCCATCGACGATTTCGAAAATGTCTTCTGGTCCGGCAACTCGCTCGAAGACCTCTATCATTCGCTCGCGGCGCGCCCGACCATGGCGACCGCCTCGCTCTTCGTCGCCGCCATGCGCGAATGGAAGCGCTCCTTCCAGAACGCCCACGCCTCCTTCGTCGGCCTGCAGTCGCGCATCGAAAAAGTGCTCGACGTCTCCATCGCCCGCGAGGTCGAAAAGCTCGAATCCAACCTTCTGGTGCTGGCGACGGTCGCTTCGGCCGGCCCCTTCATCGGCCTGTTCGGCACGGTCTGGGGCATCATGACCTCCTTCCGCTCGATCGCGGCCTCGAAGAACACTTCGCTCGCGGTCGTCGCGCCCGGCATCGCCGAAGCGCTTTTCGCCACCGCCATCGGCCTGTTCGCGGCCATTCCGGCGCTGATCGCCTATAACAAGCTCTCCGGCGACGTCGCCAAGACCCAGGCCAAGATGGAGAGCTTCGCCGACGAATTCTCCGCCATTCTGTCGCGCCAGATCGACCAGCACGCCGGTTCGCGCAGCAACGTGGCCTGAGGAGGCGGATATGGGGATGGCTGTCTCGACAGGCGGAAAAGGCGGGCGGCGCCGGCGCGGCGTGCCGCGTTATCGCGCCATGGCCGACATCAACATGACGCCCTTCATCGACGTCATGCTGGTCCTGCTCATCATCTTCATGGTCGCCGCGCCGCTCCTGTCCTCGGGCGTGCCGATCGACCTGCCGGCGACCAAGGCTGGCGAGCTCAATATCGACAAGAAGCCGATCGCCATCGCCATCGACGATCAGGGCGACATTTTTCTGATGGACCAGAAAATCGCCGAAACCGACCTTGTCGCGGGCGTCCAGGCCCAGGCCAAGGACGGAACGGACGAGCGCATCTATGTCCGGGCCTCCAAACAGGTGCCCTATGGCCGCGTCGCCGAGATCATGTCCGATCTCACGGCGGCGGGATTCAAGAAGGTCGCCCTGGTCACCAGCCAGGAAAACGACCAGAAAGCGAAGTAAGGTTCTGACGAAGTGAGGTTTTCGCGTTCGGAGCCGGGCTTTCTCGTATCCGCGGCGGTCCATCTCGGACTGCTGGCGATTCTGCTCGTCCATTTTTCACGGGAGCAGAAATTCGAGGATGCGACCGAGGCGATTCCGGTCGAGGCGATCACGGAAAGCCAGTTCCACGAGATCATGCAGGGCGAAAAGTCCGCCAAGCAGACAAACAAGCCGCGCGCCGACAAGGTCGCCGACCTGCCCGAAACCAAGCCGACCCCGCCGACGCCCGAGGCCAAGCGCGACGTTCCCGTTCCGCCGCCGCCGCTGAAGCGCCTGCCCGACCCCGGTGAAGCCGACCAGACGCCGCCCACCCCGCCGACGCCACCGCCGCGCCCGACGCCGCCGCCCCCGCCCGTGGCCAAGACGCCG
>JAJXYV010000062.1:2157-9348 GCA_021780435.1 Pseudomonadota bacterium
AAGCCGACGCCGCCCAAGCCGCCAGAAAAGCCTGTCCCGAAGCCGCCGAAGCTCGATGAAGTCGCCAAGCTGCTCAGCGAGACCAAGGACAAGGCCGCGCCGAAGCCGAAATCCGGCGACGAGAGCGCTCCGTCGCATCGCACGCCAGACCTCGGAGAAGTCGCCAAACTGCTGAACCGCGAAGCGCCCGAGGCGAAATTCACCACCGGCCGCGAAGTCAATCGGACGGCCTCGCTCGGCGCGCCCCATGCGTCCGGCGCGAAAATGTCGCCGTCGCTCTCGGATTCGTTGAACGCCCTGCTGCAGGAGCAGTACAAGCAGTGCTGGAGTTATCTGCCGCTGACCGGCGGCGAGAAATATATCGCCAAGATCCGCGTGTCCTATCGCCCGGACGGCTCGCTCGCGGGCCAGCCCGCGCTGCTGAACCCGCCCTCCGATCCCTCGTTGCGCGGCCTGGCGGAAAGCGCCCTGCGCGCGGTGCGCCGCTGCAATCCCCTTCGCATTCCCGCCCAATACCAGCCCTATTATGATCAGTGGAAGGACTGGGTGGTCGGTTTCGACCCGGAAATCCTGAACTAGCCGCTTGAAATGGATCCACTTGGCGGGCTCCGGCAGCCCGCGCGAACAACCAGGACCCTGCCCGAAATGACCTCGTCAAAGTCCTTCGCCCCTACTCGCCGCGCCGCCGCCGCCCTCCTTGGCGGCCTCGCCCTGAGTCCCCTGTTCGGTCGCATTTCCCGCGGCGAACGCTATCTCGACGTGCACGGCGGCGGCAATTTCACGCCGGTCAATATCGTTATTATTCCCTTCGCCGGCGATTCCGGCGCGGCAATGAGCGGGATCATCTTCAACAATTTCAAGCGCTCGGTCTTCATCAATCCTGTGGACGCCGGCGCCGCCGGCGCGGCGGCCAATCCCGACGCCGCGCCGAACATGGCGGCTTTCAAGGCGCTGAACGCCCAATATGTCGTGGCGGGGCGCGCCGGGCGCGGACCGGACGGGCGAATGAAGACCGAATTCCGGCTTTGGGACGTCGGAACCGGGACGCAGGCGGCCGGCCAGCAATATGTCACCGATCCCAACAATTCCCGGCGCGTCGCTCACATCATTTCGGATTCGATCTTCACCAAGGTCACGGGCGAAGGGGGCTTCTTCGACACCCGCATCGCCTTCGTGGACGAATCCGGCCCGCGCGAGAACCGCCGCAAGAGGCTGGCGATCATGGACCAGGACGGCGCGAACGTGCGCTATCTGACGCGCGGCGAGGACCTCGTGGTGACGCCGCGCTTCTCGCCCAATTCGCAGGAACTCGCTTATATGTCCTTCGGCGCCGAGGATCCGCGCGTCTTCCTGTTCAACATCGACACCGGCCAGCGCGAGGTCGTCGGCAATTTCCCCGGCATGACCTTCTCGCCGCGCTTCTCGCCCGACGGACAGCGCGTCGTCATGTCGTTGGAGAACAATGGCGTCGCCAATCTCTACAGCATGGACCTGCGCTCGCGCACGACGACCCGGCTGACGGATTCCTCGGCCATCGACACCTCGCCCTGCTATTCGCCGGACGGGACGCGGATCTGCTTCGAATCCGACCGCGGCGGAACCCAGCAGATCTATGTCATGGGTTCGGGCGGCGGCGGCGCCACCCGCATTTCCTTCGGCGACGGACGCTATTCGACGCCGGTCTGGTCGCCCAAGGGCGACTATATCGCCTTCACCCGCCAGGCCAACGGCAAGTTTGGCATCGGCGTGATCAAGCCCGACGGCTCGGGCGAACGCATCCTCGTCGAAGGATTCCACAACGAGGGGCCGACCTGGGCGCCGAACGGTCTCTATGTGATGTTCTTCCGCAATGCCAGCGGCGGTCCGAAATTGTTCATGATCGACATTTTCGGCCGGGGCGAGTCGCCCGTGGCGACCCCGAATTTCGCCTCCGACCCCTCCTGGAGCTCCCTGCTGGGGTGAGAATCATTCAGCCCCTCGCTCTGGCTTACACCGACCGCTCGCCCGGGGGGCTTGGACGTTCGCTCTGGCATGCGCCAACCGTGCGCTTGATTTGGCTTGGCGCCCCATTCCCGCCATGAACGGCTTGTTAACCATACCGACGAAGGTCACAAAGTCGCCGGATTTTCTAACCTTTCGTCAAGGTTACGAGAACCTTCGCTTAACATTCGCGGATTAGGACTTGAGGCAGAGCCCGCGTCGCATTCCAGCCAAGCGGGAAGGCAGTTGAACTGAGCATGACGACAGCCGGACAGCGGGAATGGCGCCAAAGCCGGCGTCGATCGCGGCCCCGGCCGTCAGCAACAGGAGCGTACCGGATGAAAAAAATCGGCTCGATGGTCGGCCTCAAACACGCCGCCGTTCTCGCCGCGGCCCTGGCTCTCGGGGCCTGCGCCAAGAACCCGACCGACTTGTCCGCCGTCGACGGACGCGGCGGCGCGGGGGTCGGCGTCGGCGCGGCAGGCGCGGCCACGCCCGGCTCTCAGCAGGATTTCGCCGTCAATGTCGGCGACCGCGTCTTTTTTGACAGCGATTCCAGCGAATTGAACGCGACCGCCCAAGCCACGCTCGACAAGCAGGCGACCTGGCTCAACCGCTACGGCAATTACGCCTTCACCGTCGAGGGCCACGCCGACGAACGCGGCACCCGCGAATATAATTTCGCCCTCGGCGCCCGCCGCGCCGAAGCCGCCAAAAGCTACCTGATTTCGCGCGGCGTCGCCGCGTCGCGCATCAAGACCATCTCCTATGGCAAGGAACGCCCTGTCGCCGTTTGCGACGACATTTCCTGCTGGTCGCAGAACCGCCGCGCGGTCACGGTTCTCAAGGGCGGCCAGAGCTGACGAAGTCGGCGAGGTCAAGAAAACGCCGCGGCCGCGAGGTCGCGGCGTTTTTTTGCTTGCATGGCGCCAAAACGACGCCGGCGCCACTTTTTCACCTCATCGCGGCGCGAGATATGTTAAGTCCATATCGATTTTCGCCAAGGCATGGAGAAAAGATGGCTATTCTGTCGTCGGGCGCCTTTCGCTTCGCCCCGCCGCGCAAGACATTGGTCGCCGCAACCGCCGCGGCCGCGCTCGTTGCGGGCGCCGGCGCCGCGCGGGCCCAGTTTTTCGACCGCCCGCCGGCCAATGTGCAGAACCAGGGCGGCGACGCGGCGGCGAGCAACGACACGTCCTCGCTGCTGCGCGTCGACCGTCTGGAGAGCCAGGTGCGGACGCTGAATGGCCAGGTCGAGCAATTGCAATTTCAGGTCAAGCGCCTCGAGGACCAGCTGCGCAAGTTCCAGATGGATGTGGACTCGCGCTTCCAGGACAGCGCCGCCAGACCCGCGCCAGCCGGCCGTCCTGCAGCCACGACGCCGCAGCGCCGTTCCGACGTCATGGACGGCGACGCCGCGGCGCCCCGCGCGAATGTCGCCGACAACGCGCCGGACGCAACGCCCTTGGACGCCGTTCCCCCTGTCGCGGCCAATCCAGCGGTCGCGGCCGATCTCCCGCCCCCCGCGGCGGCGCCCTCGGTCACGGTCGGCGCCGATGGCCGGCGCCACGACGCCTTCGACCCCTCGTCGCAGCCCAACGCCCCCGGCGCCCCACTGGCTTTGGGCTCGGCCGATTCCGCGAGCAAGCCTGTGGAGCGGCCGGCTCAACCCGTTTCGTCGGCCAGCGCCGCCGAGACGCCCTCCGGCCCGCTCGACCTGACGCCGCCCTCGCTGCGCGGCGCCGGTTCTTCGGTCGCCGCCGTCGAGCCCGCGCCAGTCGCCCCGGCGCCGGCCGCCGCCCCCGCGGATCCAGTCAAGGCGGATTATGACGCCGCCATCGAGCAACTCAAGGTGCGGCGCTACGACGCCGCGCAGCAGGCCTTCGCCGCCTTCGTCCAGAAAAACCCGCACAGCCGCCTGATTGCGCCGGCGATCTATCACCTCGGCGAGGCTTATTATTACCAGAGCCGCCATCGCGAAGCGGCCGAGCAATTCCTGAAGATCGCCACCGATTTCGCCAAAAGCCCGGTCGCTCCCGACGCCATGGTCAAGCTCGGGGTTTCGCTCAACGCTTTGGGCGCCAAGGAGCAGGCCTGCGCCTTCTTCTCGGAATTGCCGCGCAAATATCCGAACGCTTCGCCCTCCGAAAAGAGCGCCGCCGAGCGCGAGGCGAAAAAGGCCGCTTGCTGAACCGACCCGATCCCTTCGACCCCGGCCAACTGTTCGCCGGATTCGAACATTTTTCCGGCCTGCTGATCGCGGTGTCCGGTGGGCCGGATTCCCTGGCGCTGATGCGGCTCGCCCGAAGCTGGCGCGACGCCGGCGCAAAGCCTGCCCTCCACGCCGCGACGGTCGACCATGGCCTGCGGCTGGACTCGGCCGCTGAAGCCGACCAGGTCGGCCGCTGGGCGCGCGCGCTCGGCCTGCCCCATGAAATCCTTGTCTGGCGCGGCGAAAAGCCGCAGACGGGCGTGCAGGAAAAGGCGCGCGAAGCCCGCTATGCCTTGCTGTTCGAACAGGCCCGCGCGGTCGGCGCCGACGCGGTCGCCACCGCGCATCACGCCGACGACCAATGGGAGACAATTCTCATCCGCCTGGCGCGCGGCAGCGGGATCGCCGGGCTTTCGGGCATGGCGCGCGACCAAGGCTTCACTGACGGCAGGCTGGTTCGCCCCCTGCTCGGGCTGCGGAAAGCAGAGCTGATCGATTATTGCCGCCGCGAAGGCCAGGATTTTTTTATTGATCCGGCCAATTCCAACCCCGTTTTCGCCCGCGCCCGCTGGCGCGCGCTCGCCCCGGCCCTGCGGGACCTCGGCCTGACTCCAGAGCGGCTGGAGAAATTCGGCGCGCGCGCGCGCAAGGCCGACGAGGCGCTCGACAGCGCGGCGCGCGACCTCATGGCGCGCGCAAAAAAGCCGGAAAGTGACGATTATGATCTGCGCCTGGCGCAAAGCATCCCTGTGGCGGTTTTCGAGCGCTTTCTCGCGCTGGCGATCGAAGAACGCGCCGGCGCGGCGCCGGCCAGACTTGAAAGACTCGAGCTTTTCACGCAAAAGCTGCAATTGGCATATAACAATCGTGCGCCGTTTCATGGGACGCTGGGCGGCTGCGCGGCGAGCCTCTCCGCGGAGGGCTTCCTGTCGTTGCGGCGAGAGCCGAGGCGGCGGCGCGGCGCGGCGGGGCAAAGGCGCGATTTTCCAGACCTTTCGTCTGATTAGCGCCCGAGTTCGCTTGTTAGCGCCTGAGTTCACTTGGCAAGGCCGCGCGCCGGGCCTACATATCTGAGAACAACGAGCGACGCTCGACCGACGAGGCTCCGCAGGACAGCAGATGAATCCGAATTTCCGCAATTTCGCTTTATGGGTGATCATCGTTCTTCTCGTGGTCGCGCTCGTGGTCCTGTTCCAGAAGCCGAGCGAACACGCGCCGACGCAGGAAATCAATTTCAGTCAGCTCCTCACCGAAGCCGATCAGGGCCGCATCCGCGACGTCACCATTTCCGGATCGGAGATCGCCGGCCATTACACCGATGGCAAGGCCTTCACGACTTATTCTCCCAACGACCCTTCGCTGGTGAACAATCTCTACAAGAAGAACGTCCAGATCACCGCCAAGCCGCCGTCCGACGGCAACAACTGGCTGGTGACGCTGCTGGTCAACGGCCTGCCGCTGATCGCGTTCATCGGCATGTGGATCTTCCTGTCGCGCCAGATGCAGGGCGCCGGCGGCAAGGCGATGGGCTTCGGCAAATCCAAGGCCAAGCTGCTGACCGAGGCTCATGGCCGCGTGACCTTCGAGGATGTCGCCGGCGTGGACGAGGCCAAGGAGGATCTGCAGGAAATCGTCGAATTCCTGAAGGACCCGCAGAAGTTCCAGCGCCTGGGCGGACGCATCCCGCGCGGCGTGCTGCTGGTCGGCCCGCCCGGCACCGGCAAGACCCTGCTCGCCCGCGCCATCGCCGGCGAAGCCAATGTGCCGTTCTTCACCATTTCCGGCTCGGACTTCGTTGAAATGTTCGTCGGCGTCGGCGCCAGCCGCGTCCGCGACATGTTCGAACAGGCGAAGAAAAACGCGCCCTGCATCATCTTCATCGACGAGATCGACGCCGTCGGCCGCCATCGTGGCGCGGGACTGGGCGGCGGCAACGACGAGCGCGAGCAGACCCTGAACCAGCTGCTGGTCGAGATGGACGGCTTCGAGGCCAATGAGGGCATCATCCTCATCGCCGCGACCAACCGCCCCGACGTGCTCGACCCCGCCCTTCTGCGTCCCGGCCGTTTCGACCGCCAGATCGTCGTGCCGAATCCGGATGTGATCGGCCGCGAGAGGATCCTGAAGGTCCATGCGCGCAAAGTGCCGCTGTCGCCGGACGTCGATCTCAAGGTCGTCGCCCGCGGCACCCCCGGCTTTTCCGGCGCCGACCTGATGAATCTGGTCAACGAGGCCGCCCTGCTCGCCGCGCGGCGCGGCAAGCGGGTCGTGACGAAGGACGAGTTCGAGGACGCCAAGGACAAGATCATGATGGGCGCCGAGCGCCGCACCATGGTCATGACGGAGGACGAAAAGAAGCTGACCGCCTATCATGAAGGCGGCCACGCCATCGTGGCCCTGAATGTCCCGGCCACCGACCCGGTCCACAAGGCGACGATCATCCCGCGCGGTCGCGCGCTTGGCATGGTCATGCAGTTGCCCGAGCGCGACAAGCTGTCGATGAGCTACGAGCAGATGACCTCGCGCCTCGCCGTGCTGATGGGCGGCCGCGTCTCCGAAGAGATCGTCTTCGGCAAGGAAAAGGTGACCTCGGGCGCGCAAAGCGACATCGAGGCGGCGACCAAGCTCGCCCGGGCGATGGTGACCCGCTGGGGCTTCTCGGACGAACTCGGCACCGTCATGTATGGCGAGAACCAGGAAGAGGTTTTCCTGGGCTATTCCATGGGCCGCCAGCAGAACATCTCGGAATCGACCTCGCAGAAGATCGACAGCGAGGTGCGCCGTCTGGTCGAAGCGGGACAGGCCGAGGCCCGCCGGATCATCACCGAAAGGCGCGACGAGCTTGAAAGGCTCGCCAAGGCCTTGATCGAATATGAGACGCTGACCGGCGAGGAGATCGTCGGCCTGTTGAAGGACGGCATCGAGCCGAAGCGCGAGACGCCGTCGGATGAAACGCCGACGAGCCCCCGCCGCTCGCCGGTTCCCGCCGCCGGCAAGTC
>JAJXYV010000115.1 GCA_021780435.1 Pseudomonadota bacterium
AACGAGATCAGGAGGCCCGCATGTATCATTCGATTGTCCGCGGCCAGATCGTCGCCCTTTTCGACGCCGTCGGCCGGGGCGACGCCAAACCTGTGCTGGACGGCTTCGCGCCGCGTTTCGTCCATCGCTTCCTGGGCCGCTCCGCCATGGGCGGCGCGCGCCATTCCCTCGCGGCGACCAAGGCCTGGTACGAACGGCTCTATCGCCTTTTGCCGGGAATCCGATTTGACATCACGGCGATTCAGGTCGCCGGCCCGCCGTGGAATAGCGTGGCCGTGGTCGATTGGCGGGAGAGCAACGAAGGGGCGGATGATATCCGGACCGAGAATTTCGGTTGCCACATCGCCCATTTGCGCTGGAGGAAGATGACGTCCCTGACGATCTGCCCCGACACCGCAGGGCTCGCAGCGACGCTGGACCGCCTCGCCGCCGCGGGCTTCAGCGAGGCCGCTGCCCCGCCGATCGAGGATTGAAAATCACACCAGCCGGCTCTGCGCCTTGGCGGCGGCGATGAAGCTGGCGAAGAGCGGGTGCGGCTCGAAGGGCCGCGACTTCAGCTCGGGATGATATTGCACGCCAATGAACCAGGGATGGTCGGCGAATTCGACAGTCTCCGGCAGCAGGCCATCCGGCGAGGTCCCGGCGAAGATCAGGCCGCAGGCTTCCAGCCTTTCGCGATAGCCCATGTTGACCTCGTAACGATGGCGGTGGCGCTCGGAAATATGGGTCGCGCCGTAAATTTCGGCGATTTTCGAGCCTTCCTTGAGCAAGGCCGGATAGGCGCCGAGCCGCATCGTGCCGCCGAGATCGCCGCTTTTCGAGCGTTTCTCCAGTTCGTTGCCGCGCATCCATTCGGTCATCAGGCCGACGACGGGCTCCGGCGACGGACCGAATTCGGTCGATCCGGCCTGCGCGATGCCGGCGAGCGAGCGCGCCGCCTCGATCACCGCCATCTGCATGCCGAAACAGATGCCGAAATAAGGCACCATGCGTTCGCGGGCGAAACGCGCCGCCGCGATCTTGCCTTCCGCGCCGCGGGCGCCGAAGCCGCCCGGCACGAGAATGCCATGGACATGTTCGAGATAGGGCGACGGATCCTGGTGCTCGAAGATTTCCGCCTCGATCCAGTCGAGATTGACCTTCACGCGGTTGGATATGCCGCCATGAGCCAGCGCCTCGATCAGCGACTTATAAGCGTCCTTGAGGCCGGTATATTTGCCGACGATGGCGATGGTGACCTCGCCCTCGGGATTGTGGACCGCCTCGGTCACCGCGTTCCAGCGGCCCATGTCCGGACGCGGCGCCGGCTCGATGCCGAAGGCCGCCAGCACTTCATGATCCAGCCCCGCAGCGTGATAGGCGCGCGGCACGTCATAGATCGAGGCGACGTCGAGCGCCTCGATCACCGCGGTCTCCCGGACATTGCAGAACAGGCTGAGCTTGCGCCGCTCCTCGGGCGGAATGGACCGGTCGGCCCGGCAGAGCAGGATGTCGGGCTGGATGCCGATCGAGCGCAACTCCTTGACCGAATGCTGGGTCGGCTTGGTCTTCAGTTCGCCGGCTGAGGGAATATAGGGCAGCAGGGTGAGGTGGATATAGACGCAATGCTGGCGCGGCAGGTCGTTGCCGAGTTGGCGGATCGCCTCCAGGAAGGGCATGGCCTCGATGTCGCCCACCGTGCCGCCGATCTCGACCAGCACGAAGTCATGGCCGGAATTGCCGTCGAGGATGAATTCCTTGATGGCGTTGGTGACGTGGGGAATGACCTGCACCGTGCCGCCGAGGTAATCGCCGCGCCGCTCGCGCGCGATGATGTCCTGGTAGATCCGCCCGGTGGTGACGTTATCCTGCTTGTTCGCGGAACGCCCGGTGAAGCGCTCGTAATGGCCGAGGTCGAGATCGGTTTCCGCGCCGTCGTCGGTCACGAAACATTCGCCGTGCTGATAGGGCGACATCGTGCCGGGATCGACATTGAGATAGGGATCGAGCTTGCGCAGCCGCACCGTGTAGCCGCGCGCCTGCAGAAGCGCGCCGAGCGCCGCCGAGGCCAGCCCCTTGCCCAGGGAGGAAACCACGCCGCCGGTGATGAAGATATACCGCGCCATCGCAGCTTGCCTCAGCTTCAAGCGGGACGCGGCGCGGGGCGCCATGCGTCCTTGGGGATTCCAGGGGTTCGTTCAAAGGAAGGGCCGGCGAACCGGCCCCTCGAGACGCGCAAGCTTACTGCGAACGCGGCGGCGCCGGGACGGGCTCGGGAGCCGGAGGCGCCGGCGGCGCCGACTTCTCCATCTTCTTCAACTGGTCGAGCACCGTTCCCTCGCCGGGAGCGGCGCCGTTCGGCTGCTCCGAAGCCGGCGCGGGCGCGACGGGCGATTCGAAAATCGACTTCCGGCTGTGAGTGTAGGAGGCCAGGATGGTGAGCGCCAGGCTGGTGATGAAAAACAGGGTCGCGAGAATCGCCGTCGCCCGCGTCAGGGCGTTGGCTTGGCCGCGCCCCGTAAAGAACCCGCCGCCGCCGCCGCCCATGCCCAACGCGCCGCCTTCGGAGCGCTGGAGCAGGACCACGGCGATCAGCGCCACCACGATCAGGAGATGAACGACGATCAGAACCGTCTGCATTGTCTAGTCCTCAGAACCCGGCCGCGCCGGACCGGCCACCCTGGCGCGATCGCGCCATTCAAACTGCAAAAGCCGCCGCGAAACGACCGCGGCGGCGTAGTCAGGGCCTCTTATCGCAAAAGTCTGCGGATGGAAACCCCGAGGTGGCGGATCACTTGTAAACCGACGCGATGCCCATGAAATCCTTGGCGGTGAGGCTCGCCCCGCCGACCAGCGCGCCATTGACGTTCCCGACCGCCATCAGCTCGGCGGCGTTGGAGGGCTTGACCGAGCCGCCGTAAAGGATTCGCACCTTGGCGCCCTCGCCCGGCATCAGATCGACAAGTTCGTGACGGATGAAGCCGTGAACCTCGGCGACGTCGGCCGGCGTCGGGGTCAGACCGGTGCCGATCGCCCAGACCGGCTCATAGGCGACCACCAGATTTTGCGCGGTCGCGCCATGGGGCAGCGACCCCGAGAGCTGCCGCCCGACGACGGTCAGGGTCTGGCCGGCCTCGCGCTGGAGATGAGTTTCGCCGACGCAGACGATGGCGGTCAGGCCGGCGCGCAGGGCGGCCTCCGCCTTGGCGCGCACGGCCTCGTCGCTCTCGCCATGATCGGCGCGGCGCTCCGAATGGCCGACGATGACATGGCTCGCTCCGGCGTCCTTGAGCTGTTCGGCGGAAATGTCGCCGGTATGGGCGCCCGAGGGCTTGGCGTGGCAATCCTGTCCGCCGATGGCGATCTTGCCGCCCGCGGCCGCGCGGGCCGCGGAAATCAGGGTCGCCGGCGGGCAGATCAGCACGTCGGCGCCGCCTGCCTCCGTGGCGGCCGCCTCGGCGATCGCCTTGATTTCGGCGAGCGAGGCGGTCACGCCATTCATCTTCCAGTTTCCCGCGGCGAGCGGGCGAATTGCATTGCTCATTTTGTTTCCCCCTGATATTCGCGCCCGAATAGCAGAGCCGGAGCCTCTTGGAAATGGGGCCAGGTAAAGCAGCGCGCGCGCCAAAAGCTTAAACAGGCTTCAAGCGCGCCGTTTTCGCTCTGGCTTACGCCAACCGCTCAAACAGCCCTGGGCAAGGCGTTTTCGCTCTGGCTTACGCCAACCGCTCAAACGCGATTGCGCCAAGGCTTCGCCGTTTCTATAGTCCCGCGCCCGGCGACGCCCCGCCGGAGCTTGCAAGAACAGGAAAAGTCCGATGCTCGATGGTCTTCGGATCATGTCGAAAAATGTGTTTGGCCGCGTCATTCTCGCGTCCTTCGCCGCGCTGATCGTGGTCGGCTTCGGCCTATGGGGCATTCGCGACATGTTCACCAATTTCCGCGCGAACCAGCTGGCGACGGTCGGCGACGCGGAAATCAGCGTCCAGCAATATCGCACGGACTATCAGAACGCCTTGCAGCGCATCCAGCGCCAGGCGCGCCGCGCCATCACCAACGAGGAGGCGCGCCAGTTCGGCCTCGACCGCCAGGTGCTGGCCCAACTCCTGACCGGCGCGGCGCTCGACCAGGACGCGAAGCGCCTCGGCCTCGGCCTTTCCGACGCGGAGATCGCCCGAACGATCCGAACGGACAAGACCTTCGCAGGACCGGACGGCGCCTTCGACCAGAATCGCATGGACCAGATCCTGCGCGACAATGGCTATAACGAGACGAGCTACATCCGCGAGCAGCGCCAGACCACCCTGCGCCAGCAGATCGCCGAGGCCGTGACGGGTGGCCTGAAAGTCCCCGACGTCCTGCTCTCCGCCGTCAACACCTTCTCCAATCAGACGCGCAAGGCGGACTACATCATCCTGCCCGCGCCTGAGCTCGCCAAGATCCCTGCCCCATCCGACGAGGCGGTGAAATCCTGGTACGACATGCGCAAGGACTCCTACCGCAGCCCTGAATATCGCTCCGTCAACGTCCTGATCGTCAGCCCGGGCGAGGTCGCCAAGACCATCGCCATCGCCGACGAGGCCGCCCGCAAAGTCTATGACCAAACCGCCGCCGAGCGTTATGTGACGCCCGAAAAGCGCGTTATCACCCAGCTGACTTTCCCGAGCGAGGCCGCCGCCGCCAAGGCCCGCGCGCGGATCGACGCCGGCGAGAGCTTCGACGCCGTCGCCGCCGACAAGGAGGCCGGCGGCGTGCTGGCCGACATCGGAGACACGACCAAGGCCGCCATGTTCGATCCCGCCGTCGCCCAGGCGGCCTTCGCCTTGCCCCAGCCCGGCGTCGCCCCGCCGATTCCCGGCAAGTTCGGCGTCGTCCTCGCGCGGGTTTCGAAGATCGAGCCCGGCGCGACCAAGCCCTTCGACGAGGTCAAGGACCAGATCAAGACCCAGCTTGCGGAATCGCAGGCCCGGACCGAAACCCAGAAGCTCCACGACAAGATCGAGGACCTTCGCGCCTCCGGCAAAACGCTTTCGCAGGCGGCGGAAGCCGTCGGGCTGACGCCTCAGGCCTATGTCACGGACGCTTCGGGCGCCGGCAAGGGCGAGGCCGGCCGGCCCGGGACGCCGATTCCCGCGCTCGCCGCCGCGCCCGAATTGGTCAAGGCGATCTTCGCGTCGGATGTCGGCGTCGACAACGACGCGGTCTCCCGCAAGGACGGCGGCTATGACTGGTTCGAGATCAGCGCGATCGACCCGTCGCGCCAGCTGCCGCTCGACGAGGTCCGGCCGCAGGTCGTCAAGGCCTTGCAGGAGAGCGAGGCCCAGAAACAGGTCGCAGCGCTCGCCAATGACCTCGCGCGCAAGCTCGATTCCGGCGAAAGCCTCGCCAGCCTCGCGGCTGCGCAGGGCGTCAAGGTCCAGCAGACCGACGCGATCAAGCGCGCCAAGGCGCCGGGCCTTGCGCCAGCCGCCGTGCAGCAGATCTTCGGCGCGCCGCTCGGCGGCGCCGGCGTGGCTTTGGCCGATCAGGGCGGGCGCATGGTGTTCTTGGTCACGGAAGCCACGACCCCGCCGCTCGATCCGAAAGACCCCACGCTGGCCGGGCTCGCGCCGCAGCTGGCCTCGAGCCTCGCCGACGATCTTTTCAGCCAGTATATTTCCGGACTGCAATCGCAATTGGGCATCCAGGTGAACCAGGCCGCCCTCCGCGCGATCAACGGGCAGGAATAGAGAGGACTCCCATGTTCACGCCCGATTTCGGCGCCTTCGCCGCGCGCTACGAGGCCGGCGAGCCGGCGCTGGTCAGCCTGACCCTCGTCGCCGACCTCGAAACGCCGGTTTCCGCCTTCCTCAAGCTCTCCTATGGGCGCGAGGGCGACGTCTTCCTGCTTGAGTCGGTCGAAGGCGGCGCGACCCGGGGGCGCTATTCGATGATCGGCCTCGACCCCGACGTGATCTTCCGCGTGACCGGCGGCAAGGCCGAGATCAACCGCTCGGCGCGCCATGACCGCGCCGGCTTCGTCGCCTGCGAGGGAAAGCCGCTCGACGCCTTGCGGGCGCTGCTGGACGAATCCGCCATTCCCGCCGTGCCGGGAATGCCGCCGATGGCGGCGGGCGTGTTCGGCTATCTCGGCTATGACATGGTGCGCGAGATGGAGCGCCTCGCCGCGCCCAAGCCCGACCCGATCGGGACGCCCGACGCGCTTCTGGTGCGCCCGACCCTGATGGCCGTCTTCGATTCGGTGCGCGACGAGATCTGGCTGGTGACGCCGGTTCGCCCGCAAGCCAGCGTCAGCGCCAAGACGGCCTATGAAAACGCGGTCAGCCGCCTCGAAGAAGCCGTGGCGGTGCTGGAAGGCCCGATGCGGATCGAGGGCCAGGCGGGCGACGCCCTGCTGCTCCAGTCGCACCAGCCGGTTTCCAACACCGGCGAGGAGCGCTATATGCGCATGGTCGAGGCGGCCAAATCCTATATCCGCGCCGGCGACATCTTCCAGGTCGTCCTCTCGCAGCGCTTCACCTCGCCTTTCCAGCTTCCGGCGTTCTCGCTCTATCGGGCCTTGCGCCGCGTCAATCCCGCGCCTTTCCTGTGCTATCTGGATTTCGCCGATTTCCAGATCGTCTGCTCCAGCCCGGAAATCCTGGTGCGGGCGCGCGACGGCAAGGTGACGATCCGGCCCATCGCCGGCACCCGTTGGCGCGGCGAAACCCGCGAGCAGGACGAGGCCCTTGAGCGCGAACTGCTCGCGGACGAAAAGGAGCGCGCCGAACATCTCATGCTGCTCGATCTTGGCCGCAACGACGTGGGCCGGGTCGCCGAGATCGGCACCGTCAGCGTGACCGAGCAATTCGTCGTCGAGCGCTACAGCCACGTCATGCACATCGTCTCCAATGTCGAAGGCAAGCTCGACCCGAACCACGACCTGATCGACGCCTTGTCCGCGGGTTTTCCCGCGGGCACCGTCTCGGGCGCGCCCAAGGTGCGCGCCATGGAGATCATCGACGAGCTGGAAGTCGACAAGCGCGGCATTTACGGCGGCTGCATCGGCTATTTCGGCGCGGCCGGCGAGATGGACACCTGCATCGTCTTGCGCACCTCGGTCGTCAAGGACGGCCAGATGCATGTCCAATCCGGCGCCGGAATCGTCTATGATTCCGACCCGGCGAGCGAACAGCGCGAATGCGTGAACAAGGCCCGCGCCCTGTTCCGCGCCGCCGAGGAGGCCCTGCGCTTCGCCTCCTCCGCCAGGCGGGGGCAATAGTCCCCGCCTCGAACCCAAACAGATCGGAAACGAATTGACTTTTGACCACGCCAGCCCCCCGCTGGCCCGCGCCCTCGCCGAACACGGCTATGGCGCGCCCACGCCCGTCCAGGCCGCCGTGCTGCGGCCCGAAGCCGAAGGCCGCGACATTCTGGTTTCGGCCCAGACCGGCTCGGGCAAGACGGTGGCCTTCGGCCTCGCCATGGCCTCGGACCTGATCGGGGCCGGCGAGCGGGTTCCCGACAGCGGCGCGCCGCTCGGGCTCGTCATCGCCCCGACGCGCGAACTGGCGCTGCAGGTCGCGCAGGAACTGCGCTGGCTTTATGCGCAGGCGGGCGCGCGTGTCGTCGCCTGCGTCGGCGGGATGAATCCCCACGCGGAACGCCGCGCGCTCGCGGCCGGCGCCGAGATCGTCGTCGGCACGCCAGGCCGACTGCGCGACCATCTCGAACGCGGCGCGCTCGATCTCTCGCGCCTGGCGACGGCGGCGCTCGACGAGGCCGACGAAATGCTCGACATGGGCTTTCGCGAGGATCTCGAATTCATCCTCGACGCCACGCCCGAGACGCGCCGGACGCTGCTCTTTTCCGCGACCATGCCGAAAAGCATCGTCGCGCTGGCGAAGAAATACCAGCGCAACGCCTTGCGCATCGAGGCGGCGGGCGGCGAAACGGGCCATGCCGACATCGATTATCGCGCCGTGCGCGTCGATCCGCGCGAGACCGAAAAGGTCGTGATCAACCTGCTGCGCTTCTTCGATTCGCCGACCGCCATCGTCTTCTGCAACACCCGCGAATCGTCGCGCCACCTGCAGGCCATGCTGCAGGAGCGCGGCTTCACCGCCGCCCTGCTGTCGGGCGAACTCGGCCAACACGAGCGCAATCTTTCGATCCAGGCCCTGCGCGACGGCCGCGCCCGGGTCTGCGTCGCCACCGACGTCGCCGCGCGCGGGCTCGATCTGCCGACCGTCGGCCTCGTGATCCACGCCGACCTACCCCATGACGCCGAGGCGCTGCAGCACCGCTCGGGCCGCACCGGCCGCGCCGGGCGAAAAGGCGTCAGCGTCTTGCTCGTGGCGCCGAAGGCGCGACGACGCGCGGAAAATCTGCTCGCCGAGGCCAAGGTCGTCCCGGATTGGCAGGCGCCGCCGAGCGCCGAGGACATTGGCAAGCTCGACCGCGAGCGCATGGCGCGCGACGCGGCCTTCTCCGACGAGCCGAACGAGGAGGAAAACGAGATCGCGGCGGCTCTGCTCGCCGAACATGGCGCGGAGAAATGCGCCGCCGCCCTGGCGCGCCTGCTGCGCGCGCGCCTGCCGGAGGCCGAGGAAGTCTCCGACCCCGGTCACGCGCCCGATTTTTCCGGCGGCAAGGCGCCGCGCGCCGGACGCCAGCCCCTGACAGGCAGCGTGTGGTTCCGCCTCGACATCGGCCGCGAGCGCAACGCCGATCCGAAATGGATGCTGCCGATGCTGTGCCGCAAGGGCGGCGTGACCCGCGCCGATATCGGCGCGATCCGCATTTTCCCCAAGGACAGCAAGGTCGAGATCGCCGGGCCCGCCGCCGAATCTTTCCTGAAGAACATGCGCCGTCCGGGCGGCGACGCCGTCCGCGTCGAGCGAATCGGATCGGGCGGCGAAGACGCGCGCGACGCCGGCGACTGGAAGGGCAGCAAGCCGCACAAGGGCGGCAAGAAGGGAAAATTCTGATCGGGCGGCGGCTTATTCTTCCGGGAGGTCGGAGGCGAAGGCCTCGTTGAGCGGCTCGTCGCCGAGCGGCTCCTCGTCCTCCATCAGGGCGGCGTCGTCGCGCGGCTGCGGCACGCCGAAGCCCTTGGGCAGGCGGCCGTCGAACAGGCCCGCCGCCTTCAGCTCATCGAGACCAGGAAGATCGGAAATCTGCTCCAGACCGAAATGGAGCAGGAAGGCCTCGGTCGTGCCATAGGTGACCGGGCGACCCGGCGCGCGGCGCCGCCCGCGCAGGCGCACCCACCC
>JAJXYV010000064.1 GCA_021780435.1 Pseudomonadota bacterium
GATCTCTGCCTCAAGGCGGTCTTCCCGGCCATCCCCTATTGCGTCGAACTGATCGGCGGCGCCTGGCTCGACACCCATCCGGACTTTGTCAAAACGGTGCGGCCGACTAAAAAATAGGCTGAAGCGCTGCTTTTTCGGCCACGGAATTTTTCGGCGGACGGCTATCATGTTGCGCGCCGACGGTTAGTATTTCCGCGGGGCAGGCTGCGGCCCGGGCGGATTTCGCGCGCTTGCCGCATCATTCATTCGGCAAGCGCGACAATCAGGGGGGGTGATGCTGGGACCGACGCCGGGGAGCGCCTCGAACGCCAAGGCGAGGCGGCTGGTGGAGATGACGGCGGCCTACAGGCCGCTCGAGGGCGTTCCGGACGAGTTCATCGGCGCCGAAGGGCGCCCGCGCGGCCATTGGCTGGAGTTTTTCGACAAGATGGCCGGGCTCGGCAGCGACGACATCGCGCGCCGTTTCGAGACCATCGAGCGCAACATCCGCGAGCAGGGCGTCTCCTATCGCGCCTATGGCGAGACGGTGGACCGCGCCTGGCCGCTCAGCCACATGCCCCTGCTGATTTCCAAGCAGGACTGGGCGGTGATCGAGGCGGGCGTCATCCAGCGCGCCGAGGCCTTCGAGGGGCTGCTTCAGGATCTCTATGGCAGGGGCGAGCTGATTTCCGGAGGTTATCTCCCCGCCGCGGCCGTAACGGGAAGCGCGGATTTTCTGCGTCCGATGATTGGCGTCGGGCCGCGCGGCGGGCGTTTCCTCAGTCTCTACGCCGCCGATCTCGGGCGCGGCCCGGACGGGCAATGGTGGGTTCTCAACGATCGCACCCAGGCGCCTTCCGGCCTTGGTTATGCGCTGGAAAACCGCCTGAACCTGTCGCGCGCTTTCCAGAACGTCTATCGCGAGATGAACGTCCGGCGCCTGGCGCCCTTCTTCCAGACCTTCCAGGCGGGGCTCGCGGCGCTCTCCAGCCGATCGGAGCCGCGCATCTGCCTGCACACGCCCGGCCCTTACAGCGAAACCTATTACGAACAGGCCTATCTCGCCCGCTATCTCGGCTTTGTCCTGGTCGAGGGCGCCGATCTCGTGGCGCGCGACGGCCAGGTCCATGTCCGGACCATCGCCGGCCTCAAGCGCGCCGACGTGATCTGGCGGCGCATCGATTCCGATTTCGCCGATCCGCTGGAGCTGAAGAGCAGTTCGCAGCTCGGCGTGCCGGGACTGATCGAAACGATCCGCCAGGGCAATGTCGCCGTCGCCAACGCCATCGGCGCGGGCGTCGCGGAAACGCCGGCGCTTCTCGGCTTCATGACCAATCTCGCCGGCCGCCTTCTCGGCGAAAAGCTGATCCTGCCGACCATCGCGACCTGGTGGTGCGGGCAGGAGGCCGAGCGCGAACATGTGCTGGAGCGGCTGCAGGACATGGCGATCGCGCCGGCCTTCGGCGGTTCGGCCTCGAGGGCGACCTTCGGCCGCTCGGTGATCGCGGGCGAACTGACCGAGAACCAGCGCGCCGCTCTGGCGGCGACGATCCGCGAGCGCGGCGCCGATTTCGTGGGCCAGGAGGTGGTGCGGCTTTCGACGACGCCTGTCTGGGTCGGCAACAGGCTGGAGCCGCGTCCCTTCGTGCTGCGCGTCTATGCCGCCATGGGGCCGGACGGCAAGTTCCAGGTGATGCCCGGCGGCTTCTGCCGCATTTCGGACCGGGTGGATTCGCGCGCCGTCGCCATGGGGCAGGGCGTGCAGACGGCGGACGTCTGGATCGCCGGCAACCGCCCGGTCGAGCCGACCACGCTGCTGCCGCGCGGCGATTCCGTCGCGATCCGGCGCATCATGGGCAACCTGCCGAGCCGCGCCGCCGACAATCTGTTCTGGCTCGGCCGCTATGTCGAGCGCGCCGAGGCGACCCTGCGCCTCGTCCGCTGCCTGACGCGGCGCGCGATCGAAAACGAGGACATGTTTCCGGAAGGCGCCGCGACCACGCAGCGCCTGCGCAAATTGCTGACCGACTGGGGCGCTGTGCCGGCCAAGCCCAAGGTCGCGCTTTCGCCTCAGGCTTTCATCAACGCAGCCCTGTTCAATGTCGACGAATATGGCTCGGCGGTTTCTCTGGCTCGCGCCTCGCAGCGCACGGCCTCGGCGATCCGCGAGCGACTGTCCAGCGACACATGGCGCATCATCGTCGACCTGAGCCAGAAGCTCGAAGACGGCCGCGTGCCGCTGGACGAGCCGGAAATCCTGGAGCTGACCGACAGCGCCCTCCAGGCGACGGCGAGCATTTCCGGCCTGGCGCAGGAAAACATGAACCGCGTCGCCGGCTGGCGCTTCCTCGAAATGGGGCGCCGCCTCGAACGCGGCGTCAACACTTGCCGCTTCGTGCGCGCCTTCGGCATGGAGCAGGCCCGCGCCGCCGATTTCGACGTGCTGCTCGACCTGATCGACTCCCAGATCACCTATCGCTCGCGCTATATCGTGGGCGTTGCGCCCTATCCGGTGCGCGACATGGCGCTGCTCGATCCGTTCAACCCGCGTTCGGTCGCCTTCCAGACCGAGAGGCTCGCCGAACATATCGAAACCCTGCCGGTGCTGAGGTTCGACGGCATGCTGGAGGCGCCGAACCGGATCGCGATCGAAGTCGCCGCCGATCTCAAGACCAAGGTGGCTTCCTGCATCACCGCGGAATTTGTCCTCTCGATCGAGCGCCGGTTGATGGGCCTCGCCGATGCGATCGCGGCGCGCTATTTCCTGCAGGGCGCCAACGCCGCGCGCGCCGAAAAGCAGATGGGTCTCGCGTGATCTACGACATCCGCCATATCACGACCTACAGCTACGAGGCGCCGGTCGCCTATTCGCTCTGCGCCCTGCGGCTGCGGCCGACGAGTCGCGCCGGGCAGAGGGTCATCGACGTGCGGGTCGACATCGATCCGCCGGCGGCGGGGCGCATCCGGCGCGCGAGCTTCTTCGGCAATGATTTCGAGATCGTCCATATCGAGTCCGAGCATCGCGAGCTTTCGGTGACGGCGCGCGCCCGCATCGCCGTGTCGCGCCCGGTGGCGCCGCTCGCCACGCCGAGCTGGGAGGAAGTGCGCCAGCACGCCTTCAGCGTCAACGACCTCGGGCCGCAATCTCCCGCCCATTTCATCTACGCGAGCCGGGTCGTCACCCTTGACGAGCCGGTGATCGCCTACGCTCGCAAGTCCTTCCCATCCGGCCGCCCGATTCTCGAAGGCGCGACCGAGTTGATGGAGCGCATCTGGGACGATTTCGACTATGACCCGAAGGCGACGCTGGTCTCCACTCCGCTCGGTGTAGCCTTCGAGAAGAGGAAGGGCGTGTGTCAGGACTTCGCCCATATCATGATCGCGGGCCTGCGCGGCATCGGCCTGCCGGCGCGCTATGTCAGCGGCTATCTGCGCACCGTGCCGCCGCCCGGCCAGGAGCGGCTCGAGGGCGCCGACGCCACCCACGCCTGGGTGGCGGTCTGGTGCGGCCCGCTCGACGGCTGGGTCGGCCTCGATCCGACCAACAAGATCCTCGTCGGCGACGATCACATCGTCCTCGCGGAAGGCCGCGATTACGCGGATATTTCGCCGATCGACGGCGTGATCCTCTCGTCTGGCGGCCAGGACGTCGGCGTCGCCGTGGACGTCATCCCCGTGACCTCCGAGGACGCGGCGCCCACTTTCGGCTAGGGCGCCCAAATTTCAGTCAGGTCGCCTCTCGCCAAGTCCGAACGCCTTCTTTTCGGACGTGACAGGCGCGGGCGTCAGCCGCCATAAGAAGCAGAGCCGCAGCCAGGAAAGGCGCTTGCCGCAATGGCCATTCTCGCGAAACTCCATCATTCCACCCGCTACAACTACGACCGTCCGGTTTCGCTCGGTCCGCAGATCGTGCGCCTGCGCCCGGCGCCTCATTGCCGCACGCCGGTTCTCGCTTTTTCACTGAAGATCACGCCCGAGACCCATTTCATCAACTGGCAGCAGGATCCGCACGGCAATTATCTGGCGCGGCTGGTCTTTCCCGAGCCGACCGACGAGTTCTCGATCACGGTGGACGTGCTCGCCGAAATGGCGGTCTACAATCCCTTCGACTTCTTCATCGAAGATTACGCCCAGACTTTCCCGTTCCAATATGCGGAGTCTCTGGCCAAGGATATCGCCGCCTATATCGGCGCCGAGCCGGCGGGGCCGCTGCTTCAGGCCTATGTCGACGCGATCCCGCGCCAGGAAGAGGGCACGGTCGATTTTCTCGTCGAACTGAACCAGGCGCTGCAGCAGAAGATCCGATATGTCGTGCGCATGGAGCCCGGCGTGCAGACGCCGGAGGAGACGCTGCAGCTGGGCTCCGGCTCCTGCCGCGACACCGGCTGGCTGCTGGTCCAGATCCTCCGCCATCTCGGTTTCGCCGCGCGTTTCGTCTCGGGCTATCTCATCCAGCTCAAGCCCGACGTGAAATCGCTCGACGGGCCATCGGGAACCGATCACGATTTCACCGACCTCCACGCCTGGGCCGAGGTCTATATTCCCGGCGCCGGCTGGATCGGCCTCGATCCGACCTCCGGCCTGTTCGCAGGCGAGGGCCATCTGCCGCTCGCCGCCACGCCGCATTATGCCTCCGCCGCGCCGATCGAAGGCTCGTTTGCCGGCGACGCCCGCGCCGATTTCGGCTTTGAAATGACGGTCGAGCGCGTCGACGAAAAGCCGCGCGTCACCGCGCCCTTCTCGGACGAAGCCTGGGAGGCGCTGGACAAGCTCGGGAAGCAGGTGGACGAGGATTTACGCGCGCAGGACGTGCGCCTGACCATGGGCGGCGAGCCGACCTTCGTCTCGATCGACGACTACCAGTCGGCGGAATGGAACACGGAAGCGGTGGGGCCGACCAAAAGGGCCGTCGCCGACGACCTGACCCGGCGCCTGCGCGAGAAATTCGCCCCGAACGGCTTCCTGCATTACGGCCAGGGCAAGTGGTATCCGGGCGAGAGCCTGCCGCGCTGGACCTTCTCGATCTACTGGCGCAAGGACGGCGAGCCGATCTGGCGCGACGTCAATCTGATCGCGCGCGAAAACCCGGCCCAGCCGGCGACGGTTGAGCAGGCCCGTCGCTTCTGCGTCACCGTCGCCGAAAAGCTGATGATTCCGGAGGATTACGTCGTGCCGGCCTATGAGGATCCGGCGCAATGGATCCTCAAGGAATCGGAACTTCCGATGAATGTCACGCCCGGCGACAGCAAGCTCGCCGAGCCGGAGGAGCGCGCGCGTTTCGCCCGCGTCTTCAGCCAGGGCCTGAACGCGCCGACGGGCTTCGTCCTGCCGGTGCAGCGCTGGAACGCCCAGACCCAGACGCGCAGCTGGATCAGCCAGAAATGGCCGCTGCGGCGCGGCGCGATCTTCCTCCATCCGGGGGACTCGCCGATCGGCTTTCGATTGCCGCTCAATGCGCTGCCCTATGTGCCGCCGAGCTCCTATCCCTTCATCGTGGAACAGGATCCGACCGAGCCGCGCCTGCCCCTGCCCAAGGCCGACGCCATCGCCCAGAAATATCGTCGCGGCGCGGTCGCGCCCGACCAGCAGCTCTGGGGCCAGCAGCTGCTCCTCTATTCCTCGGACGTGCGCACCGCGCTGGCGGTCGAGACGCGCAACGGGCGCCTCCATGTCTTCATGCCACCGACCGGCTATCTCGAGGATTACCTGGAGCTGATCGCGGCGGTCGAAGCCACCGCGAAAGACCTCGACCTGCCGGTCCATATCGAAGGCTATCCCCCGCCCCTCGACTGGCGCATGCAGGCGATCCGCGTCGCGCCCGATCCGGGCGTGATCGAGGTCAATGTCCACCCGACCGACAATTGGGACGAACTCGTCGCCATCAGCACGACGCTTTACGAAGAAGCTCGCCTGTCCCGGCTCGGGACGGAAAAATTCATGATCGACGGGCGCCATGTCGGGACAGGCGGCGGCAACCATGTCGTCATCGGCGGCGCGACGCCCAATGATTCACCTTTCCTGCGCCGCCCGGACCTGCTCAAGAGCCTGATCGTCTATTGGCAGCGTCATCCCTCGCTGTCCTATCTCTTCTCCGGACTGTTCATCGGCCCGACCTCGCAATCGCCGCGCATCGACGAGGCGCGCCACGACGCGCTCTACGAAATGGAGATCGCGCTCGCCAATACGCCCGGGCCAGGCCAGGGCCATGTTCCGCCGTGGCTGGTGGACCGCCTCTATCGCAATCTGCTCACCGACGTCACCGGCAACACCCATCGCGCGGAAATCTGCATCGACAAGCTCTATTCGCCCTCGGGCCCGACGGGGCGGCTGGGCCTCGTGGAATTCCGCTCCTTCGAAATGCCGCCGGACGCGCGCATGTCGCTGGCGCAGCAGCTCTTGCTGCGCGCGCTCGTGGCCTGGTTCTGGCGCGAGCCGCAGGAAGGAGCGCTGGCGCGCTGGGGCACCAGCCTGCATGACCGCTTCATGCTGCCGCATTACGTCTGGGAGGATTTCCTCGACGTGCTCGATGACCTGCGGCGCGCAGGCTATGATTTCGACCGCGAATGGTATCGCGCCCAATACGAGTTCCGCTTCCCCTTCTATGGCCAGGTCGAACATTCCGGCGTGAAGCTGGAAATCCGGCAGGCGCTCGAGCCCTGGCATGTCATGGGCGAGGAGGGCGCGGCCGGCGGCACGGTGCGCTTCGTCGATTCGTCGGTCGAGCGCCTGCAGGCGCGCGTCGAAGGCTTTAACGAAGCCCGCCACATCCTGACCTGCAACGGTCGCCGCCTGCCGCTCGGCTCGACCGGCAAGCGCGGCGAGGCCGTCGCCGGCGTGCGCTTCAAGGCCTGGCAGCCCTATTCCGGCTATCACCCGACCATCTGGCCCCACGTGCCGCTGACCTTCGACATCATCGACAAGTGGAGCAAGCGGTCGCTCGGCGGCTGCGTCTATTATTCGGCCCATCCGGGCGGACGGAATTACGAGACCTTCCCTGTGAACAGCTATGAAGCCGAGGCTCGCCGCCTCGCCCGCTTCCAGGACCACGGCCACACGCCGGGGCGCGTCTGGATGCCGACGCAGGAGGCGACAGGCGATTTTCCAACGACGCTTGACCTGCGCCGGCCGATCGGAGCGTGAGCCGAGGCCTTACGCGGTTCGGCCCCCCGGGCTGCGTCAATCCTGACCGGAATTTCAAAGGCGTCGGAACAATGTTTCGGCGAATGGATTGTGCTCGTGAAGGCGCCCGAATTCCGGAAGCGCCATCGCCATGCGGAATGAGCGCTATCTGAGGAACGTGCAAGAGGGCCGCCTTCGAAAAATCGTCCCGGAATCCAACCGCGGACGAGGGAGGGCGTCATGCTTCGTAATCCTTTGAACTCCCAGCCTTATTGCTGCGGGGTCGGTCGCCGCGAATTGATCGGCGGCGCGGCTTTGGCCGCGCTGCTTTCCGCCATTGGCGGCGCGCGGCCGGCGCGCGCGCAGACGCTCGCGTCGCCGCCGCCCGAAGTCGACCGGCTCGCGGTTCGCGTGCTTGTCGATTCCTACCAGTTCGCCGTGGCGCCCGGCCGCAAGGCGGGCGATGTCGAACTCGTCCATTTTGGCTGGGGCCTCGGGCCCGACAAGCCGCCGGGCAAGACGCTGATCAGCGAATTCGGGCTCGCCATGCATGCGCAATCGACGCGCGGCGCCGAAACCCGCAACGTGCTGGTCGATTTCGGCTATACGCCGGAAGCTCTGATCAACAACGCCACCCTCGTCGGGCTCGATCCGGCGAGCCTCGACGCCATGGTCCTCAGCCACGGCCATTACGATCATTTCGGCGGCCTGGCCGGTTTCCTGAGGCAATTTGGCGCCGCGCTTAAGCCGAACCTGCCGCTCTTCGTCGGCGGCGAGGAGGCTTTTTGCGCGCGGCAATGGGTCGGACCGCCGGTCAAGGGCGATTTCGGGGCCATTGATCGCAACGGGCTGAAGGCGGCGCGGATCGCCGTAACGAGCATAGAGGGGCCATCCCTGGTCGCGGGTCACGCTTTCACCACCGGGCAGATCCCCCAGAAGACCTTCGAAAAGGTGCTGTCGCCGAGCGTTATGAAGATCGGCGTGGCGCGGGGCTTCGGATGCTATGCCGACCAATTGCCCGAGGACGAGAGAGGTCTGGCGGCGGCGCCCGACCAGTTCCGCCACGAGATCGCGACGGCATACAACCTGAAGGGACGCGGCCTTGTCGTCTTGACCTCGTGCAGCCATCGCGGCGTCGTGAACGCGATCCGGCAGGCCCAGGCGGCGTCGGGCGTCAACAAGGTTCACGCGGTGATCGGGGGATTCCACCTCGCGCCCTACAAGGAGGATTATGTCCGCGACACGGTCGCGGCGCTTAAGGAAATGGACGTTGATTACGTCATTCCGCTTCACTGTTCGGGCGAGCCGTTCTTCGAAATCGCCAAGGCGGAAATTCCGGCCAAACTGATGCGTTCCTACACCGGCACGCTCCTCGTGTTCGGAAACTGAATGCAGATCGCGCCTCGACGCGGGAAAAGCGCCGCTGCCGCCGGCTCGGGCGCGGCGCGCGGAACAAGAGGGCGGTCGGCCCGGACGAGCGCCGTGAACGCGGGCGATCGCGTTCTGGACGAATTTCGATTGCGACTTAACGTCCCTGCAAGGTGGCGCGGCGTAACATTTTTCGCCTTTTTCCCCCGAGTGCCGCGCCTATGCCCGCAATCTCAGCCGACCCCACGCCTGACGCCCTGCGCCTGCGCAGCCTCCGCAAATCCTTCGGGGGGGCTTCGGGCAAAGTGGCGGTGGACGGGCTCGATCTGTCGATCCGTCCCGGCGAATTCTACGCCTTGCTCGGCGCCAATGGCGCCGGCAAGACCACGACCTTGCGCATGGTCGCAGGCCTGCTTCAGCCCGACGAGGGCGACATCGCGATCTGCGGTGTCGACGCGTGCAAAAATCCACTGGACGCCAAGGCCGTCACCGCCTGGTTGCCCGACGAGCCGCTTCTCTATGACAAGCTGGCGCCGCTGGAGTATCTGGAATTCGTCGCCGGGCTGTGGGGCCTCGATTGCGCGACCGGCGCCGCCCGCGCCGAAGACCTCCTGCGCCGCCTCGGCCTATGGGAACAGCGCAACCAGCGCTGCGAGGGCTTTTCGCGCGGCATGCGGCAAAAGGTGGCGCTGGCGGGGGCGCTGATCCATGCGCCGCGCCTGCTGATGCTTGACGAGCCGCTGACCGGCCT
>JAJXYV010000150.1 GCA_021780435.1 Pseudomonadota bacterium
TCCGTTTCGGGTCGAGCGCCGAAATGCTGAATGATTTCGCTGGCCGCGAGGGCGCCAAGCCGCGCGCAATAATCCAGTGGCTGGCTGCGCGTGTAACCGGCCAGGAAACCTGCGGCGAACAGATCGCCGGCGCCCGTTGTATCCACGAGATTTTCGATCGGGGCGGCCGGAACCTCCCAGGTTTCGTCGCCCCTGACGATCACGGCGCCTTTTTCCGACCGAGTGATAGCCGCAAGGACATTCTCCCGACGCAAGGCGGCGACCGCCGTCGCGAAATCCGCGGTCTGATAAAGCGCGTGAAGTTCGGACTCGTTGGCGAAAACAATGTCGATGAAGCCGTCGCGCATCAGACCAAGGAATTCCTGCTGGTGCCGGTCGACGCAGAACACGTCCGAAAGCGTGAGCGCAACTTCTCGACCTGCCGCATGCGCAATGCCTGAAGCCGTCTTGAAGGCTTGTTTCGCAGCCGGCGGATCCCAGAGATAGCCTTCCAGATAAAGGACCTTTGCGCTCGAGACCTCCTCGGCGTCGATATCGGCGCTAGTCAGGTTCTGGCATGCGCCGAGGAAGGTGTTCATCGTCCTTTGCCCATCAGGCGTGACGAGGATGAGGCAGCGCGCCGTCGAAGGCCCTTCGCTCGCTGGCTGCGTCGAGAAATGAACGCCTGCCGCCCTGATGTCATGAGCGAAAGCCCGTCCGGCCTCGTCCGCGGCGACCTTGCCGACAAAGGCGCCTTTTCCGCCGAGGCTCGACAGTCCCGCGATCGTATTGGCGGCGGAGCCTCCCGATACGATCGTGGTGGCTCCCATCGCATCATAGAGCCGCTGCGCCCGTTCTTGATCGACCAATTGCATCGAACCCTTGTGGACGTCCGCCTCGACCAGAAATTCATCGTCGACCGGCGCGATGACATCCACAATGGCGTTGCCGAGACCAAGAACGTCAAAACGATGCGCAGACATGGAGCCACTCTTCTACCAAGGGTTGCTCGGTCATGCCCGCCGCCTGAACCACGGTCAAGTCTTTTGTCAGCCGCGAATTCGCCGCCTCAGGCGCACATAGAGCGCGCCGGCCCCCCCATGCGGCCGGGCGGCCTCCTCAATCGAAAGGACGAGTGGACGCAACTCGGCCGCCCGAAGCCAATGTGGAACGTTACGGCGCAAGACGCCTCGTTCCGTCAAGCCGCCATCCTCGCCGCCACTTGCGAGCCCTTTGCCCGTAATGACCAAGACGAGCTTCTGGCCATTTTCTGCGGCGCGCCAAATGAAATTGGTCAGCGCGCGGTGCGCCTGCGCCTGGGTGAGTCCGTGCAGGTCGATGACGTCGTCCACCTGGACCTTTCCTGAACTCAATTTACGCTTCAGGCGTCGCTCGATAGGGGCAAGCGGAGCGAGCGACGCTTGGGAGCTTTTTTCTGATCTTTGTTCCGCCTGGACATCGGCAGGCGCGAGTCTTTCGGGAACAGGCGCCGCCTCTCTTGCTGGCTCCAGGGGAGCCGCCGTTTCGGACGGCTCAGCGAGACGCGCCATCGTGTCCCGCGGCCTGACGTCGGCCGTCGCGTGTCGCCATAGCGCCAACTCTTCGCGAGAGAGCAGGCGAGCGCGTGCTGAACGTCTCACTTCGCCGCCGCTCTTCATCCTGGTCCCCCCTTCATTGCGCTTGACCGCTTCGCTCAGTGGGCGGGCAGGAAGACGAACAATCGGCCGTGATGACGAATTTCGGACGCGCGCGCGCCTGGCGCCGCGCCAGCGCCGAAATAGATATCGGCCCGCGCGGGACCAACGATCGCCGATCCGGTGTCCTGAGACACGACAACCCGGCGGAAAGGCTCCTGCGCGCCAGTTCTCCATGGCATCTCCGAGTCGATGAAGAACGGGAGCCCATAAGGCCAGACCCGAGCATCGACAGCAATGGATCTCAAAGGCGTCAACGCAGCCCCGCTTCCCCCCTGCGGTCCCGCGTCAGAGCCATTTTCGATGCTCGCATTGAAAAAAACAAAAGATCTATTCTGTCTGAGGAGGTCATCGCCCGCTTGTCCTCGTTCGATTCCATTTTCCCTTATCCATTCGGTCAATCGGCTCATCGTCATTTCCGAAGGCGAAGCCACGCCCCTTTGAACGAGAATGCGGGCCAGCGCCGTATATGGCTGGCCGTTCTTGCCGGCAAAGGCCAGGCGAAGTATCCGGCCGTCGGTCAGCTGCAATCGCGCCGAACCCTGAACCTGAGCCAAGTAGAGATCGACATTGTCTTTCACATAAGCGAGCCGCTTGACGCCCGGCGTCCTTTCGAGCGCGCCGTCTTCGATTGCAGCGCGATCCGGATAAGGGGTCAGCGAGCCGTCCGGCGCCCTGCGCGCAGCTGTCAGATCGGTGAGAGGCCCGCGGCGCTCTGAAGGTGCAAGAGAGACCAGATCGGGCGGCAAGCCATAGACAGCCGTGGGGAACGATTTGTTTTTGACGAGAGATGCTTCGATCTCGGGTTGGTAATAACCCGTGAAGAAGGCGTCGCCTTCGCCATCGACCGCCACGAGATAGGGGCGGAAATACTGCTGAAAGAATCCGGATGGATTTGCCGATCCCGCGCCAGCGCGCGCCGCATGGCAAGCTTTTGCCTGGGCGGCAGGATCAAAACCCTCAACCTGCGGCCGGGCGCCGGATGGCCTGTCGCAGGTTTTCGTGAATACCTTCAGCGCGTCGGCGAGCCGATCGTCGGAGAAGCCCGGAAGATCGGCGAAATTGACGGGGACGAGGCGATAGGCTTTCGCCTCGTCAGCCGAAGCCGCGAAAACGGCGCCACAAAAGACGGCGAGACCTAACGCATGTCGAAGCGCTCGGACCGGGACCATTCGCCGTTCGCACTCTTTCATTGGGATGGCGCCGTCGCAACCAACAGCCAATTGGGGCCGCTGGCGTCATTCCGCCGCGCGAAGGTCCAGACATCGACGATATCCACCGGTTTGTTCGGATCCCCCTCGACCACTTCGCCGGCCCTGTCGCGCGTCGCCGTGATAAATTTCGTGTCAAAGCTCACCGCGATCCGCGCGCCAACGGGATCCGCATCGGCGCTGACCAATTTGACGTCATTGAAGGCGACGAAGTTCGTCTCCAGTGTCTCACCGTTTTTAGCGCGCTCCGCCAGAGCGGCGCTGAAACTGCCGTAAACCTCGTCGCTTGCCAGGGACCTCAAGGTGGCGTCGTCGCCGACGGAAAAGGCGTGGACGACCATTTTGTAAGCCTCACGCGCGCCGTCGAGAAACGCGCGAGGGTCGAAAGCCGGCTGCGCGCGCGCGATTGCGTCCAAACCGCTCCACAACGGACTTCCCTTCTCAGCGAAACCCTTCCATCGCAGATCCTCGGCCACCACAGCAGGAGAAGGCGTTTGCGGCGCGGCGACGGGGGGCGAACCGTCCTTCTGATCATATCCGACCCTTTCGCCCAGAACGGATCGCAGCTTCCACAAGACGAAGAGCGCCAAAAAGGCAAAAATGACGGTCACTGGATCCAATTGCATGTCCGGCCTCACCTCGGCGCCCGAGGACGAGTCGCAAGGGGACGCATCCACCAGTCGGACGACTTTTCCGATGGGTAGCATCGACCTTCGGCCCCAGCAAGGCGAAGCGTCGGCGCGGCTCGCCTCGCTGCCACGTTCTGAGAGATTCCAGAACTTGTTTTCATCCGAAGTTTCATGCTACGCGGCGAAGCGTTCTTCTGGAGGCTTTCGAGAACGCTCGGCGCGTTGGCCGAGCGATTCCGATTCCCAAGAGACGCGACAAAATGACGGCCTGTCTCCGTCATTCCAAGCTTTCGCGGGAGATTTTCATGACGGACACAAATGGTGGGCATGCCGGCGCCGCTCCGGCGCTAAACTGTCTCGTTCAATATTGCAAAGATCTTTCGTTCGAAAATCCCAATGCCCCGCGTTCGCTCGGCCCTCAGGAAAAGGCTCCGAACATCAACATTCAGGTGAACGTCAACGCGAAACAGCTCGCGGAGATGGATTTTGAAGTCGAGCTTCTCATTGAAGGATCGGCAGGCGAAGCCACTGATCTGCTCTTCAAGTTCGAACTGACCTATTCCGGCGTTTTTCGCCTGATCAACATTCCTGGCGAGCAGACTCATCCGGTCGTCATGATCGAGTGCCCGCGGTTGCTCTTTCCGTTCGCTCGGCAAATCATCGCCGATTGTGTTCGCAACGGCGGCTTTCCCCCGCTTTATCTCGACCCGATCGATTTCGCCTCGCTCTATGCCCAGCGCATGCAGCAGGCGCAAGCGGCTCAACCCACGGCCCTTTCCTGAAGAAAGGCGATGGAGAACCGCGGGTCGAGCGACGCAGCGCTCGACCCAGGCCAAAACTCCAATGGCGCAACTACCAAGAAAAAAGCCCCGCCAAAACGACGGGGCTTTTTTCGTTTTCGACACGATCAGTTTAAGCCGCTTCGTCGACGTCATTTTCCTCGGCGGCAGCAACATCTTCAGCCTTGGACGCGCGACGCGGACCTTTAGCGAGTTGGGATTCGATCAGTTTCAGCGATTCCGCGTCGTCGACCTTGTGAACGACCGCCAACTCACGCGCCATCCGATCAAGCGCCGCTTCGTATAGCTGACGTTCCGAATAGGATTGCTCGGGCTGGACATCAGACCGGTAAAGATCCCTCACAACTTCAGCAATGGCCACCAGATCGCCAGAATTGATCTTGGCCTCATATTCCTGGGCGCGACGCGACCACATCGTCCGCTTGATGCGGGCGCGGCCGGTCAGGGTGTCGAGCGCCTTGCGGACCACATCAGCCTCGGCCAGCTTGCGCATGCCGACCGCCGCAACCTTCGGCGTCGGAACCTTAAGCGTCATCTTGTCCTTGACGAAAGAGATAACGTAAAGCTCGAGCTTGAAACCAGCGACTTCCTGCTCCTCGATCGCGACGATCTGGCCCACGCCATGGGCGGGATAAACGATGAATTCGTTGGTCTTGAAGCCGATTTTCGTGGAAGCGGGTTTGTTAGACGCTTTCGCAGAGGACACGGCGATCTTGCTCGGATCAGAGAAACGAGGAGCGGGCGAAGCGGCGTTGGCCGCCAGAGAAGATTTTTTCTGCGTCACCTTGGTCCAATCACTGATGGTTCGAGGTCCACAATCCAAACCGGTCCACTCCCGGGAGATCGGCCGGCCAATTTCCGACCACCTCGAATTTTCCAATCCGAAATGATCAGCGCCTTGGGGCGCGCTAGACCCTGACTGCGTTTTTATGGAGCTGTTGCAGCGATTTTCGCACCCAATCTGGATTTCCTGCCAGAGCCGGAGTTCCAATTACGAGGCACCGGCCGGAGGCAGCCATTCATCGAGGGCTCCCGCCAAGCCGATCATCAATCGAAACGGCCGCGCAACCGAAAACGCCACTTGAAAGCAACCAAAGCCGTAGCTGGATTATTGGCGCTTGAGGTAAAAACAGGCCCCTCGCCTGAGCGGGAGCCGTTATGGACGTCACAGAACTGAGCGATCGCTATACCGATTGATCTGAAAAACCAATATCATAAATTAACGCGCGAATCAAAGAATTATTGATTCGGCGCCCCATCGCCTTTTTGAATGGTTAAGCTCGCGCCCAGGTCACACCCCGGCGCACGTCCATTTTTTGGAAATAAAGTGAAGCCTTCAGTCTCCCTGGCCGGGATTCTTGCTGAAATAAGCCTCCAATTTACCTGGACGTCCGTCGAACTCCTTGGCCTCGGGAAGGGCGTCGCGCTTGATCGTTATATTCGGCCAAACCTGCGCATATTCGGCATTGAGCGCCAGCCACTTCTCCAGATCCGGCTCCGTGTCGGGCTTGATCGCTTCCGCGGGGCATTCCGGTTCACAAACGCCGCAGTCGATGCACTCATCGGGATGAATGACGAGCATATTCTCGCCTTCATAGAAACAATCGACCGGGCAGACCTCGACGCAGTCGGTATATTTGCACTTGATGCAGTTTTCGATGACGACGTAGGTCATTTTTCTCTCCGCGCGCGGCCCCCGAAACCGCGCGATCAATCCGATGCGGTCGCTAGCTAGCGCTTTTATCGAGGGCTTGCAAGTCGCTATGGCGAAGCGGCCGCCAAAATTGCTTGACGCAAACCCGGCGCTGCAATAGTCCGCCAGAGTGCTAAATTCGCCTCATGTTTTTCGCGAATTTTCGCTGAACAGTTCGGCCAGCTTCTCCGTCATCACGCCGCCGAGTTCTTCGGCGTCGGTGATTGTCACGGCGCGACGATAATAGCGCGTCACGTCGTGTCCGATGCCGATCGCAATCAGCTGGACGGGCGAACGCAATTCGATTTCCTCGATCTTCTGCCGGAGGTGCCGTTCGAGATAATGGCCGGGATTGATCGAAAGCGTTGAATCGTCGACGGGCGCGCCATCCGAAATCATCATCAGGATCCTTCGCTGCTCCGGGCGCGCCAAAAGCCGGCGGTAAGCCCAGTCCAGCGCCTCGCCGTCGATATTTTCCTTCAGGAGCCCTTCGCGCATCATCAAGCCGAGATTCTTGCGCGTGCGTCGCCACGGCGCGTCAGCCGCCTTGTAAATAATATGCCGCAAATCATTGAGGCGACCCGGATTGATGGGCTTTCCCGCCTGAAGCCAAGATTCCCGCGACTGCCCGCCCTTCCAGGCCCGCGTCGTGAAGCCGAGAATTTCCACTTTGACGCCGCACCGTTCGAGCGTTCTCGCGAGGATATCGGCGCATGTCGCCGCAATCGTGATCGGACGGCCGCGCATCGAACCGGAATTGTCGATCAGCAGCGTCACCACCGTGTCACGAAAATTCGAGTCCTTTTCCTGCTTGAACGACAAAGGCGATTGGGGGTCGATGATGACCCGAGACAGCCGCGCGGGATCGAGCGCGCCTTCCTCGAGATCAAACTCCCAGGATCGGCTCTGTTGCGCCATCAATAATCTCTGGAGGCGATTCGCAAGGCGCGCGACCACAGCGGAGAGGTTCTGCAGCTGCTTGTCCAGATAGGCGCGCAACCGCTGAAGCTCCTCTGGATCACAAAGATCTTCCGCGCGCACAATCTCGTCAAATTGCGTCGAGAAAGCTCGATAATCATTATTTGGCGCTTCGGCGCCGGAACTGGACGGCCGTTGAGCCGTCTCGGGGACATCCCCCTCCCCTAGGTCGAGTTCGTCGGCTTCTTCGCCCGGCGGGCCTTGTTCCGACTCCATCTCGCCTTCAAGAATCTGTTCCGACGATTCCTCGATCCGTTCGGTCCGCAGAACTTCGGCGCTTTGCTCCTTATCTTCGCCGCCGGACTCCTCGGATTGCTCCGACGGCGGCGGTTCGTCGCCTCCCTCTTCGTCCTCCTCGTCAAATTGGGCGTCGCCTTGTTCGGCCAGATCCAGATCCGAAAGGATCTTCCGACATAATTTTGCGAAGGCTTTTTGATCTTCGACCGTATCGATCAATTGTGCGAGCCTGGCTCCGGCCCGGTCTTCCAGCGCTGTCCGCCAAAGGCTTACGATCGACGCGCCAGATGGCGGGGGTTGCTCTCCCGTCAATTTTTCCCGGACCAGAAGCGCGAGCGCATCCTCGACGGGCGCGTCCGATCGCTGCCGAACCTCGGCATAGCCCAGGCGGTCGTATCGATTTTCCAGCGCCGCCGCCAAATTTTGGGACACGCCCAACATCCGGCGCGAGCCGATGGCCTCGACGCGAGCCTGTTCCAACGCGTCGAAAACGGCTCGTCCCAGTTTCGCCTGCGGCGCCAAGCGTCGATGAGTCTCGGCGTCGTGGCAGGCAAGCCGCAAGGCCGCAGCGTCAGCCTGACCGCGAAGGATCGCGGCGTCTCGCGGCGTCATTTGGCGCGGTGGTTCAAAAAGGCGAACGGTTCCGGCTTCAGAGGCGCCGAAAACGCCCGCCTTTTCCGGGACGAAAGAAATGTCCAGATCAGGGACGCGCGCCATGGCGCGCAAACAGCCTACCACCGCCTTTTTGAATGGTTCGTGGGGCGCGTCGCGCTGCGATGGCGGCTTGACGTTCGACAGGGACACCCGGCTATTCCAATCCGATCGAAATGAGGGCAACGCCCTGAATTTCAGGTCAATGCGACATTGACGGCGCTCTCCGGCAATTCCTTGCCGAAGGACCTCTGGTAAAACTCGGCGACGAGCGGGCGTTCGAGTTCGTCACATTTGTTGAGGAAGGTCAGCCGGAAGGCAAATCCGACATCGCCAAAAATCTCGGCGTTCTCCGCCCATGTGATGACTGTTCGCGGGCTCATCACCGTCGAGAGATCGCCGCCGATGAAGGCGTTTCTGGTCAGATCGGCGACACGAACCATTTTTCCGATCGTATCGATGCTGTCCTTGTCCTTCTGGAAATGCTTGACCTTGGCTAGAACGATGTCGACTTCCTTGTCATGCGGCAGATAATTCAAGGTTGTGACGATCGACCAGCGATCCATCTGGCCCTGGTTGATCTGCTGCGTGCCATGATAGAGCCCAGAGGTGTCTCCCAAACCCACTGTATTGGCCGTCGCAAACAGGCGGAACGCCGGGTGCGGGCTTATCACCCGGTTCTGGTCCAGCAACGTCAGCCGTCCCGAGACTTCAAGCACTCGTTGAATGACGAACATGACGTCCGGTCGCCCGGCATCATATTCGTCGAAACAAAGCGCGATATTGTGCTGCAGCGCCCACGGCAGAATTCCATCGCGGAATTCCGTGATCTGCTTGCCCTCGCGCAGAACAATCGCATCCTTGCCGACAAGATCGATCCGCGAAACGTGACTGTCGAGATTGACGCGGACGCAAGGCCAGTTCAATCGGGCGGCGACCTGTTCGACATGGGTGGATTTTCCGGTGCCATGATAGCCGGAGATCATCACGCGGCGATTGTAGGCAAAGCCGGCGAGGATCGCCAAAGTCGTCGTCCGATCGAAAAGGTAGTCGGGGTCGACTTCCGGCACATGTTCGTCGGGCGCCGAATAGGCGGGAACCATCATGTCCGAGTCGATTTCGAAAAGCTCGCGCACCGAAACCTTGGCGTCAGGCAGGCCAGGGACCGGGCCCGCAGAAATCTTGGATTGCATCTAACCTCCGTTTCGGCTCCGCCCGCCGGTATTTGGGGCGGACGCCGACCGAACA
>JAJXYV010000175.1 GCA_021780435.1 Pseudomonadota bacterium
CAAGCCCGCAAGATCGTCCTGACGAACGGCTGAGCCTCAGTCGGCCCCGTTGCGCAGGGTATAGCCCGCGCCGCGCACCGTTTGCAGCAACTGCTTCTCGTGACCCTTGTCGATCTTGCCGCGCAACCGGGAGATATGGACGTCGATCACATTGGTCTGCGGATCGAAGTGATAATCCCAGACGTTTTCCAGCAGCATGGTGCGGGTCACGACCTGGCCGGCGTAGCGCATCAGATATTCGAGCAGGCGGAACTCGCGCGGTTGCAGGACGATCTCCTTGCCCGCCCGATAGACCTTGTGTTTCAGGCGGTCGAGTTCAAGATCGGCGACGCGATAGACCGTTTCCTCGGGCTGCGGCGCGCCGCGGCGGCGCGCCAGGATCTCGGCGCGCGCCAGCAGCTCGACAAAGGCATAAGGCTTGGCGAGATAATCGTCGCCGCCCGCCCGCAGCCCTTTCACCCGATCGTCCACCTGGCCGAGCGCCGAAACGATGAGAACGGGCGTGTCGATTTTCTGCTCGCGCAGGCCGCCGATCAGCGACAGACCATCGAGCTTGGGCAACATACGATCGACGATCAGGACGTCATAATCGCCCGCTTCCGCCTTGGCGTAGCCGGTCAGCCCGTCAGACGCCACGTCCGCGACATGGCCTGCCTCGCGAAAGGCCTTGACCAGATAGGCGGAGGCCTGGGAATCATCTTCGATAATGAGAACGCGCATATCCTGCACCATAATTCATTCCTTTAAAAAAGTCGGCAGGCCGGGTGGAGCTTCCCGACCTGCCGTCGAGAGCGCGCTCCGCAAAGCCTAAGCCGGTTTGCAGGAGGTGGTTGCGCCCAGTCGTCGATTTGCTTTGCTCATCTGGTGAAAGGGCGCTCGCCTCGCGATCGCCCTTTCACTGAAAGCCTTACGAGGGATCGGAGGAAAGGGCGAGGAAGTGGGTGTTGTCGCCGGTCTTCACGCGGAGCAGAACGGCGCGGCGCCCATCCTTCTTGGCGTCATCCAGGGCCTTCACCACATCGGCGGGTCCCGCGACCGGCTTGCCTGCGACGTCGAGGATGACGTCGCCCTGGCGCAGCCCCTTCTGGGCGGCCGGACCATCGGGGTCGAGGTCCGTGACCACCGCGCCTTCCTTTCCGGCCCCGGCGACATCCGCCGACGGCGCGAGACTGAACCCGTATTTGGAAAGCTGCGTCTTGGCCGCCTTTTCCGGCACGGGCGTATCCGCCTTGGCCACCTTGTCGTCCGGCAGTTTGCCGAGCTTGAGGCTGATCGTCTTTTCCCCGCCGTTGCGCAGGATCGTCAGATTGGCCGTCGCCTCCGGGCCGAGCGCCGCGATCTTGCGCGACAATTCATGCGGATTTTCGACCTTGACGCCATTGACGCCGGTGATGACGTCGCCCGACTCGATGCCTGCCGCAACCGCCGGCGTGCCCGGCTGGACCTGGGCGACCAGCGCGCCATCGGTGGATTTCAGGCCAAGGCTGTCCGCGATTTCCGGCGTGACCGCCTGGATTTGCACGCCGATATAGCCGCGGCTGACCGTACCCTTCTCCTTCAGCTCCGAGATCACGTCCTTGGCGACCTCGGACGGAATGGCGAAGCCGATGCCGACGCTGCCGCCCGACGGCGAGTAGATCGCCGTGTTGACGCCGACCACCTCGCCCTTGGCGTTGAAGGTCGGGCCGCCGGAATTGCCGCGGTTCACCGCCGCGTCGATCTGCAGGTAATCGTCGTAGGGGCCGGAGCCGATGTCGCGGCCGCGCGCGGAGACAATGCCGGCCGTGACCGTGCCGCCGAGGCCGAAAGGATTGCCGATCGCCACAACCCAGTCGCCGACGCGCGGCATCGCGTTCGCGAACTGGACGTAAGGATAGGTCCCAGCCTCCGTGATCTTGAGCAAGGCGAGGTCGGTCTTCTTGTCCACGCCGACGATCTTGGCCGGCACGGACTTGCCGCCTTCGAGGGTCACGGTGACGTCGGTCGCATGATCGACAACGTGATTGTTGGTCACGACATAGCCGTCGCTCGAAATGATGAAGCCGGAACCGAGCGCCTGACCCTTGTGGGGATGGCGCGGCATGGGCATGCCGTTCGGCCCGCCGAAGCGCTTGAAGAAGCGGTAGAGCGGATCGTCGGGCGAAATCGGCGGCATGCCGGGAGGCAGACCCTCGCCGCCCATGTCCTGCCCGTCGGCTTCGGCGTTCTCCACCACATTGACCTTGACCGCGACCACCGCGCCCTTGACGTGTTCGACCAGGTCCGCGAAGGACGGCGGGCCGGCCTGAACCACGCCCTGGTTCGCGGGCGCTTCCGCATAGGCCGGCGGAAGAGCGATGCTGGCGGCGGAGCCGACGATCGCGGCCGCGCCCACGGCGCTGAGCAGAACGACGCGTAGCGGCCTGCGGCGCGGGGCGCGCAGGGGCGACAATTCGCGGCGGGAAGGTTGCGCAGACCAATTCAACATAGAAGGCTCCATAGACCGTTGCCAAATTCGAGACGGCGATTCGCGCCGCCGTTCGATACGGACTATGGAGGGAGCCAGCTTACGCGCCTGTTTCGGCCACGTGAAATTTTGGTAAGTCAGGCATTCCCATCGCCGAGCAGGCTTTGCAGCCGGGCGCTTTCCTCGTCAGACAGCGGCGCGGCGGGCTGTTCGTCGCCGGGCCGGGCCTTGCGACGGCTGGCCAGAGCCGCGGCGGCGCCGAGCGCGAGAATCGCGAAGGGCGACAGCCACAGGAGCAGCGTGTCCCATTCGAAAGGCGGCTTGAGCAGGATGAAATTGCCGTAGCGGGCGACAAGATAGTCCTTCACCTGCCGGTCGGTATCGCCCGCCTTGAGCCGTTCGCGCACCAGAACCCGCAAATCCTTGGCGAGCGGCGCGTCGGAATCGTCGATCGACTGGTTCTGGCAGACCAGGCAGCGCAAGCTTGACGAAATATGCCGCGCCCTTTGCTCCAGCTTGGGATCAGGCAGGATTTCGTCGGGCTGGACCGCAAAGGCCGGGGCCGCGAGCGACAGCGCCAGGCTGAGCGCGAGGAATAGTGGCGCGAGGAGTCTCGTCTTCATCGCTCAACCCGCCGTCTGCGCCGACGCCGGAATCCGGGCGGCGCGGCGGGCGACGCCGACCCGCAACCGCCGGTCGCTCAGGCTCAGTGTCCCACCGAAAGCCATGATCAAGGCGCCGATCCAGATCAGCGAGACCAGCGGCTTCCAGTAAAGCCGGGCGTCGATCAGCCCCTGGGCGTTCGGCTCGGCGATGCTCACATAGACCTGGCCGAAATGCAGCGTGACGATGCCGGCTTGGGCCGTCGCCATCCGCCGCGTCGAGAAGAAGCGCTTCGAGGGCGCGATCAAGGCCACGGTCTGGCCATCGCGGCGCACAGTCATATGAGCGGTGGTCTCGCTGTAATTCGGCCCCTGGTCCGTGGTCAGGGCGACAATCTCCAACTGATACGGGCCGACATCGTAAATATCGCCCTGCTTCATCGCCACGATCTTTTCGACGCCCCAGCCCGTCGCCGCAAGGCCGAGCAAGGTCACGCCGAGGCCGGCATGGGCGAAGGCCGTGCCCCAGGCCGAGCGCGGCAGGCCCCTGGCGCGCGCGAAAGCGTTCTTCGTCGCGCCAAGGCCGGACGGAAACACCCTCCCGAAGATTTCGACAAAGGAGCCGATGATGAGATAGACGGCGACGCCCGAGCCGATGAAAGCCACGACCGGCGCGCCGTTCACGGCCGCGAAGACCGCCATGGCGGCGAGGCCGCAACCCGCCGCGAAGAACAGGCGCTGCGCCGCCGCGAGCAGGTCGCCGCGCTTCCACGCCAGCAACTGGCCGAACGGCGCCAGGATCAGGACCGGCGCGAAGAGCGGTCCGAAAGTCAGGTTGAAGAAGGGCGCGCCGACCGAAATCTTGTCGCCGTTGATCGATTCGAGCAGGAGCGGATAGAGCGTGCCGACCAGCACCGCGGCGCAGGAGGCCGTGAGCAGCAGGTTGTTCACGACCAGCGCGCCCTCGCGCGAAATCGGCGCGAACAGGCCGCCCTGCTTGAGCGAGGAGGCTCGCAGCATGAACAGGAACAGCGCGCCGCCGATGAAGACCACGAGAATGGCGAGAATGAACAGGCCGCGCCGCGGGTCGCTGGCGAAGGCGTGCACCGAGGTCAGCACGCCCGAGCGCACCAGGAAGGTGCCGAGCAGCGACAGCGAGAAGGTGACGATGGCGAGGAAAATCGTCCAGACCTTGAGCGCCTCGCGCTTCTCCATCACCGCCGCCGAATGAAGCAAAGCCGTTCCGGCGAGCCAAGGCAGGAGCGAGGCGTTCTCGACCGGGTCCCAGAACCAGAAGCCGCCCCAGCCCAGCGTGTAATAGGCCCAGTAGGAGCCCATGGCGATGCCGAGCGTGAGAAAACACCAGGCCAGCAGGGTCCACGGCCGGATGAAGCGCGCGAAGGCGGCGTCGAGCCGTCCGCCGATCAGCGCGGCGGCGGCAAGGGAAAAGACAATCGAGAAGCCGACATAGCCGAGATAAAGCAGCGGCGGATGGATCGCGAGGCCAGGATCCTGGAGGATCGGATTGAGGTCCTGGCCTTCGATCGGCGCCGGGATGAGCCGGGTGAAGGGGTTGGACGTCAACAGGATGAACAGCAGGAAGGCGGTGCCGAGCACGCCCTGGACCGAAAGCGCGTCGGCGAACAGGCGCGGCGGAATGGCGCGGGAAAAGCTCGCCATCGCGGCGCCGCACATCGCCAGGATGAGGACCCACAGCATCATCGAGCCCTCGTGGTTCCCCCAGACGCCGGAGATCTTGTAGATCAGGGGCTTGGTTGAATGGGAGTTCTCGACGACATTGACCAGCGAGAAATCCGAGACGACATGGGCGTAGGTCAGGGCCGCATAGGACAAGGCCACGAAGGCGAACTGGGTCAGGGCGATCGGTCGCGCCAGCCCCATCATCCGTGCGTCATGCGCCCGCGCGCCCCAGAACGGCAGGACCGCCTGCATGATCGACAAGGCAAGCGCCAGAACCAGCGCGTAATGTCCGACTTCGACGATCATTGCGCCCCTCCCGCCGTTTTTTCGGCCGCACCGGCCGAGCCTTCCTGCCAGACGCCCTGCTTCTTCAGGGCGTCGGCGACTTCGCGCGGCATGTAGCGCTCGTCATGCTTGGCCAGGATCGAATCGGCCTGGAACACGCCCTTCTTGTCAAGCGCGCCTTCGGCGACCACGCCCTGCCCCTCGCGGAACAGGTCGGGCAGCAGGCCTGTATAGGCGACCGGCACTTCCGCCTTGCCGTCAGTGACATCGAAGCTGATGCTCTTGCCTGCAAGATGGACCAGGCTGCCGGTCTTGACCAGCCCGCCGATGCGCAGGCGCACGCCGGGGCCGACATGTTTCTCGACCATTTCGGTCGGGCCGTAAAAGAAGACGACATTGTCGCGCAGGGCGAAAAGCACCATGCCGAGGGCGAGGCCGAGCACGCCGACGGCGGAGCCGATCAAAGCGAGTCTTTTCTGCTTGCGCGTCATTGAGCCTTCAATCCCATCTGCTGAGCCAGAGCGGCGAGTTTCTCCCTCGCCGCCGCGTCGCCGGACAGCGCCTTCAACGCCTCGTCATACGAATCTTGCGCCTTGTCCGTTTCATTCAACACCTTATAGGCGCGAATGAGGCGAACCCACTCGTCGGCGCTCCCGCCCTGGGTCGCAAGGCGCTGGGCGAGGCGCTCGACCATCGAGCGGATCATCTTCTGCTGCTCTTCCGGCGCGGCCGAGGCGACGGCGGCGGCCGCGTCCGCTGGCGGAGCGCTCTCCTGCGCTGATCCCGGCGCAGCCTCGTTCGGCGCGTCGAGCATGGCGAGATTTTCCACGACCTCCTGTTTCGCCCGCGATTTTTCAGCCAGATCGGGCAGCAACTCGGTCCACAGCTTGCGCGCCTTGTCCTTGTCGCCGTTCTGGGCCGCCGCGAGGCCGAGATAGAAACGCGCGCCGATATTTTTCGGATCGAGCGCCAAAGCGCGCTCGACCTGCGCCTGAGCCTCCGGCGTGATCGTCCCGTCGCTGGCGAACGACAGGGCTTCCGCATATTGCAGAAGGCGCGCCGGCGTCTCACCCTCAAGCTCGATGACGCGCTTCCAGGCTTTCACCGCGTCGTCGAACCGGCCCATGCGCTGATAGACCGGCGCCATCAGCTCCAGCGCGCGGGCGTCGTCGGGATGGTCCTTGATATGCGCCTCCATCCGCGCGACCACGGCGGCGAAATCCTGTTGCGCCGGCGGCGCGCTCAACCGGGCCTGCAGCGGCATGTCCGGGGCGTCGGGATGGCCGATCTTCGCATAAAACCCGAGCGCGAGCGCGGGTATGGCTACGAGCGCGAGCAGCGCCGCGACCTTGCGCGTCATCGGGGAGGAGGCCTCCGCGGTTTCCTCGGGCGCAGCCGCGAGAAGCCGGCGCGCAGCCTCCGCCTTGGCCGCTTCGGCCTGATCCTTGCCGATCGCGCCGCGTTCCGCCTCGGCGTCGATCTCGGCGATCTGCGCGCGATAAAAGGCGACGTCTGCCGCGTCTTCCGGCGTTTTCGGCGCCGGACGCGACAGGGGCCAGAGGATGGAGAGCACCGCGACGCCGGTGAGGAGCGCGAAAATGAGCCAGATCATGGCGCTGCTTTAACTTTTTCCTTGGCGCATTGAAAGGCCCCCATTGTCGCATCGTTCAGGAAGGCTAACCTTGTCCGCCGACAACATGCACAGGAGCGAATCCCCTCATGGCCGACGATCCCAATAATGTTCCCGGCAAGATCCTCGTCGGCAAGGCCGAGGATTATATTTATCTGCTCCTGCGCTATGGCAACCGGCATGGCCTCGTCGCCGGCGCCACCGGAACGGGCAAGACCGTGACCTTGCAGAAACTCGCCGAGGGGTTCTGCAACGCGGGAACCTGTGTATTCGCCGCCGACGTCAAGGGCGACCTGTCCGGGATCGCCATGCCCGGCGACGGCGCCAGACCCTTCGTCGCCCGCGCCGAGGAGATCGGCATGAAATACGAGCCGGACCAGTTCCGCTGCGTGTTCTGGGACGTTTTCGGCGAAAAGGGCCATCCGGTCCGCGCGACCATCGCGGAAATGGGCCCGCTGCTGCTGGCGCGCATCCTCCAGCTCAACGACATCCAGTCCGGCGTGCTTAACATCGTCTTCCGCGTCGCCGACGAGCAGGGCCTTGCTTTGCTCGACCTCAAGGACCTGCGAGCCATGCTGACCTATGTGTCGGAAAACGCCTCCGACCTCCAGCAGCGCTATGGCAATGTCTCGGCGGCATCGATCGGCGCGATCCAGCGGCAATTGCTGGTGCTCGAAAACCAGGGCGCCGACAAATTCTTCGGCGAGCCGGCGCTCGACATCCTTGACTTGCTGAAGCCCGATATCGACGGGCGGGGCTTCATTCACATCCTGAAGGCGGAAAAGCTGATCAACAGCCCGAATCTTTATGCGACCTTCCTGTTCTGGCTCCTGTCCGAGCTCTTCGCGAAGCTGCCCGAAGTCGGCGACCCGGACAAGCCGAAGCTTGTCTTCTTCTTCGACGAGGCCCATCTGCTGTTCGCCGACGCGCCCAAGGCCCTCCTGCAAGCCATCGAACAGGTGGTGCGCCTGATCCGAAGCAAGGGCGTCGGCGTCTATTTCGTCACCCAGAGCCCGCTCGACGTGCCCGACACCGTACTCGGCCAGCTCGGCAACCGCGCCCAGCACGCCCTGCGCGCCTTCACCCCGCGCGACCAGAAGGCGGTCAAGACTGCCGCGGACACGTTTCGGCAAAATCCCGCCTTCAGCACCGCCGACGTCATCACCAAGCTGAATGTCGGCGAGGCGCTGGTTTCGATGCTGGAAGGCTCGGGCGCGCCGGCCATGGTCTCGCGCACGAAAATCGCCCCGCCCGCCTCGCGCGTCGGCCCGATCACCGACGCCGAATTGCGGGAGGTTCAGGATTCGAGCCCATTCAAGGGCAAATATGACGTGGCGGTCGATCGCGAATCGGCCTTCGAGATCCTGCAGGCCCGCGCGCAGGGACGCACCTCGGGCGGCCCCGTCGGCGCCAACGAGCAGGAAGGCGGCCTGCTGTCGCAGATCGGCGCGAGCCTCGGAGGCCTGTTCGTCTCGAAAGGCAAGCGGCCCTCGGTCGCCCAGTCCGCCATCCGCTCGGCGGCGACCTCCGCCGCGCGCACGGTAGGCTCAGCCGTCGCCAGGGAAATCCTGCGGGGAATCACCGGCGGGATGAAGTGAGCCTGGCATGGCGCTCCCGCGCCAGCCGATGCATCGTGGCGCGCCCGCACGCGCCCCTGGCGGCGTGAAAACGCGCATGCAACAAGGACGAATCGGACAGTCGCACGGATCCCGATTTCAACGCGCCGGGACCTTCCATCAACCGTCTTTGCTTCAAATGAGCGGTGAATGAGGGCGCGCGGCAGTATATTTAACCGCCGCGGGAATGATGTGTCATTTTCGATACCCGACGGCCCTTGTTTCCATGATGCCGATCAATTGGGCATGGAGGCCACGCGCTTTCAGGGGCGCCAGGAGATTAACCATCGCGATCTCGTCCGTATCATAAGTGACCATTAAAATATGATTTCGACCGGGGTGGTGCTTGACTGCAAAGACGCCGTCGAGTCCGCAGAGATCGCACTCGGCCGCGCTCACGTCGGGATCGCCCAACGTTTCGGTCACATGGATAACCATCTCAGTCAGATAATGCCGGCTCATATCGCTCTCCCCTGCTCGTGACCGCGACATTAACTCCCGGCAACGTTGTCGGTTGCAGGTCACGATAAAAAAGCAGAGGAACGAAGGCTCATATTACATGAACATATTTGAATAAATCATATAAAAGCGAGCCTACCCGCCAACGAGTTCTGGCGCGACGCTGTGAAGCTGACGCTGATCCCGTCATTCCCGTTTCATGATCAGGAGACAAAACATGAACCCGGCGCCATTTCTACAGTCTTGAGCGCAGCTTGCGCGAGTGGCGACTTGATTTCTTGTGGATATATTTGTTTTCCACATCTCTGACGTGAGAG
>JAJXYV010000108.1 GCA_021780435.1 Pseudomonadota bacterium
CTAGGCCAGTCTTGTCTTTGCCGCCGTCTCGTCCATTTTAACGTCAGCGAGGGAGGATGTTTTGGGGGACGGAGAACAAAATCCGGTGACGCGCGCGGGCCGGGCGGAGGTCGAGGCCTTCGCGGACGCCATGCGCAAGAGTCCGGCGAAGTCCCCGACGACGGCGGCGCCCGCGCAGGTTGGTCCAGGCCGCGGCCGCCTCGTCTTCGCGCTCGACGCCACCATGAGCCGCGAGCCGACCTGGGATCTCGCGCAGCAGGTCCAGGGCCAGATGTTCGGCGTCGCCGCCAGTCTCGGCGGGCTCGACATCCAGCTCGTCTATTTTCGCGGCTTCAACGAATGCCGCGCCTCCACCTTCATGCGGGATGGCGCGGGGCTTGGCGCCGCCATGGCGAAAATCTCGGTGATGAGCGGCCAGACCCAGATCGGTCGGGTGTTGCGCCATATCCGCGCCGAAAGTCGGGAAAGGCCGCTCGGCGCCTTCGTCTATGTCGGAGACTGCATGGAGGAGAACGCCGACGAACTCGGCCGGCTTGCGGGAGAGCTTGGCCTGCTCGGCGTCAAGGGCTTCTTCTTCCATGAGGGCGGCGAGCGCAAGGCGGCGGCGTGCTTCAGGGATCTGGCGCGGCTGACCGGCGGCGCCTATGCTTTGTTCGATTCCCGCGCCCCGGCGCGTCTCGCCGCGCTGCTTCGCGCGGCGGCGGCCTATGCGGCGGGCGGCTACAAGGCCTTGCGCGAGCGGGCCGAAAGCGGCGACGCCGAGGCGCGCCTGCTACTCGCGCAAATTCGCTGATCCGGAGATTCCATGCCTTTCCTGCTTATCGGGCTTCTGACGCTCATTCTCGGCGTCTATCTGCTGCGCCAGCTCGGCCGCGCCTCGCCGGCGCAGGTCGCGGCCAATATCCGCTCGGGCGGCGGCGTGCTGGCCGCCATCGCTGCCTCGCTGGTGCTGTTGCGGGGGCGATTCATCCTGGCGCTCGGGCTGGGCGGATTGGCGGTCTATCTGTTCACCGGAGAGAGCGTTCCCTGGGACAAGCTCAAGCAATTCTTCCGCCGCGCCCCGGCGTCAAGGACGTCGCGCATCCGCACGGACATGTTGGAAATGGCCCTCGACCATGCGAGCGGCGAGGCCGACGGAACCGTCCTCAATGGCGTCTTCGCGGGGATGAAGCTCAGCGAAATGAGCCGCGAGGAGCTGGAGCGTCTGCGCGCCGATTGCGCGGCGCGCGATCCGGATTCGGTCCTATTGCTGGATCATTATCTCGACCGCCGCTTTGCCCGAGGGGGATCGGCAGGCCAGCGCGACGCGAACGCGGGGCGGAACGGGACGTGGCGGCGGCGCGACGGCGAAATGAGCGAGGAGGAAGCCTATCAGACGCTGGGTCTTCGTCCGGGCGCTGGCGCCGACGAGATTGTTCGGGCGCACAGGCGCCTCATGAAGGAACGCCATCCCGACCACGGGGGGGCGACGGATGACGCGGCCCGGCTCAATCAGGCCAAGGATCGGCTGATGCGTCGTCAAGGCTGACAGGCTCCCCAACTCGAAAAACGCGACGAACTCGAACTTGCGGAAATGAGGGGAGCGGACCCGCTCAGTTCCGGGTGGTGAAACAGCTGAAGCCGGAATTCTTCAGGGCCTTGCAGGCGGCTTCGGCCTGGGTTTCCTCGAGCCCCGCGAAACGGGCGCGATAGATGGCGCCGTGGCCCTTCTGCACCTTTTCCGTAAAGGGCTTGGCCGAGGCCAGAAACGATCCGCGCTTCGCCTTGGCCTTGGAGATCAGCTCGGCGGCCTTGTCGGCGTCGTCGGTGGCGCCGATCTGGATCATCCAGCCTGAAGCTTGGGGTTTGGCGGTCGGAAGCTGCCTGGCCTGGGTGGAAACGCCTTCTTCAGCCTTCGCGACCACCTTCGGCTCGGGCCGGACGTCCTTGGCCTCCAGGCTCGCGGTCTTCGTTTCCGTCCGGGAGGGCGGCAGGGGCGGCTGGAAATGGGTCGCGGCGCGCAGGGCGGCCTTTCCGGAAGGTCCCGCGATCCAATGGCTGACCGGTGTGGCCGTGCTAGCGGCGTCGCGGGCTTCGCCCGTGGTCGCGCCGCCGCGCCGCTCGTTCACCCGCGGGATCGACGCGGTCGGCATGCGGCTTTCATCCTTGTCGCGGGAGCTCCGGACCGGCGCGGACACATAGGCGGGGCGTGCGCGCGCGTCGGCGCTCACCGCCGCGACCTGAAGGCGCTGCGGTTCTTCGGTCGGGGCGGCGGCGACCGGGGCAGTGGGGCGCGGCGCTTCCACGTCCGCGTTTCGCGCGGTTTCCTCGCGCGTGGTCTCCTCCTGCTCGGCGACCCGCGCGGCGCGCGGCGCGCCCGCTTCTTCGGTATATTTGTCGAGCAGCGCCTCCATGTAATTGTCGCGGGAGCGCGCGCTTTTTCCGCCCATCACGACCGCGACGACGAAATGGCCGTCGCGCTTGACCGAACTGAGCAGGTTGAAGCCCGAGGCGGCGGTATAGCCGGTCTTGATTCCGTCCATGCCGGCGTAGCGGTCCATCAGATGGTTATGGGTGTGGATCCGCTGGCCGCGAAAGGCGAATTCGTGAATCGAGAAATAGCGGTAATAACGCGGGAAGCGCTCCTGGATCGCGCGGCCAAGAATGGCGAGATCAGCGGCGGTGGTGATCTGGGCTTCGTTTGGCAGGCCCGAGGCGTTGGCGTAATTGGTTCGGGTCATGCCGAGCGAATGGGCCTTGGCGGTCATTTCCTCGGCGAAATTGCTCTCGGTGCCGCCGACGAATTCCGCGATCGCGACCGCGATGTCATTGGCGGATTTGGTGACGATGGCCCTGATTGCTTCTTCGACCCGGATGGTCGAGCCCGGCCGCAGCCCGAGCTTGGAAGGCGATTGCGCGGCGGCGTGGGCGGAGATGGGGATTTCATCGTCCAGCGCGTAGCGGCCCTTTTCCAACTGCTCGAACAGCAGATAGAGCGTCATCACCTTGGTTATCGAAGCCGGATGACGCAGGGCGTTTTCATTCATGCCGTAGATCATGTGGCCGGTCGCGCCATCGACCACGATGGCGGCGGTCGCCGACATCGGGACGGCGGCGGCATGATGATGGTGATGGCGCGCGGCGACGCGGGCGTGAACGCCGCCATGATGGGCCGCATGGGCGTGGTGGGCATGGTGGTGATGACGGGCTTGGGCCGGGGTCGAGAAGCCGGCGGCGACAAGAGCCAGCGCCAGAACGGAAAAGGCGGCCTTGGCGGCGAGGCGGTCGCGAATCTTACGCTTGAACATACATCAGTCCCGATGATCCGAATGATCGTTTCCCGGACGCGAAACGAGGCGTCGTGACGTGAACGTGAGTAAACTTTAAGGGATCGCGGTTACCCGCCCGTTAAGGAGCGAACGTCCGGCGTCCGAAAATATGTTGCAACGCAGCAAAAGCTCTTGACTTTTTGTGCGTCGCATATAAATTCCCGACCGTGAGCGGCGCGAAGCGCTCGTGCTCAGGGGATCGGCCGCAAAGCGGCCCTGAAAATAGGTGTCGACATGGCTATCAACTTTGAGGACTACCAGAAATTCGGCAAGGATCATTTCGAAGCCGTCCAGACCGCCGCGTCTGAAGTCTCGAAGCAGCTTCAGGCCATTGCCGCCGAGACGACCGACTATTCCAAGCGTTCGCTCGAAAACGGCTCCGCTTTCGTCGAGAAGCTCCTCGGCGTGACCAAGTTCGAACAGGCGATCGCCCTGCAGCAGGATTTCGCCAAGAGCTCCTATGAAGGCTTCGTCGCCGAAATGACCAAGCTCGGCGAAATGTATGCGAATGTCGCCAAGGAAGCGTTCAAGCCGGTTGAAGGCGCGATCGCCAAGGTCAAGACCGCCGCGAACTGAGTTCGACGGCGCGATCGTCGCAAGTTTGCCCCGGATGAGGCGTATTTCGTTCCGGGGCCGATGTTTCGGTAGCGTCGCGTTGGCGGGGTCGTTTGTCCCCAGGTTGGTTGCGTTGAAATGAGAAAGCCCGGCCGGTTGGCCGGGCTTTTCTTTTGCGCCGCTCTGGCCTTTCCGGGCGTGGCAAGGGCGCGGGCGCGCGGCTCGGGCAAAAAGCCGAAATTTTGGGCTCGAGCCGACGCGATCCGGGGCAGGGTGGCGGTCACTCGCGCCGGGCGCGGCCGCCGACCGGTCTCGCCGACCGGCAAATGAAATTTCCTGTCCTGCGGTAAGGTTTCAGGCAAGAATTGAGGCGCAGATTTTCGATTCGGCGAAATTGTTGGCGCCGGATCTGGCGATGTGGGCAGGCGGCGCATAAATTGCATGGTGGGCCATGCGCCCGGCCGATCTCTCGGGCGCCTGAACTTATGCCGGAATTGCCGCGTTTAATAGGAGCAGTCGAGAGAGTCGGGACCAGGACGGCACAGGATAGGAGAGGGGCCTTGTTTACGCGAGAGAGCAGCCCGGTCCGGCGCGATCAAAGCCGCATGGCGGCGGCGCTTGAGACGGATATGACAGTTTCCCCGCGCGGCGCTTTGCGGTCTGATCGCCTGATGGCGGGAAAGGGCGGCCGGAAATCACCCGGCGAGGGCCAGGGGACAGGGACCGCCGTCATCGCTCGCGCCAAGCCGCAGACCCAACGTCCGTCCATGTACCGGGTTTTGCTGCTGAACGACGACTACACGCCCATGGATTTCGTCATCGGCGTGCTTTGCACCTTCTTTCACAAGAATTTCGACGACGCCACGCGGATCATGTGGCAGGTCCACAACAATGGCGTCGGCGAATGTGGCGTGTACACATATGAGGTCGCCGACACCAAGGTGACCCAGGTGATGGATCACGCCAGGAAGCATCAGCATCCGCTGCAATGCATCATGGAAAAGAAATGAGGTTGATCTAATGCCGTCATTCTCTCGCAACCTCGAACAGACCCTGCACCGCGCTCTCGCCGCCGCTTCCGAGCGCCGGCATGAATATGCGACGCTCGAACATCTTTTGTTGAGTCTGCTGGACGACGCGGAAGCCGCCGCCGTCATGCGCGCCTGCTCGGTCGATCTCGAGGCTTTGCGCAAGAGCCTTGTCGGCTATATCGAACATGAGTTGGACAATCTCGTCACGGAGTTGCACGAGGATCCCAAGCCGACCTCCGGCTTCCAGCGCGTCATCCAGCGCGCCGTGATCCATGTGCAGTCATCGGGGCGCGAGGAGGTCACGGGCGCCAACGTGCTGGTGGCGATCTTCGCCGAGCGCGAGAGCCACGCCGCCTATTTCCTGCAGGAGCAGGAAATGACGCGCTACGATGCGGTCAATTACATCAGCCACGGAATCGCCAAGCGGCCGGGGCTTTCCGACGCGTCCAAGGCGTCGCGCGGCGTGGAAGAGGAATCCGACCGGAGCGAGTCCGCGCGCGAAGGCAAGGAGCAGGAATCCAAGAAAAAGGAAACCGCGCTCGAAGCTTATTGCATCAATCTCAACAACAAGGCGAAAGATGGCCGAATCGACCCGCTGATCGGCCGCGAGGCCGAAGTGCTGCGCACGATCCAGGTCCTGTGCCGCCGCCACAAGAACAATCCGCTGCTGGTCGGGGATCCCGGCGTCGGCAAGACCGCGATCGCCGAAGGCCTCGCGCGCAAGATCGTGCGCGGCGAGACGCCGGAAGTGCTCAAGGGCGCGACCGTCTATGCCCTCGACATGGGCGCGCTGCTTGCCGGCACGCGCTATCGCGGCGATTTCGAAGAGCGGCTGAAACAGGTGATGAAGGAGATCGAGCAGCACAAGAAGGCGATCCTGTTCATCGACGAGATCCATACCGTGATCGGCGCCGGCGCGACCTCGGGCGGCTCGATGGACGCCTCCAACCTGCTCAAGCCGGCGCTCGCCCAGGGCGGGCTGCGCTGCATCGGCTCGACCACCTACAAGGAGTTCAGGCAATATTTCGAGAAGGACCGGGCCCTCGTCCGGCGCTTCCAGAAGATCGACATCAACGAGCCGTCGATCCCCGACACGATCGAAATCCTCAAGGGCCTCAAGCCTTATTTCGAGGAGTTCCACAAGCTGCGCTACACCAACGACGCCATCAAGGCGGCGGTGGAGCTTTCCGCGCGTTATATCCATGACCGCAAATTGCCCGACAAGGCGATCGACGTGATCGACGAGACGGGCGCCTCGCAGATGCTGACGCCCGAACCGAAGCGCAAGCGCACGATCGGCGTGAAGGAGATCGAGGCGACCATCGCGACCATGGCGCGGATTCCGCCCAAGACCGTGTCCAAGGACGACGCCGAGGTGCTGCAGAATCTCGATACGACCCTGCGCCGGGTGGTCTATGGCCAGGATGCGGCCATCGCGGCTCTGGTTTCCTCGATCAAGCTGGCGCGCGCCGGGCTGCGCGACGCGGAAAAGCCGATCGGCTGCTACCTCTTCTCCGGCCCGACCGGCGTCGGCAAGACCGAGGTCGCCAACCAGCTCGCCAAGGCGCTCGGCGTCGAAATGGTGCGCTTCGACATGTCGGAATATATGGAAAGGCACACGGTCAGCCGGCTGATCGGCGCGCCTCCCGGCTATGTCGGCTTCGAACAGGGCGGCCTGCTGACCGACGCCATCGACCAGCATCCCCATTGCGTGCTGCTGCTCGACGAGATCGAAAAGGCCCATCCGGATCTCTACAACATCCTGTTGCAGGTGATGGACCACGGCAAGCTGACCGACCATAACGGCAAGCAGATCTCGTTCCGCAACGTCATTCTGGTGATGACGACCAATGCGGGCGCGGCCGACATGGCCAAGCCGGCCTTCGGCTTCACCCGCACCAGGCGGGAAGGCGACGACGTCGAGGCGATCAACCGCATGTTCGCGCCGGAATTCCGCAACCGGCTCGATGCGGTGGTGCCCTTCGCCCATCTGCCGACCGAGGTCATCGCCAAGGTCGTGGACAAGTTCGTCATGCAGCTTGAGGCGCAGTTGGCGGACCGGAATGTCTCGATCGAGCTGTCGGACGAGGCGCGGGCCTGGCTCGTCGAGCGCGGCTACGACCAGTCGATGGGCGCGCGGCCGATGGCCCGGGTCATCCAGACCCATATCAAGACGCCGCTCGCCGATGAGGTGTTGTTCGGCCGCCTCAAGAACGGCGGCACGGTGCGGGTTGTCACGGCTGGCGCTGGCGACGACTCCAAATTGGTCTTCGTCTTCCCCGACGGTCCGGTCCTGCCGCGTCCCGACAAGGAGATCGTCGAGGCGAGGCGGAAAAAAGTGCGGCCCGAGCCGGAAGTCCGCGCCCGTGGCCGCAAGCCGAAAGCGGCGTCGGAGCCAGCCGGCTCGACGGATTGACGCGCCTTGCCAAGGCAAAATCGCGGCGGCCAAACGGCCGCCGCTTTGTTTCGCCTGCCCCCGGCTTCTTTGTCGAAATGCCGCGCCGCGCGGATTTTGTGGCCATCCCGGATTGGCGCCCGCGCAAAAAAGGCTAAAGTCGCGCGCGATTACGTAAGGGAGATTGCAGCGCCGGCGACGCTTCCGTAACGTTCATCATGGCGTCATGAATTTTGCCGATACGGCAGCAGGTGCTCGTTTGTTTCGTTTTGGCTTGCAAAGGGCCGCAAGGGGGCGTCATTGAACGAGAGTGCGAGCGTCGCGGGCATTGCAGCGGGCGCCAAGGCGTCGTCTCCTGGAAATTTCTTCATCTCGGATCAGGCGCCTTCTTCGCTGGATTGGCAGAACGGCGGGTCTCTTTTTCGTGGCGGTTTCGATTTCGTGACCTCCGGCCGGATTCGCGGCTGGGCGATTCGTGTCGACAGGCCGCGCTCGCCGGTGAATTTGCAGATCCATGTCGCCGGCGTCCTGTTCGGCGACGCCGCGACGGAGCATCATCGGTCGGACCTTGCTCACGCCGCGCCGGGAAATCTTGCCGGTTTCGATCTTTCCCTGAGCCAGTGGGGCTTGTCGCAGGCGCGTTCGGCGCTGGAGCGATTGCAGAACATGAGCGAGGCGGAGCTGGCCGCGCCCGCCGATCTCGCCGTGGTTTTCGCGGGCCAGCCCTCGCGGATCGCCGCCGCGACCTTGGGTCTGACCAATCGAGCCCTGCACAGGCAGCTCGAAGCCGTTCTCGCCATGACCGCCGATCCGGCCGCGTTTTTCGCTTCGGCGCGACCGTCGCTGGACCTTGCGCCGATGGCTGCGCCCGGCCTTGACGATCTGACGGTCGGGGCGCGTTATCGGCTCGGGCTCGATTTCTTCAAGGACGGCGTGCTGCAAGGCTGGGCGGTCGATCTGGTTCAGCCGCAAAAGCCGCTGAAGATTGCAGTCGTGTCCGATGGCGAACAGCTGGATCTGATCCAGACTTCGGCGCCGCGCCCGGACTTTTTCTCCATTCTGCCCAACAATGTCGTGGCTTTTTCGCTCGATCTGCGCAAATGGCCCAGCGAGCGCCTGCAAAAACTTGAACGGCGAATGACCGCAAGGCCGGGGCGGCCCGAAACGAACGCCTGCCAGCTGATCCTGGCGCTGGGCGAGGCGAAGGCGCCGATCGGCCTGGGCGATTTCGGCGTCAGCGACGCGGAACTCGCGCTCCAGGTCCGCGCCGTGCTGCTGGCGCGCCAGGCGGAGGCGGCGAAAGCGGCCGAAGCGCAGCGCAACCGCGCCGCTTCGCCTCCATCCGCGCAGCGCCCGGCTGCGTCCGCGCCCGGGCAGGATCAGATGGCATGGCTCGGACGCTTCCTTTCCGAGGAGCGCCGCCTGATTTTGCGCCGGCTCGGCGGGGGAGCCGACGACGCGTCGCTGGTCTGGTCCCGGCAGGTCGAGCTTGGCTTGCGACGCTGGCGCGCCATCGCCCTGGCGGAGGAGGTTCGTTCGCTCGCGGTCGTCTCCGACCGCGTCAAGGCTCACGCCGCCGCGATCGCCGAGCTGTTCGATGGGGATTTCTATAAATCGCTCTATGGCGAAGCGGTCGCGGATGTCGATAATCCGCTCCTGCACTACGTCCTTGTCGGCTGGCGCGCCGGGTTGCGCCCCCATCCCTTGTTCGATGTCGCCTTCTACCGGCGCCAGATGGGCTCCGCGCA
>JAJXYV010000016.1 GCA_021780435.1 Pseudomonadota bacterium
CTATCCTCTGGCGGTTCGTTTCATCGGAAAACTGGCGAGGGAAAAGCGCGGCCAGGACTAGCCGGCGGCCTCGGTCGCCATAAACTCTCGCCAGGGAGCGGGCAGTTTCACCGCTTTGCCAGCACGCGGGCCAGAATGGCGTCGAGCTTCTTGACCAGTTCGGGGTCCCAGGCGTCGCGCGCGGTGACCAGCGCATGGTCGAGCGCGCGGTCGGAGCCGATCGGGCAGGGCTGGTGCTCGGTGGGGAAATCCTGCATCAGCCGGGCGAGCAGACGCGAGGCCTTGTGGGCGTTGGAGCGCACGACGTCGAGGATGTTGTGGACCTCGACGGCGGCCTCGTCCTCCCGCCAGCAATCGTAATCGGTCACCATGGCGAGCGTGGCGTAGGACATTTCCGCTTCGCGGGCGAGCTTGGCCTCGGGCAGGCCGGTCATGCCGATCACATGATAGCCGGCGGCCTTGTAGCCGAGCGATTCGGCGCGCGAGGAGAATTGCGGCCCCTCCATGCAGACATAGGTTCCGCCCCTGACGATGTCGATCTTCTCTTCATGGGCGGCGTCGATGAGGCGGTTCTGAAGCAGGGGCGCGACCGGATGGGCCATGGAGACATGGGCGACGCAGCCATTGCCGAAAAAGGAGGATTGGCGCCCGAAGGTTCGGTCCACGAACTGGTCCACGGCGACGAAATGGCCGGGTGGCAGCTCTTCGCGGAACGAGCCGCAGGCCGAGACCGAAATGACGTCGGTGACGCCGACCCGTTTCAGGGCGTCGATATTGGCGCGATAGTTGATGCCGGAGGGCGAGAGGCGATGGCCGCGACCGTGACGGGGCAGGAACACCGCCTCCGCGCCGCCAATTCGGCCGAAGCGCAAAAGGTCCGAGGTCTCGCCCCAGGGCGTGGCGACGGCCTTCTCGCGCACATCCTCGAGTCCAGGCAGGTCATAGACCCCGGATCCGCCGATGATTCCGAGAAGCGCTTTGGTCATGGGACGAATCCTTTGGGCTGAATGGTCGCGCGCAAGGTGGCGCAAGCGTCGCCGCCCAGCAAGCCCTTCGAAAAGGCAAAAAAAACCGGACGCGAAGGCGTCCGGTTTTGTCCGCACAAAGGCAGAGCATAGTTTATCCCACGCGGAAGCGGCAGGGGAGGACAGCCGCACCGTTGGTGGAGTGAGGAGGTTATGCCGGATTGTGCGCTGCGAAACAATTTCGCAATGCACAAGGCTGATATGCGACTAATGCATAGCTTGTCTCGCAGGAATACCTCATTGTCGGGTGAAGGCGCCGGCGCCAAAGTCCGCCGGCAAGTCGGAGACGCGGATGGCTTTTGTTTTTTTCGAGGATTTCGAGGTCGGCGAAACACGGGAATACGGCGATTACCTCATCGAGGAGCCGGAGCTGGTCGCCTTTGCGGCGACTTATGACGCCCAGCCTTTTCATCTCGACGCCGAGGCCGCGCAAGGGACGATTCTCGGCGGTCTCGCGGCGTCCGGCTGGCAGGTCTGCTCGGCGCTGATGCGCATGATGATCGACGCCTGGGTGAAGGACAGTTCCTGCCTCGCGGGAACTGGCGTCGAGGACAACCGCTGGCTCGCTCCCGTGCGCGCCGGCGACCGTCTCGCCGCGCGCACGACGACCGTGGAAAAGGCGGATCTGCGCGCGCGCCCCGATGCGGGCGTCGTCAAATTTGCCACCTCCCTGCGCAATCAGGCCGGGCAGGAGGTCATGACGCAGACGGTCTCCATGCTGTTCGGGCGTCGTGAGCGGTTAAGCGGCGCCCCGTCAGCGGGCGCCCGCCGCCCGCCCGCGCCCGCCCCGGTAGAACGCATCGACGATCCCGCGGCGGCCATGCCCGAGGATTTCGCCCGCGCCCGAGTCGGCGCTTATGCCGAACTGGGCGAGACCCTGTTCACGGCCGACCTGATCCGCGATTATGCGCTGAAATATGATCCCGCGCCCTTCCATGTCGACGAGGCGGCGGGCAGGGCGCATATGTTTGGCGGCATGTCGGCGGCGGGCCTTCACACCGCCTGCCTCTGGATGAGCCATTTCATCGCAACGCGTCAACGCCTGGGCGGCGTCGTCAGCCGGGCCTCGCCGGGATTCAGGGACATGCTCTGGCGCCGACCGGTGCTCGTCGGAGACCGGATCACCTTCTCGACTCAGGTCGTCGCCAAGCGCGAAACGTCGAAACCGGGACTCGGGCTGATCACCAGCCGCAACCAAGGGGTCAACCAGCGCGGCGAGGTCGCTCTCGACTTTTTCGCTTCCCTCTTCGCCCCGGTCGAACCAGCGTAACAGGGGTCATTTCGCGGGCCAGCTGAAATCGTCGGCGCGACCCGGTTGGGCGGGCGCCGACTCGGAGGCCGTCGGCCGATGGCCCTCCGGCGGCGCGGCGAGCGTTCCGCCGGGCGAAATCGCGGCGTCGGTCAGGCTTTCGACCTTGCCAGCGATCGGCTTCGGCGCGGGCGCGGCTGGCGCTTCGTTCTCGGTCGGGGGGGCGGGCTGCGTCGGGGCCTCGGGCGTGGCGCTTGCCGGCGTTTCCGGTGGTTTCAGCGCGGCTTCAAGGATTTTCCGGATTTCCGGCTCGACGAAATGCGCGGCCTTGCGCGCCCCGATCTTGTTGAAATGGACGCCGTCGGCGGCGCGCAGCCGGACGATGACGCCATTGATGTCCGGGCCCGAGGCGCGATAGAGCGAGTTCTCGTCGGAAAAGGCCTCCCAGAGATCGACATAATGCGCGCCCTGCGCCTCGGCATATTGCCGGTCGATGTCGTTGAAGACCAGCGCCGCATTCGAGAGGGTCTGGCTGCGCATGATCGGCAGGCCGACCCAGATCAGCGGCACGTTCTTGTCATGGAAGGCCGCTGCGATTTCCTCGACCCGCTTGGCGTAGATGTCGTTGAACGGCTTGCTCAAGGGCTCGAGCGTGTCGCCGCCGCCGAGCCTCAGTTTCTGGTCGTCGTTGATCCCGATCTGGATGACCGCGACATCGATATGTTGCGGGCCGTCGAGCAAGGCCTTGGCCGCGGCGCGCCAATCGTAGAAATCGTCGCGGACGAGGCCGGTGTCCTCCTTGGCCTTGTTGATGATCGCGACGCGGGGATCGTCGGCGAAAGCCTCGGCAAGGCCCTGCGCCAGCATGTTCGCCTGGCTGTCGCCGAGCACGGCGATGAAAAAGCTCGGTGGCGGCTTGGGGCCTTGCGCCTCGGCGCCCGGCGTTCCGGGCGCGGCGGATTTCGACGCGGCGGCAGGTTTAGGCCGGGGACGATGGATCGGCCGCGCGCGGCGCTCCTCGGGCGGGGCGGCGCGTCGCGGCGCGAACAGCGAGCCGAAGAAATCGCCGATCGGGTTTTGCGCGGCGGCGGGCGGCGCCGATCCGGCGAAGCAGGCCAGCGCCAAAAACAGGACGAGCAAAAGCCGGCGCGGCGGCGTGGTTCGCGGAGAACCGGAAGTCATGGGGCGGCGGTTGGTCGGCATGCCGACATGCTAAAACATCTCGTCAGACGATGGAACCGCTAGCTCCCGGCAAGTTCCGAGGCCGGCGTCTCGCCCGATGACAGTCAGGTCGCCAGATCCTAGACGCGGTCGAGATGCTGGCTGATCTCGGCGCCAGCCGTCATGACCGGGCCAGGATGCAGGCTCAGCGACACAAGGCCGAGGGCGATCGCGACCAGAAGGGCCAGTCGCAGCATCTGCGGCCATTGGCAGGCGGCGGGGCTTCGGCGCAGAGGGCGGCGGGCTTTCGCGAATTCGCTGGCGTGGATCGGTTCCAGAATCATCGCTCGATTTCCTGGATTCAAGGCGCGCGCCCTTGGCGGAAAAGCCGGCCGCGCCAGACAAGCAGGTTAGAACGAAAGCTTTAACAGGCGGTTAACCCCAAATTTTAACCATGCGTTGCCGCAATGGGGCGCGCGGCGGGCTCAATGCGCCGGTGGCGGGTTCGTGTTCGGGGCGTAAACTCATAACCGGAATTCCCGGCAGCGGCGGAGAATGATGCAAAGCCCCCGATGATCCTTTGAGGGCTTTGATGGTGCGTCGACGATTTGACCTGACGGACAAGGAACGGGCGATCCTTGCGTCCTTGCCGTCGTCAAATTTGCAGCAGCGCGCATCTGGCCCCAAAGCGTTTTGAGTCTAAGGTCAGATAAGCCGCCTTGTGAACAATTATCATTATAACGCTACGCAACTACGAAGTTGTATTTTGCAATGAAAGAAGTTGTCTCTGGCTTTTGGCGCTATAACAGCAAATGTAGTTGATTCTACGGCGCTGTGTTGTATGAATTTCTTCACGGCGATCGCCGGCTTGAAAACGTGGAATTCCCACCGCCCTTGCGGGCGCATGGATGCGCGAGCCAACCCTTGGACATTCTCATCCACGTCGCGAATTTTTTTCCCGAACCGATCGGCGTCGGCAAATATGCCGGCGAACTGGCCTTCCATCTTGCGCGCTGCGGCCGGCGCGTCGAGGTTGTCGCCGCGCCGCCTCATTATCCGGGCTGGTCCGTCATGGCGCCGTACAAGGCGCTGCGCTACCGGAGGGAAAGGATCTCCGGCGTTTCGGTCTGGCGCTGCCCGGTTCTGACGCGGGCGAATGGCGGTGGCGCCTGGCGCGTTCTGGCGCCGCTGAGTTTTGCGGTTTTCGCGGCGCCGTTAGTGGCCTGGCGCATTTTTCGCGCCCGTCCCGGCGTCGTGTTCTGCGTCGAGCCGACTCTATTCTCGGCGCCCGCGGCGCTTCTGGCGGCCAGGCTGACGGGCGCGCGCACGATCCTCCATGTCCAGGATTTCGAGGTCGACGCCGCCTTCGTCCTCCATCTGCGCGGAGGTGTGGCGCGCAGGCTGGGGCTCGCCTTCGAGCGCTTCCTGCTGCGTCGCTTCCACCTCACGGTGACGATCTCGCACGCCATGCGCGACGCCCTGATCGAAAAGGGCATCGAAGCTGAAAATTGCGTGGTGATCCGCAACTGGGTCGATCTGAAAGCCATTCACCCGCTGCCGGCTCGGGCGCCCAACGCCTTCCGGGCGGCGCTCGGCCTGCCGGCCGAGAAATTCGTGATCCTTTATGCCGGCCATATCGGCCGCAAGCAGGCGCTGCATGTCGTCGTCGAGGCCGCGCGCCTGTGCCGGGAGCAGGACGACCTGCATTTCGTCATCGCGGGCGACGGCCCCGAAAAGGCCGCGCTCATGGCGCGCGCCGACGGCCTGACCAATGTTTCCTTCTTGCCGCTGCAGCCGGTCGAGAGCCTCAACGAACTCCTCAATCTCGCCGACCTCCATGTGTTGCCGCAGGCGAAAAACACCGCCGACCTCGTGCTGCCGTCGAAGCTCGGCGGGATGCTGGCGAGCGGCCGGCCGATCGTCGCGGCCGTCGCGCCCGAAACCGAACTCGGTCGCATGGTGCAAGGCGCGGCCTTTCTCACGCCGCCGGAAGATGCGGCGGCGCTGGCCGAGACGATCCGGTCAGCCGCGCGGCTTGACCTCGGCCTTCTGGCCGACCGCAGCCGCGCGCTCGCCGAAACCTTGAGCAAGGAAAGGATACTGGCTACCTTCGAGAAAGCGATCTTCGCCGCGGACGCGCGCGGCAAACCAGTTCCCGTGCGCATGGATCACCCGGCGGCAGATGCTCGAAAGGGAGCGTCGGGATGATTTTCGCCAAAAGCCAGCCGCCCGCCGGCGCCGACCAGGAATCGCCCGCCATTCCGGGCGGACTGCGCGTCTATGCCGTCGGCGACATCCATGGCCGCGATGATTTGCTCGATATTCTGGCGCGCGGGGTCGAAGCCGATCTGGCGATCGCGCCGCCCCGCGTGGTGACGATTTTCCTCGGCGATTATATCGACCGCGGCCTCGGGTCGGCGCAGGTTCTCGAACGACTGAGACGCGGCGATTTTCCGACCGAACTGATCGCCTTGCGCGGCAATCACGAACAGGCGTTGCTCGACGCCTTCAATGATCCGAAAGCCTTCGCCTTCTGGCGGAAATTCGGCGGGCTGGAAACGCTTGCCTCCTATGGAGTCGACATCGCCGAATTGCGGCTCGGGCGCGGCGTCGAGAGTGTGCGCGAGGCGATGCGGGAAAAGATTCCCGCCGCGCATGTCGCCTTTCTCGAATCCCTGCCGTTGTCCCACGAAATCGGGGATTTCTTCTTCTGTCACGCGGGCGTCAAGCCGGGCCGGCCGCTCGCCCGGCAGGTCGGGGCGGACCTGATGTGGATCCGCGACGAATTCCTCCGATCCGGCAAGTTCCACGGCAAGGTGATCGTCCATGGGCATACGCCAATCGAGGAGCCGCAATTTCTTCCTAACCGGATCAACCTCGACACGGGCGCCTATCAGACCGGCCGCCTGACCTGTCTTGTCCTGGAAGGCCGGGAACGGCGCCTTCTTGGCGCCTGAAGGACAGGCTTTCCCGAGCCAGGCGGCGGAGCAGCCCGATGTAGAAAGTCTCGTTTCAGAAGCGTCGACGGACCCGGAAATTCATGGGTGGCGGGCCGTTGGCCTTGGTTTTTGGTTTGTCCCTGGCGTTGATCGTTCTGTGGGTTGTGATCTTGCGAAAGCTTGCGTTTGTCGAGTCCTGTCGTCGCGTCGGGAGCGCCCGCCGCCCTTTGTCGTGCGGGCGCATGCGGGTTCTGTTGGTTCTCGCGTTCTTCAGCGCGCCGCTTGCCGGATGTTCTCCGGAAGCCGCCATGGCCGGCGATCCCGCCGCGATTGCGCCAGAGCCCGGCGGTCCGCGCCTTCAGGCGGGCGATAAACTCAAGGTGTTGGTGTTCGGCGAGGACCGCATTTCCGGCGAATATGAGATCGATCCAGGCGGCGACATTTCCCTGCCTCTCGCGGGAACGGTCAAGGCGGCGGGGCGGACGAAGGCGGAGCTTGAAAAGGCGCTCGCGACGAAATTCCGCGCGGCCTCGCTGCTCGATCCGCGCGTCACCGTCGACATCGCCTCTTACCGCCCTTTCTATGTGCTGGGCGAGGTGCAGAAGCCGGGCGATTATCCCTATCGCAGCGGTTTGAACGTGTTGCGGGCCATCGCGATCGCCGGCGGCCAGACCTATCGCGCGAGCGAAACCACGGTCGAGATCCAGCGCGCCGGCGAACGCACGATGAAATCCTATCCGCTCTCGGCGGATCTTCCGGTCTATCCGGGCGATCTCGTTCGCCTGCCTGAACGGTATTTCTGAGGAAGGGGCGGCGCGTGGACCCGCGGCTCAGCCTGTCGCGATTCGTCGGCGGCGTCGCCTTGCTGCCATCGATGTTTTGCGCCGCCGCCGCGCAGGAGATTCCGACGCCCTTGCCCCTGAGCCTGTCGGTTCCGGACGCCTCGGTCTTTCTGGCGCAACAGGCCGATCTGCCGCGCACGCCCTTTTCGATCGATCGCCAGGATTATTCCGGCGTCGCTCTCGGCGAATGGCGGCTCTACCCCTTCCTTTACACGGGCCTTTCCTATGACAGCAATCTGCTGAACGCCAACAGCGGGAAAGTCGCGGACGCAGCCTTCAATTTCGCACCGACCTTCATCGCCACACGCAACGCCGGGATCCAGAACACGCTCGTCTATGGCGCCGCGGAGACGTCCAGCTATCTTCGCAATTCGGGCGCGGACTCCGTCACCGGCCGCATCGGCTTCCAGCACATGTGGGAATTACAGCGCGACCTCGTCTTCGATTTCGCCGGGGACGTCTCGCGCAGCGCCGACCTGACCAATGGCGGCGACGCCGTCGCCGGCGCGCCCTTCTATCCGATCTATTCCAACGCCTATCGCATCAGCGCCGCCGCTCTGAAATCATTCGGCTCCCTTTTTCTGCACAGCTTCGTCGCCTTGTCCGACACGCAATATGACAGCACGACCAGGATTACGGGCGCGAGCCTTCCGCAAAGCTATCGGGATTATTCCGAAATCCAGGTCAAGCAGCGGGTCGGTTACCAATTCGGGCAGGTCTTCTATGTCTTTTCCGACACGTCGCTGAACTGGCAGGACACCTATTATTTTCCGGCGAGCGCATCGAGCGGCTATCGCGAGGTCGCCGGACTCGGGGCGACGCGCTTCGGTCTTCTCTATGGCGAGATCTATGCCGGCTATCAGGCGCAGGTTTATCGCTCCGCTTTGATCGGAACCGTCAACGACCCGGTGCTTGGTGGGCGCGTCGGCTGGTCGCCGCGCGCCTTTCTGAGCTTCGTCGCCAGTCTCGACGAAACCATCACGACCCAGGATTTCGTGACCCCCGGAAATCCGCTTCCCGCCGCCGTCACGGCGCTCGTCGCGACATTTGGCGCGAATTATGCGCCTTCGAGCCGGTGGAGCCTCCTCGTCACGGCGAATTACATGCATGACGACTACAGCAACAGCCCGCGATCCGATGGCGATTTCGCTTTGGCGGCGACCTTCTCCTGCAAACTCAGCCGGACTCTCGTCGCGTCGATCTCCACCCGGCAGATCATTCAGGACTCGTCCTACAGGCCGGCGTCCTATAGCCGGAACGTCTCCGCAATCGGCGTCACCTATCGTTATTGAGGATGCAAATGATTATTCCCGCAACGCATGAATTTTCGCGCGCCGTCCGAAGCCCGAGGGCGGCGCCATGAACATCGCCGATTTTCGTTTCACCGATCCCGCCGCCGGAGGCGTCCAGGGCGAAGACGCCGTCGATCTGCGTCTGATCCGGGACTTCTTCAAACGGCGCTGGAAAGTCATCCTCGCCGTGATCCTCGCGACCATGACGGCGACGCTTGCATTCGTGCTGACGGTAAGCCCGCGCTATACGGCGACCGCCGAGATCCTTCTGGACCCCGCGGGGCGCAAGGCGTTCGGCGAATCGATCCTGCCGGATTTCAGCCTCGAAACGGCGAATGTGGACAGCCAGATCAGCGTCCTGCGCTCGGTCAATCTGCTGCGGCACGCTGTCGAGAAACTGGACCTGGCCCACGATTCAACCTTCGGCCAGCCGCCCAAGCCGCACATTCTGACCCGGATCATGAATGTGCTGCGCAGCCTCGATCATTTCGGCGCGCAAAGCCCGCCGCCCGATGCGGACCCAGCCGGCCTGACCGCGGCCGAACTGATCGCCATCGGCAACCTGTCCGAGGCGCTCGAAGTCCAGCGCTACAATCGCACCTATGTGCTGAGCGTCTCGATCACCACCGACGCGCCGTGGCGGGCCGCGCGGGTCGCGAATGCGGTCGCTGACGTCTATATCGCCGACCAGCTTGCCGCACGCTATGAGGGCGCGCGAAGGGCCTCGGCCTGGCTCGCCGAACGGATGGAGGCGATTTCGCGCCAGGTCCGGGACTCCGAACAGGCGGTGTCGGATTTCCGCCGCGAGCACAATCTCATCTCGGCGTCCAACGAGGGCAAGCTGACGATCGGCGAGCAGCAGCTCTCGGAAATGAACGCGAAGCTCGCGGAATTGCGCACGCAGACCGCCGAGGCGCGGGCCAAATATGAACAGGCCGCCGCGACCCTGCGCGCCAAGGGATCGATGGATGCGATTCCCGAGGTCGTGCGCTCGCCTGTCATCGCGCAATTGCGCAGTCAGGAGGCCGAGGTGGCGCGCCGCGAGGCCGAGCTGCGATCGCGTTATGCGGGCGACAATCCGCAAGTCGCCAATGTCGTCGCCGAACATGCCGCGATCAGGCGTTCGATCGGGTTCGAAGCCGAACGGATCGTCGCCAATCTCAAGAATGATGACGACATCACCCAGGCGCGCGAGGATTCGCTGAAACGAAGCATCGACCAGGCGAGCGCGGCGAATGGCCTCGACGACGCGGTCGGCGTCCGCTTGCGCGAACTCGAGCGGATCAACGCCGCCAACAAGGCGATGTACGAATATTTCCAGACGCGGTCGAAAATCGCGCAGGAACAGTCCAATTTCGAACAGCCCGAGGCGCGGCTGATCTCGCCGGCGACCGACCCGGTCATCCCCTCCTTTCCGAAGAAGACCTCGGCCGAGGCGCTGGCGATGATCGTCGGCGCGTTGCTCGGCATCGTGGTGGCCGTCGCGCTCGACCTCTCCAACAACGGATTCCTCACCGCGCGCGAGATCGAGGACCGGCTCGATCTGCCTGTCCTCGGCGCCGCGCCCGCGCTTTCCGCACGGGCGCGCACTGTCGCGGGCAAGTTGCTCGATCCGGCCGCCTATGGCGCCGCGAAGCCTTTATCGCGCTATGCCGAAGCCATTCGCGGCGCACGCGTCGGGTTGCAGATGGAATCGCCCGACAAGCCGCCAAAGCTGGTTCTCGTCACCTCGACGGCGCCGCGCGAGGGCAAGACGACGACGGCCATCGCCCTAGCGCTTTCGGCGCAGAAGGCGGGGGTGAGGGTGGCGCTGGTCGACGCCGACCTGCGTCATCCCGCCGTCACCTCCCATTTCGGTCTCGGCGGCCGGCCTGGCCTGTCGGACCTGCTCTCCGGCAAGGCGTCGAAAGATGAAATATCTCTTGAGATCAACGGATTGACGATCATTCCCGCGGGCGCCAAAACGACAATGCCGCCGGACCTTCTGGGCTCCGGGCTGATGCGGCGTTACCTCTCCGCGCTGCGTGGCCAGTTCGACCTTGTCCTCATCGACTCGCCCCCGGTGGCGCCAGTGATCGACGCGAGACTCCTCGCCCAACTCGCGGACAAGATCGTCTATGTCGTGCGCTGGCGGAAGAGTCCGCGCGAGATCGTTGCTCAATGCGTTGAGGCGGTCCGTGGCGAGGGCAAGGTCGCCGGCGTGCTGCTGAACCAGATCGACGAGCGGCACGTTCCGCATCATGGCCGTTATGCTCATTATGCTGGCCGGAACTATTCCGGCTATTACGAAGGATGAGGCGCCAAAGTCGAAGGCCTGCGAATGAAATGCAACCGGCGATGACGTTGTGCGCTGGCAGTTCTTTGCCTTGAAATGGCTTCCGGCCCCCGATGGGGGGCTTCGACCGCGCCACGGGCGTCTCGGGAGCTGGGTCAGGAAGCGATGTACAGGGACGAAAGTCGCGAGAGCGCCTGGCCGCAGCCGAAGGTCGCGCTGATCACAGGCGTCACCGGCCAGGACGGCGCCTATCTCGCCGAACTGCTGCTGCGGAAGGGCTATTTCGTCCACGGCCTCAAGCGGCGTTCGTCCTCCTTCAACACCGGACGGATCGAGCGTCTCTATCAGGACCCGCATGAGCGCAACCGGCGCTTCGCCCTGCATTACGGCGACCTCACCGACGCCACCAATCTGATCCGCGTCGTCCAGGAGATCCAGCCGGACGAGATCTATAATCTGGCGGCGCAGTCCCATGTCCAGGTCAGTTTCGAGACGGCCGAATATACCGCCAACGCCGACGGCATGGGCGCATTGCGGCTGTTGGAGGCGATCAGGCTTTTGGGCCTCGGCCAGAAGACGCGTTTCTACCAGGCCTCGACCTCGGAGCTTTACGGCAAGGCGCGCCAGGCGCCGCAGAACGAATCCACGCCGTTCCAACCGCGCTCGCCCTATGCGGCGGCCAAGCTCTATGCCTATTGGATGACGGTCAATTATCGCGAGGCTTATGGGCTTCACGCCTCGAACGGCATCCTGTTCAATCACGAAAGCCCACTGCGCGGCGAGACCTTCGTCACGCGCAAGATCACGCGCGCCGCCGCCGCCATCCGTCTCGGAGCCCAGGATCGCCTCTATCTCGGCAATCTCGATGCGGAGCGCGACTGGGGTCACGCGCGCGATTATGTCGAAGGCATGTGGCGTATCGTGCAGCAGCCGCTGCCCGACGATTACGTGCTGGCGACGGGGCGCAAGGAAAGCGTGCGCCGCTTCGCCGAACTGGCCTTCGCCGCGGCGGGGCTTCCCATCGCCTGGCGCGGCGCCGGCGTCGCCGAGCAGGGATTATGCGCGCGGACCGGCCGCGCGCTGGTCGAGGTCGATCCGCGCTATTTCCGTCCGGCTGAAGTCGATACTCTGATCGGCGATCCGAGCAAGGCTCGCGAGAAGCTCGGCTGGGAGGCGAAGACGAGTCTCGAAGACATGGTGGAGGAAATGGTTCGCCAGGATCTCGACGACATGGGAAGCGCGAAAGGCGCGCCGCCGGCTCCGGCCTTCCATGCGGTCGGCTGAAAGCGTCCGAGCCAAGGTTCCTCGCCCATGCCGCCCCGCGCCTTGAGCCTGATATCGAGCCGAAAGGAAGCGCTTTGCGCCAACAGGACCGCGCCCAAGGCGCTGGCCTTTTCGGCCTCCGGACAGATCGTCGTCGCCGCGACGGCCCTGATCAGCTTGCGCGTCTATACAGAACTGCTCGACAAGGCGGAATTCGCCCTGGCGATGATGGCGATGGGCGGCGTCGCCTTGCTCGATGGCGTCGTCGTCATGGCCCTGAACCAGACGCTGCTGTCGCTCTGCGCCGCGCTAGACGGCTGCGAGCGGCAACGCGAAGTCGCGACGCGACTCGGTTGGCGCCTGGCGCGTCTCGTCGTTCTCGTCATGGCCGGGCTCTCCGCCGTTCTCGTCGCGGCGCGCTTCATCATCCCGCTGCATCCCCTGATCTTTTTCGCGCCCCTGCTCATTGTCGTCTATCTCGGCGAAGAGATCGCCAAGACGACAATGCTCGGGCCGATGACCGCGCGGCGCGAATATCCGCGTTTCTCGCTGTGGGCGGCCGTCGAGGCGGTCGTGACGCTCGCGGTCATCGCCGCGACGCTGAAAATGCTGCGCCCTGACGCGGTCGGCTTCCTGATCGGCCTGCTGGCCGCGCGCCTGGCGACGACGACCGGCTTCATGATCCTGTTCTTCGGCTTCTCCTATTTTTCCGGAGCGACGCAGGCGCCGGAGCGCAAGGAGGTCGCTCGCGCGCTCACCTATGGCCTTCCCCTGAGCGTCATGGCGCCGCTCGGTTGGCTCAACGCCTTTCTCGATCGCTACGCCATCGCCTTTTTTTCCGGGCTTTCCAGCGCTGCCGTCTATACCGCGGCCAGCGGCCTCGTCGGCCGCCCCTATGCGATCACGACATCCGTGCTGACCAATTATTTCCGCCCTCTATTGTTCGAGGCCCCGGGCGCCGGGGACGCTCGCTCGCGAAAGCGCCGCCTGGCGCAATGGCTGACCGCCGCCTCTGTCATCGGTTTTGCCGGCGTCGCCGCTCTGGCGTTGCTGGCGAAATTCGTCGCCGCTCTGATCCTGGCGCCGGATTTTCGCGCCGGCGCGACGCCGATCCTGACGGTTCTCGGCGTGGCGCAGACTTTCGCGATCATGACTCACGCGCTCGACAACGCCATCCTCGCCACCGGGACGAGCGGCCGCCTGCTGAAACTGCAGGCGGCCATGGTTGTCCCCGCTCTGGTTCTGGTTCCTCTCGGCGCCCTCCTCGCGTCGGGCTTCGGCGCGGCGCTTGGGCGCATGGCGTCCGAGGCGATCAGGTTCGGCGCGACCGTTCTGCTGTCGCGGGCGGCGCTGGAGCCGCCGCCGACGAAAACCTCTTGGAGCGCGGCGCCATGCGGATCGTGATCGCAACCACGAGCGGATTTCACCTGCGCCATCTCGCGCGCGAATGGATCGCGGACGGCCAGGACGTGACCTATATGACCTATCTGCCGAAATTTCGCATTCGTCGGGACGGAATTCCCACGACCAGAGCGCGCAGCTATTTCTGGCGCCTTCAGCCCTGGTCAGCCGCCGCTCTGTTCCGGCCGTGGTCCGCGCTGCGAAACGCCGCCGTTGACAGGGTCCTCTCACACGCCGACGCGGCCTATGCGGCTGACGCCCCACCTTGCGACATCTTCATCGGCCTGTCGGCCATGGCCGACGCCAGCGCCAGGGCCGCCCGCGAAAAACATGGCGCGAAGGTCGTGATCGAACGCGGTTCGCGCCATGTGCTGAGCCAGGATGCATTGCTGCGCGCCGGCGGCGCACGGCCGTTGCGCGAGTCCTATATCCGGCGCGAACTCGCGAGTTACGATTGCGCCGATGTCATCGCCTTGCCTTCGGACCATACGGTCGAAAGTTTCGTCGAACGCGGCTTTCCCGAGACGAAGCTTTTCCGGAATCCCAATGGCGTCGATCTCGCGCAATTCCCTCGGACGCCGCGCCCGCCAGGGCCGCCGCGCCTGCTCTTCGTCGGGCAATGGTCGACGCGCAAGGGATGCGACGTCATCACGGAGGTCCTGCGGCGCAATCCCGATTTCGATCTGACCCATGTCGGGACGTTAGCAGATCTGCCTTTTCCCGAACTTCCCAACGTGCGGACGCTCGGTCATCGGACCCATCCGCAATTGCGTCAGGAAATGGAGCGTCACCACATCCTTCTCCTGCCCTCGCGCGAGGATGGATTTGGCATGGTCCTCAGCGAGGCTCTGGCCTCGGGCTTGCCGGTGATCGGATCGACCAGAACAGGCGCGCCCGACCTGCGAGCCCTGATCTCGATGAAGGAGAGTGTGGAGGTCGTTCCGCCTTCCGATGTTCCCGCGCTGGAACAGGCGATCCGGCGCATGGCGGCTTTCGTCGCCCGTCAGTCGCATGACCGTGCGATCCTGTCCGAGGCGGACAAGGCGGAGTTGAGTTGGGCGGCCTATGCGCGGCGCTACAGCGTGTTCCTGCAGACGATCGTGTGAGGGTGAAAATGGCGCGCGGCGGCTTTCCCAGGGTCGTGATCATCGCCGTTTATTTCGGACGCCTGCCGGCGTATTTCCAGCTCTGGCTCGACTCCTGCCGCCGCAATCACGCCTTCGACTGGCTCGTCGTCACCGACGCCGAGACGGCGGCCTATGACTGGCCCGCCAATGTGCGTGCGCGACCGATGACTCTCATGCAATTTCGCGCGCGGATGAGCGCGACGCTGGGGCTCGAGATCCATTTGCGCAGCCCCTACAAGGCTTGCGACTTCAGGCCGATCTTCTGGACCCTGCTCGAAGGCGAGGAGCGCGCCTGTGACTTCTGGGGCCACTGCGACCTCGATGTGATCTTCGGCAATCTCGCACGCTATGTCACGATCGAGATGTTGGCGCGCTACGACCGGATTTTCACGCTCGGCCATCTCACGCTCTATCGCAACGCAGACTTCAGCAACCGCATGGGTCTGCGTCCTCATCGTGCGCTCGACTGGCGCGAAATTCTCTCGGATCCCGAACATCGCGGTTTCGACGAACATATCGGCGTCGGCCTGATCTGGCGCGACCATCGCGCGCGGATGTTCAAGGATGAGTCGATTGTCGCGGATATCGATCCCGCCATCGCCCGCTTCGAGCGCGTCGCGCCCTATCGCAATGACCGGGAGCAATTGTTCTTCCACGATCGCGGCCGGGTTCTGCGCGTCTTCTGGCGCAACGGGCGCAGGGACGAGGAGGAATTCGCTTATATCCATTTCCAGAAGCGCCGGAGCATGACCGCGCTCCCGCCCCCGGGAACCGAAAGCTATGTCATCGCGCCGGGCGGATTCTTCGCCTGCGACGCCTCGGATCTCTCGCCGGACCTCGCGCGCCGGCTCAATCCGTGGCGGCCGGACCTGCGCGATTCGTTTCATCGCTGGCGCAGCGCCTTTCGTAGCTTCCGGCGCAGAAAAGGCTTCGTCCGCGACCTGCGGAGGGCGGCGCCATGACGCCGGCCCGGCGCGACGCGATCGTCCTCTCCGCGGCCGGGGCGGCGACGATCTCGCCACAGGCCTCGCGACGGCTGGAGGCTCTGCGCGTCTTTCTGCTCGCGGAGGTTTTTCTCGGCCATATCGCGGCAGTCGGCCTGCCGACCATACCGGAAATGGCGCGCGCGCCGAGCGCCTTTCATGTTGTCGCAATCGTCTTCCGGTTGTTGACGCGCTTTGGCCCCCAGGCCGCCTATCTCTTCGTCTTTCTCAGCGGCTTCCTTGTGGGCGGCGGTTTGCTGCGCGACCGGCTGTCCGGGCGTCCGCCGGCCTTTCGCGCCTTCATCGTGCAACGCATGACGAGGATCCTGCCCAACCTGTTCTGGGCGCTGCTCCTGTCAGCCGCCTTCGATCTGTCCGGCGCCTTTCTGTTGGGCGCGGCGCCGCTCTATCGCGCACAGAATTACGATTATGTCGCCGCGCTGACGCCGACGCTTTTCTTCGCCAACCTGCTCAGCCTCCAGCCGACCTTCGTCGGCGCCTTCGGCTCCAACGGCCCGCTTTGGACGCTCGGCTATATCGTCCAGTTTTACCTTGCTGGCTTTGCTGCCGTCCGTTTCCTGTCGGCGCCGCATTCGTGGCGAGGCGCCGCGATTTTGGCGGCTCTGCCGATCATCGCCTTTTTCCGACCCGAATGGTTGTGCCTCTTTCTCGTCTGGGGCGTCGGAGCCATTCTTCGCGTCATCCGGCCAAGGCGTGATTTCGGTTGGGCCCCGCTCGCTTTTGGCCTGGCGCTTTTCGTATTCGCGAATCTGCTCTCGCCGCTGCCGTCAATTCTGCTCTGCGGCGTCTCCGGCGCCGGGATGATCCTCTGGGCGCAGGGCGCGCGGCGCGAATGGCCGGCCGCTGCTCGTGGCCGGATCAACCAAATCGCGAGCCTGGGCTATGAGGTCTACGCAATCCATTATCCGGCGACCTTTTTCATCTTTGCGGTGATCTTCGGCGACAAGGCGACGACATTTGTCTCTTTCCTGGCCTTTCTGGCGCTCTCGACCGCCGTCGTCCTGGCGTTGGCCGCGACGATCCGGCTTCTGGTCCACGGAGCCGATCGTCTCGCCCTGGCGGAGGCGGCTTCATGAGCGCGCCCCGGATCAGCGTCCTCATGACAATATACAACGGCGCGGCGTTTCTTCGTCCGGCTATCGAAAGCGTGCTCGCCCAGAGTTTTTGCGATTTCGAATTCGTCCTCGTCGACGACGGCAGCGCCGACGAATCGCGCGACATCGTTCGGTCCTTCGCCGATGTGCGAATCCGTCTGATCGAAGCGCCGCATGCGGGTTTGACGGCCGCGCTCAATCGCGGCGGCGCGGCCTGCCGCGGCGATCTGATCGCACGCATGGACGCCGACGACATCGCTGCGCCGGAACGTTTCGCCGCCCAGGCCGACCGGTTCGATCGCGAGCCCGATCTCGATGTGCTCTGCTCTGACGCGCGATTGATCGACGCGCGCGGCCAGACCATCGGAGCCCATCGCATGGGAGATTGGAACGGCGACATTTTGCGCGAGGCCTTGCTCCATCGCCGCCGCGCCATGCCGATCATTCATCCAAGCGTCATGATGCGCCGAAAGCTCTTCGCGCGGTTGGAGGGCTATCGCGATTTTTCTTGCGCCGAGGACCATGACTTCTGGTTGCGCGCGATGGGAGCCGGCGCCCGTTTCGACCATGTCGCACGCCCGCTTCTGTCCTATCGCGTCCATGCGAAAGGCCTCTCGCGCGCCAAAAGAGTCGAGCAGGCGAAGAACAGCCTGATGAGCGTCGTCGCGCATCTGGCGCGGGAAAAGACCGGCGTCGATCTTTTTGTGGAGCGGCCGGACCTGCTCCATCATTGCCGCGAAGAGATCGGCGCTGTCCTGGCGCGCGAAATCCTGCCGGCGGAGGCTTCGTTCGCAACGATCAAGAAGCTAACCCGTGCAGGCGATTTCGCGCGCGGCGCGCTCGCCTTCGCCTGCGCGACTTTCCGGCACGGCGCGAAAATCCTGCCCGCGCGCCGTCGCGCCTTTCTGCGTCGCCTGAGCGAGTCGTCCGCGGCGCGCGTCGCCGACCAGTTGCGCGCCGCGCGCCTCGGAAGGGTCCGCTGATGTCGGCGTCGTTCATTCTCGCCTTGGTCTATCTGCTGACCTGCCTCGGGCTCATCCTGCGCATGGTCCGCCGCCGGACCTTGCTCTCGGTTCATATCGGCGCGCTCGCCGTGTTTTCGATCGGCTATTATCCTCTTCCGGTCCTGTTCAAGCCGCTCTCGCCGCTCGCCTTGATCGCCGACGAAAAAGTCTTCCAGGCGCTGCTGATCCATTATCTCTTCCTTTGCGCCATCGTGGTCAGCAGCCTTTGGATGACCCGCTTCACCGCGGCGGTCGCGCCGATGCGTTTCGGCGCCATGGACCCCATTGCCTTCCGCCATCGCGCCGCGATCGCCTGGGTGGCCTTCGGCCTGTATCTCGTCTATGTCGCGACGACGTCGCGCACCTCCTATTCCTCGGAAGATTTCGACGCCTTTTTCCAGCAGCAGTCGAATTTTCGCGCGCTTGTTTCTGCGCTCGCCGGATTCTGCGCCGGCTTCATCAGCCTCGCCTATGCGGCCGCCGCGGCGGGCGGCCAGCGCCGCGCGCAATTCACCTTCGGCGCCATGATCATCCTGATGGTCGCACTCGCGTTGCCGTTGGGGCAGCGGCTGGCGGCGATCGCGCCGATCATCATGCTGTTCGCCGCCATGGCCTCGATGCGCCAGACCGGAAAGGCCTTGCGCATCCTCGTCGTCGCGGTCGTCTTCCTGATGGCCGTCAGCCCCTTCGCGGTCTATCTGCGCGAGGCGCGGCGCGCGAAAAGCGGCGAGTTCCTGAGCGCCGCCGAAGTCGCCGGCCATTACCAGCTGTCGAGCAATCCGGCGATGCAGAGCTTCCAGTCGGTGATCGACCGCAGCGACCTCGTCTTCAATACCGTCTTCATGAAGGATTACATCGACCGCACGGGCTTTGCGAACTGGACCTATTATTATTCGGTTCTGGTCGCGCCCATTCCCCGTCTGATCTATCCGGACAAGCCCTATGTGCTGAGCGACGACGGCACGATCGAAGGCGACATTTCGGTCAAGGCGTGGCGGCTGGCGTTCGGCACGTTTGGCAGCCTGACCGCTTTCGGCGGGCTCACCGCCTATCGCGAGGGCGGTTGGATCGGCGTGGTCCTCGATGGTCTGGCGCTCGGCGCCCTCTTCGCCTTTCTGGCGCGCTGGCTCGGCGAAGGGAGTTTCCTGGCGCGTGTGTTCTACGCCCATTTCTTCCTGCTCTTCGCCGTGCAAAAAGCGCCGCCTTGCTTCTTCGAGGCGCTGGCGAGTCTTTTAGGTCTTCTGCCTCTTCTCCTCGCGTTGCTGGCGGTTGGGCTCGCGCCAGTCTTCACCCGCCTCGCGCCGCGGCCATCGAGGGGAGGGGCGGGCGAAGCGCGCGTTGCGCCGATCTCCGGGCGCGCATCATGACGGAGGGCGCCTCGTTTCCTCGTTCGCGGCGGCTGCCGGTCATCGGCGCGGCGGCCCTGAAGCTCGATCGCGTGGCCTTCCCGATCCATGTCGTCGCGCAAAAGTCGGCGGATTACGAGTTGGTCGCGCCCGCCGCCCGCTTCTTCTTTGCCGGCGATTGTTCGGCCTTCGTGAGGGCTCGGGCGCAGCAAACCTCAGGGCAGAAGGAGGGCGACCCATGAATGCGTTGCTGGACCCAATACGGTTCCGGCCGCGCGACGGCGGTCCGAGCTTTACGCTTCGGCACAGGCTTTTCCGCCTCGCCTGGACAATCGTCTGGAACGGGCTAGGGGTCTGGACCCCGACGCCGCTTTTCGCTTGGCGCCGGGCGCTTGCCCGCGCCTTCGGGGCGCGGATCGCCGCCACCGCAAGGATCTATCCCCGCGTACGAATCTGGCACCCGCCTCATCTCGAAATGGCGGAGCGCGCCTGTCTCGCGCGTGGCGTCGATTGCTATTGCATGGCGCCGGTGCGGCTCGGGGCCCATGCCTTGGTCTCGCAGGGCGCGCGGCTCTGCGCCGGCGATCATGACGTCGACGATCCCGATTTTCGATTGCGGGTCCGGCCGATCGTCCTCGGCGCCGAGGCCTGGGTCGCTGCCGAGGCCTTCGTCGGCCCCGGCGTCACGCTCCAGGAAGGCGCCGTGCTCGGCGCGCGCGGCGTCGCCTTTCGCGACCTCGGCGCCTGGACCGTCCATGTCGGCAATCCGGCGCGACCGCTGCGCGCGCGCCGCCGGCCGGCTTCTTCGACAAATGCGGATTAAGCCCATGATCGACCTGACCGTGATCATTCTGACTTTCAATGAGGAGAGGCACATCGAACGCGCGATCCGCTCGCTCGGCGGGCTTGCGACCGACATTTTCGTCGTCGATTCCTTCTCGACCGACAGCACCGCGGCCACCGCCGAGCGGCTGGGCGCGAAGGTTCTGCGGAACCGCTTCGTCAATCAGGCGAAGCAATTCCAATGGGCGCTGGACAACGCTCCGGTCCGCACGGGCTGGATCATGCGGCTCGACGCCGACGAGACGTTGGAGCCAGAGTTGGTGGGCGAGATTCGCGCGACCCTGTCGAACCTTCCCCCCGACGTGGTCGGCGTGAACTTGCGCAGGCGCCATATCTTCATGGGGCGCTGGATTCAGCATGGCGGGCGCTATCCGCTGATCTTGCTACGCATTTTTCGTCGCGGCTTCGGCAGCGTCGAGGACCGCTGGATGGACGAGCACCTGACCGTGCGCGACGGCAAAACCGTGACCTTCACGCAGGATTTTTCCGATATCAACCTCGGCGATCTCGCGTCGTTCACGGGTAAGCACAATGACTACGCCACGCGCGAGGCGATCGACGTGCTTGACCGGAAATATGGCCTCGGCCTGTCGCGCGCGCGCTCCCTTCCTGAGACGGCGCCGCGTCAGGCGGTTGCGAGGCGCTTCGTGAAGGAGAGGATCTACAGCAAGGCGCCGCTCTGGCTCGGGCCTGCCGGTTATTTCTTCTACCGCTACATCCTGAGGCTCGGGTTCCTGGATGGCCGGGAAGGGCTCGTTTATCACGTCCTCCAGGGCTTCTGGTATAGGTTCCTGGTCGGGGCGAGGATCCTCGAATTTGAAAAGCGGCTCGCTTCCATTTCGGGCGCGCAGGACAAGGTCGCGGCGCTGGAAGGACTGACTGGCCGTGCTCTGAGCGATCGGGAGCACGAGCCGCGCGCCGCGGACGAGGCGATCGAGCGGGTCCGCTTCGCCTTCGGACGTTTGAGGACGAGCCCGTGAAAATCCTTCATATCATCGCTTCGGTCGATCCGCGAACCGGCGGCCCCATTCAGGGGGTTGTCCTGAGTTCGCAGATCTGGCGCGCGCACGGCCATGAGCGCGACATTCTCAGCCTGGACCCGCCCACGGCGCCCTGGGTCGGGGCCTGCCCGGTCACGACTTTCGCCGTCGGCATGAAAGGGCCGGTCCACGACTGGATCCGGCGCCGCCTGCCTTGGGCGCGCTATGCCTATACGCCGGGCCTGAAGCGCTGGCTGACGCGCAATGTCAGCCAATATGACGCGGTCGTCGTCAATGGCCTGTGGAATTACGCCTCGCTTGGCGCCTGGCGGGCCCTGCGCGGCACGGCTACGCCCTTTTTCGTTTTTCCTCATGGGATGCTCGATCCCTGGTTCAATGAAGCCTATCCGCTCAAGGCGTTCTTCAAGACGCTCTACTGGCGCCTCTTCGAGCACAAGACCCTGCGCGACGCGCGCGGCGTCCTGTTCACCTGCGAGGAGGAGCGGCGGCGCGCGGCGACGTCTTTTCGGCCTTATCGCGCCCGTGAAGCTGTTGTCGGCTACGGCGCGCGCGCGGCGGAGGGCGATCCCGTCGCGCAAAGGACGTCTTTTGCCGCCGCCGCGCCGGGACTTGACGGACGGAACTTCATCCTGTTCGTTGGCCGCATTCACGAGAAAAAGGGGGTCGACCTCCTGATCGGCGCCTTCTCTCGGATCGCGACGGAATTCCCAGACCTCGACCTTGTGATCGCCGGTCCGGACACGTCCGGCCTGCGCGGGAGGCTGGAGGCGATTGGCGCCGGACAGGACTTCGCGCGCCGCATCCATTGGCCGGGCATGTTGGTGGGCGACGCCAAGTGGGGCGCCTTCCGTTCGGCGCGGTTTTTCGTCCTGCCGTCGCATCAGGAAAATTTCGGCGTGGCGGTCGCGGAGGCCTTGTCGCTCGGCGTTCCGGTCCTGGTCACCGACAAGGTCAATATCTGGCGCGAGGTCGAAGCCGACGGCGCCGGGATCGTCGTCCCCGACGATGCGCTGGGCGTCGAGCAAGGCCTGCGGCGGATGTGCGCCTTATCGCCTGCGCGAAGCGCGGCCATGGCCGAGGCCGCGCGCGCTTGCTTCGCCGCGCGCTACGACCTTAACGCCAACGCCCTCAACCTGCTCGACCTGATGCGCGGGATGTGCGCGGACGAGGGCGCGCCGCGTCTTCAACAGGAGGGCTCCTGATGGAGGGCGGGAGCAAAACGATTGCGGATCAGAGAATCTGGGTCGCGGGCCACAGGGGCATGGTCGGCTCCGCCATCGTCCGCCGGCTTGAGCGCGCCGGCGCCGACCTCCTCACCGCTGCGCGCGCGGAACTTGACCTCGCTGACCAGTCCGCCGTGCGCGCCTGGCTGGCCGAGAAGCGCCCGGACATCGTCATCCTCGCCGCCGCCAGGGTCGGCGGCATCCTCGCCAACGACTCCTTTCCCGCAGATTTTCTTTACGAGAATCTCGTCATGGAGACCAATGTCATCGAGGGCGCCCATCGCGTTGGCGTCGATCGGCTGGTCTTCCTCGGCTCGTCCTGCATCTATCCGAAATTTGCGCCGCAGCCGATCGAGGAGGCCGCCTTGCTGACCGGCCCGCTCGAACCGACCAATGAATGGTACGCCATCGCCAAGATCGCCGGCGTCAAATTGTGCCAGGCCTATCGTCGGCAGTTCGGGCGCCGCTATATTTCGGTCATGCCCTGCAATCTCTATGGCCCGAACGACAATTTCGACCCCGCCTCGAGTCATGTCCTGCCCGCGCTGATCCGCAGGCTCCACGAGGCGAGGGCAAGCGGCGCCGAAAGCGTCACGATCTGGGGGACGGGCGCGCCGCGGCGCGAATTCCTCCATGTCGACGATCTCGCGCGCGGAATCGTCCTTTGCATGGAAAGTTACGACGGCGAAGCGCCGATCAATTGCGGCGCCGGCCGGGACATCAGCATCGCCGATCTCGCACGGCTCGTCGCCAGGATCGTCGGGTTTCAGGGGAGCCTGGCCTTCGATCCGGGAAAGCCGGACGGCGCGCCGCGCAAGCTGATGGATTCGAGCGGGATCGCCGCCCTCGGCTTCCGGCCGGAGATATCGCTCGAAGACGGGGTCGCGGACGCTTATCGCTGGTTCCTCGACCAGCGCGCGAAGGTGTCGCCCGCGGTCGCGCGCCGTGGCGTCATTCGTACGGCGTGAAGGAATTGGCGCTCAGATGGGTGGCCTTGCGCTTGAAGCCGTTTTGCGCCCCATTGGCCTTCGTGTCCGTCGACAGGAAATCGAGCTTCGCGGCCGAGCGCAGGGCTGGCGCGAAGCCCGCGCCGGCCGCCGGTTTGGCATGGGCCTGCCGGGTCGGCGCAGCAAGGGCCGCGAGCGCGGCGCGGTCGAGGCGCGCGGGCGTCATCTGGTTGGCCGCGTCCTTGGCGGCGCGCTGTTCCTCGGCCTTGTCCTGGGCGGCGGCGCGCAGGGCTTGCAGGGGCGGGCGCGGCGGCGGGGTCGGCACGGCGAGGAGCGACGGCTTGGCGGCGTAGGCGAGCGGCTCGGCGCCAGCCGCGGACGGCCGCAGCCTCAGGGAGCCGCCCAACGAGGTTCCTTGCGTGATGACGTCGGGCAGGGCTGCGAATTCGACGGGGCGCGCGGGCGGCAGCGGGGCGTCGCTTTCCGCGACGAGGTCGGTCGGCCGGTGCGGCGGCGTCGGAACATCCGGAGTTGCGATTGACTCGTCGGCGTCTGCCGCCGGTTTCGCGTCCTGCTGGAGAGACTGGGGCTTTTCAGGCGCCGTCGATGCGGCTTGCGGGGCCGCCTGCTGCGGCATGATCGCCTGACGGCCCCGGCCTGGCTGGTCGGGCGCGCCCATATAGGTTTCGCCATGCGGGAGATCGGTTTCGGCGCTGGCGACGAGTTGACGCTGCGCCGGCGCGACCGTTTCCTCGTCCGAGGCCTGAGCTGAAGCGACGCGGGTCTGCTGCGACCCGCTTCCCAGCTGCCGGTCTTCCTCGTCGTCGCGGCCGCCGCCGAACAATTTGGCGAAGAAACCAAAAATTCCGCCGGAATTGGCCTCTTCGATGGTCGGGGCGTCGCCGCCGCGCGCCAGAATCTCGGCGCGGGCCACCTCATAGCCGGGCAGGGGCTTGCCGTTCGAAGGAATATGGACGGTCTTGCCGTCGGGGAACAACGACGCGAGCTGGTCATAGCTCATCCGCGGCCAATGGCGCACGCCGCCGACGTCGAGATGAACGAAGTTGGGGCCAGGATAATAGCCGACGCCGCCGCGCTGCATGCGCATGCCGATCTCGCGGAGCTTTTCCATCGACAGGCCGGCGATGGTCGTGTCCATCGCCTTGCCGAGCATGTGCTGGGAATGTTCGGCCACGCGGCGCGAGCGCCGGCGCAGCATGGCGTTGGTTTCCGGGCAGCGATAGGCGGATAGCACCGTGATGGGATCGTCCGGCCCCATTCGGCCCGCGGCGCGATAGGCCTCCCAGAGGACGTCGAAAAGCCGGGGGTCCATATTGGTTTCTTCGTCCGTTCGCCAGTCGCGAAGGAACCAGTTCAGCTGTTTGAGCGTTTGGGCGTCATAATGGCCGTTGACGCGGAAGGTCGCCGCGATCGCATCTTTGCGATGGGCGTGGACCAGATAGATGGTGCGGGTGTCGCCGTTGGCGTCCGCCGATTCGAGCGCATTGGGGGCCAGAATTGCGACGAGGCCAAGAGCGGCGACGCAGACGCGTTTGCCGAAGCGGAGTCTCATAGCCCGAAGGGCCGAGTTCACGGCTGATCCTGACAAAATCGAACGCGCTCCCCTTGTGCCTGCCTGTCGTTCCGTCTGGACGCAAACTTGACGGAAAGGGTAACGGAATGATTGACGAAACTGCTTTCCACGGCCCTTCCGGTTCGCGAACCGATCCGAAAGGCGCCCCTGCATAGCCGATCTGTCGCGGCAAAGCCACAGCCTGACGAAAAAGAACTCCTTCCGCGCTTTTTTGTCGCTTGTGGCCAATTTACCAAATTTCGCGGCGATTTTGGGGCGCGATCACGGTGGCGTGATCGCGGCGGGTCGGTTCCCTAGCCCCCGAGGCCCAGCATTTCGCGGGTTTTCCGGCTGTAGCCGTAGATATCGTCAAACCGGCGCAGGGCGCCCGAATCGTCCACGGAAAGCGTGAAATAGACGATATGGATGGGCATGGGCGCGGGCAGGTTCACGCGTCGCTCCGATTTGCCGACCATCTTGCGCAGCCGCTCCTCGGTCCAACCGTTCGCAGGCTGAAGCAGGTCCTCGGCGAATCTGAACGGCTGATCGACGCGCACGCAGCCGTGACTATAGGCGCGCCGGGACGTCGCGAACAGGTTCCGCGTCGGCGTGTCGTGCATATAGACGGCGTAGTCGTTGGGGAAGACGAATTTGATCTGGCCCAAGGCGTTGCGCTCGCCTGGCGGTTGGCGGACATGGAGTTGTCCGTTCACATAGCGGATCTCGTAACCCTGGGCGCGCAGGGCGTCGAGATGCGGCATCAATTCGTTCCGGATGATGGATTGCGGCACATTCCAGGACGGATTGACGATGATATATTCGATCTTGTCGGAAAAAAGCGGCGTCGGCTTGTCCGGCTTGCCGGTGATGACCCGGACTGGCAGGACCAGATTGTTGTCGCGATAGAGCCGCGCGGTGAATTCCGGCACGTTCACGACCACGCGGTCGGCGCCGAGGTCGCGCGGCAGCCAGCGCCAGAACTCCATATTGGTCAGGATGTCGTTTTCGAGATTGGTTTCGCGCCGCGCGCCATAGGCCGCCGGGGCGTCGCTCATCCGCCGTCCCCGCTCGGCCGCAGCGATTCGCCCTGTTGTTTCCGGCGCCTCGCGCAATTCGGCGAGCTTGGCCTTGAGCGCCAGATAGCCGGGCTGCCGCGGATTATAATCCTCGAGGGTTTTCGCGGCGTCAGCGGATCGGCTCGTCTGGTCGAGCGCCTGCGCCGCGGGCACGATTGGCGGATGGACGTCGATCTGGCGGGAAACGCCTTTCGGGTCGATCCGGCCGCCGCTCGCTTGGGCTGCATAGGCCGCGACAGCCTCCGACAGGGCGACGTCGCCGAGCGCGCGCGCCTTTTCGGAGCCCTGATCGAGTGAAAAGACGCGATAGGCGCGCAGGTCGAGGCCATCGTCGGGCGCGCGCTGCAATTGTTCGAAGGCGGCATGGGCCGCTGGCGTCCATTGCCCATGGTCGTCGAGCCAGACCGGAGCGTCGCCGCGGCTGGCGTAAAAGGCGTCCACGGCGCGGCGCAGCGCGCGCATTTCCACCGTGGCGGGGCGGGCCTCGGCCGCATCGCGGGGGAGCGCGTCGCGAATCGCCTGATTCATCGGCGGCTTGTTCGGCCCCTGGACCTCGGCGGAGGGTTTCGGGGCGGGTTCGGCGCCGGCCTCGGCCTTGGACGGCGCCTCCTGCGCGGGTGGCGCGGCGGCCGAATCAGGCCGGGATGCGGCGTCGGCGCCGGGCGGCGCCTGCTCGGCGGTTGCAGCCGGCGCGCCGACGGCGGCCTGGGCCGATCCGGGCGTCTGGGGCTCACCGAGCGCGGCGCCGGCCGCGATCAGCGCCGCAAGCGCGGTCGCCGTCCGAAATCTTCCGACGGAGGAGCCAAGCCAAAACATTCGGGAGCCTTTCAGGACGACAGGCCGGGGAATATCGAAGCGCCCGGAACGCCGTCGTTATATGAAGTCGCGCCGATCGATAAATTCAACCGCCGCGAGGCCGCAATAGGCCATTTCAGTAAAATCGTCCCTGTCGCAGGAAGGCCACAACGCCTTGCCGTCGGTCACGCCGCGTCGGCGCCGTCGCCGAGGATATTTTCCGCGAGGCCATATTCCTTCATCTTGCGATAGAGCGTCGAGCGGCCGATCCCGAGCTTGCGCGCCATTTCCGACATCTGGCCCCGATAATGGGTCAGCGCGAAGCGGATCGCCTTTTCCTCCAGCCATTCGAGTTGGCGGACGTCGCCATTCTCGTCGAGAAGCTTCAGCACATTTGGATCACGCACCTCGACGCGGACGATCTCGCGCTGGATGTCGCGCTGCGCGACGGGCGGCGGGGCCGGCGGCACCCGGACGTCGAAGCCCTCGACATGGGCGGCGATCTGTGGAAATTCCGCGACGGTCAGTTCGTCGCCGTCGGCAAGGACCACGGCGCGGAACATGACATTTTCGAGCTGGCGGACATTGCCCGGCCAGTCATAGGTCGAGAGCATGGCCATCGCCTCGGCGGCGACGCCGCGCAATCTCTTGCCTTCTTCGGCGCTGAAACGGGCGAGAAACCGGCGCGCCAGATCGGGAATGTCGGCGCGGCGCGTCCGCAGCGGCGGGATGGAAATGGGGAAGACATTGAGCCGGTAATAGAGGTCCTCGCGGAAGCGGCCCTGCTTGACGAGGTCGATCAGGTTCTGGTTGGTCGCCGAGATCAGGCGCACGTCCACCCGCACCGGCTTGCGGGCGCCGACGGGGTCGATCTCGCCCTCCTGGAGGGCGCGCAGAAGCTTGACCTGGGTTTCGAGCGGCAGTTCGCCGACTTCGTCGAGGAAGAGCGTGCCGCCGTTGGCCTCGACGAATTTGCCGGCATGTTTCTCCGAGGCGCCCGTGAAGGCCCCTTTCTCGTGCCCGAACAGGATCGATTCGACCAGATTCTGCGGCAGGGCGCCGCAATTCACCGTCACGAAAGACTTGCCGCGCCGGTCGGACGCGCCCTGGATGGCGCGGGCCATCAATTCCTTGCCGACGCCCGATTCGCCTTCGATCAGCACCGGGATGTTGGATTTGGCGGCGCGTTCGCCGAGCCGGATGGCGCGACCCATTTCCTCGCCGCGCGAAAGGATGTCGCGGAAGGTCAGATGGCCGGCGGCCTTGCGCCCGATCCGGCGGATTTCGTCCTCGAGCGCGTCGAAGCGCAGGGCGTTCTTGATCGAGATCTGCAGGCGCTCCGCGCCAACCGGCTTGACCACGAAATCGAGCGCGCCGGCGCGCATGGCCGAAATGACCGCCTCGATCGAGCCATGGGCGGTCTGGACGATGACGGGCGTGGTCATTTTCGCGTCGCGCATCCGCGCGAGCACGCCCATGCCGTCGAGATCGGGCATGACGAGATCGAGTATCAACAGATCAATTCGCGATTGGTCGGCCGACTGCATCCGCGCCAGCGCCGCTTCGCCCCCTTCGACACATTCCGCCTCGTAGCCGAATCGCCGCACCATGGCTTCAAGAAGCCGGCGTTGCACGGGATCGTCGTCGGCGATCAGAATGGTCGAGATCATTATCGTTCTTTCGTTGAGACGGCGTGGCCGCGCCCGACATGCTGCGCGAAGAGGGTAAATGGGGTGTTAATGCGCCCTCCCTGCTTTAGGGGCAGGCGGGCGCGCGCCTTGACCCGCGTCGCCCGCGTCCACATTTGTGTCTGGACTTTGGATCGATTCTTGGAAAAGCTTGCCGCCGCCATGACCCATTCTTCCGCTTTTCCCGTTCGCAACGCGCAAGGTTCCGGAGCCGCGCCGGCCGACGACCTGCCGCGCTGGCGGCTCGACGATCTCTATGAGGGGCTCGACAGCCCGCGCTTCGCCGAGGATTTGAAAATCCTCGCCCACGAATGCCGGCAGTTCGCGGCGACCTATCGCGGCGCTTTGGCCGGCCTGCTCGCCGGAGCCGACGCCGCGAGCGCGCTCCACGAGGCCATCGCGCGTTATGAGCGCATCGACGATCTGGCGACCCGGATCATGTCCTTCGCCGGCCTGTCCTATGCCGAGAACACGATCGATCCGGCTCGCGCCAAATTTTACGGCGACGCCCAGGAGAAGGTGACGGCGGCCTCGACCGACCTCCTGTTCTTCCAGCTCGAACTGAACCGTCTGGACGACGCGGCGCTGGCCAAAGCGATGGAGCGGCAGCCGCTGTCCTATTACCGGCCCTGGATCGAGGACCTGCGCCGCGAAAAGCCCTATCAGCTCGACGACCGGATCGAGCAGCTCTTCCACGAGAAGTCGGTGACCGGCCACGCCGCCTGGAACCGGCTGTTCGACGAGACCATCGCCTCGCTGCGCTTCGAGATCGACGGCCAGGAAATGACCCTGGAGCCGGCGCTGAACCTGTTCCAGGATCCCGAGGAAAAGGTTCGCGAAAAGGCCTCCGCGGCGATTTCCGCCACGCTCGGCGCGAATCTGCGCGTCTTTGCGCTGATCTCCAATGTTCTGGCCAAGGACAAGGAAATTTCCGACCAATGGCGCGGATTCAAGGACGTCGCCGATTCGCGCCATCTCTCCAATCGCGTCGAGCCGGAAGTGGTCGAGGCCATGGTGGCGGCGGTGCGCGCCGCCTATCCGAAGCTGTCGCATCGCTATTACCGGCTGAAGGCGCGCTGGTTCGGCAAGGAGAAGCTCGCCCATTGGGACCGCAACGCGCCTTTGCCCGACGCGCCCAAGACGACCTTTGACTGGACGCAGGCGCGCGCCGCGGTGCTCGGCGCCTACCGCGCTTTCGCCCCGCGGATGGCGGAAATCGCCCAGGAGTTCTTCGACCGGCAATGGATCGACGCGCCGGTGCGCACGGGCAAGGCGCCGGGCGCCTTTTCCCATCCGACCTCGCCGTCCGTCCACCCTTATGTCCTGCTCAATTACCAGGGCAAGCCGCGCGACGTGATGACGCTCGCCCATGAGCTTGGCCATGGCGTGCATCAGGTGCTGGCCGCGCCCAACGGGCCGCTGATGGCCCCGACACCGCTCACCCTGGCGGAAACCGCCTCGGTCTTCGGCGAAATGCTGACCTTCCAGGCTCTTCTGGCCGAGGCGAAGGAGCCGCGCGAGCGCCGGGCCCTGCTGGCCTCGAAGGTCGAGGACATGCTGAATACAGTGGTCCGCCAGATCGCCTTCTATACGTTCGAGCGCCGGCTGCACGAGGAGCGCCGCCAAGGCGAACTGACAGCCGAGCGGATCTGCGAGCTGTGGGTCGAGGTGCAGGCGGAAAGCCTTGGCCCGGCGATCGAGCTGAAGCCGGGCTATGAGACTTTCTGGGCCTATATCCCGCATTTCATCCATTCGCCCTTCTATGTCTATGCCTATGCCTTCGGCGATTGCCTCGTGAATTCGCTCTACGGCGTCTATCGCAAGGCCGAGCCGGGCTTCGTCGACAAATATTTCGCTCTGCTGTCCGCGGGCGGCTCCAAACATTATTCCGAACTGCTGGCGCCCTTCGGCCTCGACGCCCGCGATCCCGCGTTCTGGAGCATCGGCCTGTCGATGATCGAGGGGATGATCGACGAGCTTGAGAGCCTTCCCGCCTGAGGCGGGAGCGCCCATGCTGACCTTGGCTCTCGCCTGGCTGGCGCTGTTCTGGCTGCTGGCGTTCGGGTCCCTGGCCCTGTTCAATCTGGCGCTGGTCCGTTTCGTCCAGGCGCTGGTTCCGCCGATCGGGCGCTTCGTCGAGGTCGGCGGGCTTCGGATTCATCTGGTCGACAGCGGCGCCAAGCCCGGGCAGGAGGGCTCGCCGCTGGTCTTCATCCACGGTCTGCTCGGCCAGCTCAATCATTTCAGCTTCGCGCTCGCAGCCCGCTTCCCCGAGCGGCGGCTGGTCCTGATCGACCGCCCAGGCTCGGGCTATTCGCAACGGGCGCGTCCCCAGACCCTCGCCGCACAGGCGGCGATCGTCGCCGGGGCGATCGAGGCGCTGGGTCTGGAAAGGCCTGTCATCGTCGGCCATTCGCTCGGCGGCGCCGTGGCGCTGGCGCTGGCGCTCGACCACCGGGAAAAGATCGGCGGACTGGCGCTGATCGCGCCGCTCACCCATCTCGTCCAGAAGCCGCCGAAACCCTTCGCGGCTCTCTCCGGCCACAGCCGGCTGGCGCTGTGGTTCGGCGCCTGGACCTTGGGGCCGGTCATGACGATGCTGCGCGCGGGCGCGGCGCGCGAGGAGGTCTTCGCGCCCGATCTCCTGCCGGCGGGGTTCTGGAATCGGGGCGGCGGCCTGCTTGGCGTTCGGCCTTCCGCCTTGCTCGCGGCGGCGAGCGACGTGAGGACCCAGCCGCGCGAATTGCCGGCTATGGCGCAACGCTATGGCGCGCTCGACCTGCCCATCGGCGTCCTGTTCGGGGAAGGCGACAAGGTGCTTGACCCGAAGGGGCAGGGCGCGGATTTTTGCGCCAGCGCGCCACAAGCGGAATGCGTGCGGATCGCGGGTGGACATATGTTGCCGGTAACGCGGCCGGCGGAAACCGAAGCGTTCATCCGCGAGGTTCTGGCGCGTGTGGACTCCGGCCCCTGAGCGGGCGAATGGGACAGGAGAAGAGCATGAGGGTGAAACGTTTTCTGGCTTCGGCCCTTCTCTTCGCCGGGACGTTGGCGGCCGTCTGGAGCCTGTCCGCCGCGGGCGCCTTGGCCTTCGAGCTGAAAAGCCCGGACATTCCGCCCGGCGGCGGCGAAATCGCCGAGACTTTCGTTTACAATGGTTTTGGCTGCCATGGCGGCGATCTGTCGCCCGCCATGGTATGGCGCAATCCGCCGCCGGGGACCAAGAGCTATGCCCTCCTGGTCCATGATCCCGACGCCCCAACCGGGGGCGCGGGCTTCTGGCACTGGGTGGTCATCAATATCCCGGCCAGTGTGACCGGCCTGCCGCAGGGAGTTGGCAAGGACGGCGCCGGCCTGCCGCAGGGAGCGCAGCAGATCGCGACCGATTTCGGCGTTCCCGGTTATGGCGGTCCTTGTCCGCCGAAGGGCGACAAGCCCCATCGCTACAATTTCACGGTTTACGCCTTGAAGGTGGACAAGCTCGACCTGCCGCCGCACGCCACCGCCTCGATCGCCGGTTTCCTCGTCAACGCCAACGCGCTCGGCAAGGCGACGCTGACAGGGGTCTACGGGCGCTGAGACTTCGCCGCATTCGCCGCGTAAAGGGGAGAGCGGAGCAAACCGAATGAAGGACGACGAAGCCAATCGCTTCGGCGCGCGGGCCGCGCGCTATCTCGCCGTGGGCGCCCAGGCGGGCGGATTCGCTGCGCGGCTCGCCGGCGCGCGCCTGCTCGGGGCGGGGCGCGGCCAGGGGCGGGAAAGCGACGCCGAGGCGCTGGCGCGGGCGCTGGGCGGGCTCAAGGGCCCGCTGATGAAAGCGGCGCAGCTCATCGCCACGATCCCGGAAGTCCTGCCGATCGAATATGCCGAGGCCCTGGCGAGCCTGCAGAGCGAGGCGCCGCCAATGGGCGCGGCCTTCGTCCGCCGGCGCATGGCCGCCGAACTCGGGCCTGACTGGCAGAAAAAATTCGCCGCCTTCGACCTGACGCCGGCGGCCGCGGCCTCGCTCGGCCAGGTCCATCGCGCCCGCACGCTTGAGGGCGCGGATGTCGCCTGCAAGCTGCAATATCCGGACATGGCCTCGGCGGTCGAGGCCGATCTCGCCCAGCTCGAACTGGCGCTCGCCTTGCAGAAGCGGGTCGAGCCGGCGATCGACGCCCGCGAGGCGGCCGCCGAAATCGCCGAGCGTTTGCGCGAGGAGCTCGATTACCGCCGCGAGGCCAAGCACGCCCGCCTTTATCGCGCCATGCTGGCCGGGCGTGGCGACATTCGCGTTCCCGGCGTCCATGAAGCGCTCTCGACCGGCCGTCTCCTCACCCTCGACTGGCTGGAGGGCGAGAAGATTCTTTCCTTGGTCGGGGCGCCGGAGGCCGGGCGCAACCTTGTGGCGCAGGCGATCTTTTCCGCGTGGTGGCGGCCTTTCGCCCATCATGGCGTCATCCATGGCGACCCCCACCTCGGCAATTACGCCGTCTTTCGCGAAGACGGCGCGCCCGCGGGGATCAATCTACTCGATTACGGCTGCGTCCGCATTTTCCCGCCAGCCTTCGTCGGCGGCGTGGTCCAGCTCTATCGCGGCCTGCGCGCCGGGCGGCGCGACGAGATCGCCGAGGCCTATCGCGTCTGGGGCTTCCGCAATCTCTCGAACGATCTGATCGAGGTCCTGACTGTCTGGGCGCGCTTCATCCTCGGGCCGCTGCTCGACGACCGCGTCCGCACCATCGCCGACGGGGTCTCGGCCGCCGCCTATGGCCGGCGCGAGGCGATGGTGGTGCGGCGCATGCTGCGCGAGAAGGGGCCGTTGACGATCCCGCGCGAATTCGTCTTCATGGATCGCGCGGCGATCGGCCTCGGCGGCGCCTTCCTGCATCTGGCGGCGCGGCTCAACTTCCATCGCCTGTTCGAGGAGGCGCTGGAGGATTTCGATCTCGACGTCCTTGCGGCGCGGCAGTCGACAGCCCTCACCGACGCCGGGCTGTGACCGAATTTCCCCCGCGATGCCGGTCCGCGACGAATTAACGCCTTATTTTTTCAGTGTCGCGCTGAAAGTTGGGGCGAAATTGCGACGCCTACCTTATAACAGCTTGCCTTGTTCCGGCCCTTTTGGGAAAAAAGACGCCTGAAGGCCGAGACGACGACAAGACAGGCCTTTCAAAAGGAGAGGATAATGGCGGCGATCCAGATGAGCGGAAACGACGCGCTTGGCGCGTCCGACATGGACTATCCGGCGCATTTTGAGACCTATCGGTTGTTCACCTCCTTGGTCAAATGGGGAACGGCCACGGTCATCCTGATCCTGCTGCTCCTCGCCTTCTTTACTCTCTGACATAAGACCATTGAGGCGCGCTCCTCCGGCGCGCCGGACCTTGTCAAGACCCGCGCCCTGCGGGCCATGTGGAGTCATTCATGCGTATTGCCGTTCCCGCCGAAACCGACGCCAATGAAGCGCGCGTCGCGGCGACGCCCGAAACCGTCAAGAAATACGCCGGCCTGGGCGCCGAGGTTGTGGTGCAGGCCGGCGCCGGCAAGGGCTCCGGCGTAACCGACGCCGATTTCGAAAAGGCAGGCGCCCAAATCGCTCCCGACGCGCCGGCGACCGTCGCCGGCGCCGATGTCGTGCTGACGGTTCGCCGGCCGACGCCCGAGTCGCTTGCCGGCGTCAATCCGGGCGCTGCGGTTCTCGCGATCATGGACCCGTATGGCCAGAACGAGGCGGTTCTCGCCCTGGCGCACGCCCATGTCCAGGCTTTCGCCATGGAGCTGATGCCGCGCATCACCCGCGCCCAGGTCATGGACGTCCTCTCGTCTCAGGCCAATCTCGCCGGCTATCGCGCCGTGATCGATGCGATAGCCGAATATGGCCGCGCCATCCCGATGATGATGACCGCGGCTGGCACGGTGCCGGCGGCAAAGATTTTCATCATGGGCGTGGGCGTCGCCGGCCTGCAGGCCATCGCCACCGCGCGCCGCCTCGGCGGCGTCGTCACCGCGACCGACGTCCGCCCGGCCACCAAGGAGCAGGTGGAGTCGCTCGGCGCCAAGTTCCTCGCCGTCGAGGACGAGGAATTCAAGCAGGCGCAGACCGCGGGCGGCTACGCCAAGGAAATGTCCAAGGAATATCAGGCGAAGCAGGCGGCGCTCACGGCGTCCCACATCGCCAAGCAGGATATCGTCATCACCACGGCGCTCATTCCGGGCCGCCCGGCGCCGCGCCTGATCACGGCCGACATGGTGGCCTCCATGCGTCCGGGTTCGGTGATCGTCGACCTGGCCGTCGAGCGCGGCGGCAATTGCGAATTGTCGAAGCCCGGCAAGGTCGTGGTGACGAAGAATCATGTGAAGATCGTCGGCCACCTCAATGTCGCCGGCCGTCTCGCCGCCACCGCCTCGCAGCTCTACGCCAAGAACCTGTTCGCCTTCCTCGAAACCATGATCGACAAGGAGAGCAAGGCGCTCAAGATCGATGGCGAGGACGAGCTGGTGAAGGCGACGCGGTTGACCTTCGGCGGCGCGGTCGTCCATCCCGCCTTCGTGGCGAGCTGACGGCGCTTCGCGCGATTTCGCGGCGGCTTCAGGCCGCCCGTCCGGCTCCGAGCCGGGCATTTTGTCAATAACCCGTTTGAGAGCCCGAGAGAGGGGCGCATTCCATGGCAACTGACGCACAATCGCTGGTCGACCGGGCGCAGGACGCGGCGCGGGCCGCCCGCGCCGCCGCCGACGCGGCGCAAGCCTATGCCGACCAGGCTTCCCATCTGACCCATGTGGCCGACGCCGTCGGCGCCGCGGCCCATGCGGCGAGCGGCGGCGCGATCGACCCCTTCATCTTCCGCCTCGCCATTTTCGTCCTCGCCGTATTCGTCGGCTATTACGTGGTGTGGTCGGTGACCCCGGCGCTCCATACGCCGCTGATGTCGGTCACCAACGCCATCTCCTCGGTCATCGTCGTCGGCGCGCTGCTGTCGGTCGGCGTCGAGGCGTCGGGCTTCCTCGACAGCGGCCCAGCCTGGGCGCGCATCTTCGGCTTCATCGCGCTGATCCTCGCCTCGGTGAACATTTTCGGCGGCTTCCTCGTCACCGCGAGAATGCTGGCCATGTACAAGAAGAAGGGCTGAGGTCCATGAACGTCAATCTCGCAGCCTTTCTCTATCTCGTCTCGGGCGTCCTCTTCATTTTCGCGCTTCGCGGCCTGTCGCACCCGACGACCTCCCGCCAGGGCAATCGCTACGGCATGATCGGCATGGCGATCGCCATTCTGACCACCCTGGCGCTTAAGCCGCCGTCGGGCGGCTTCGGCTGGCTGCTCGTGGTCGTCGGCCTCGGCGTCGGCGGCGGTTTCGGCGCCATGCTGGCGCGGCGCATCGAAATGACCAAGATGCCGCAGCTGGTCGCCTTCTTCCACTCGCTCGTCGGCCTCGCGGCGGTCCTGGTGGCGGCGGGCGCGCTCTTCGCGCCCCAGGCTTTCGGCATCGGCGAACCCGGCGACATCCATCAGGCCAGCCTGATCGAAATGTCGCTCGGCGCGGCCATCGGCGCGATCACCTTCACCGGCTCGGTCATCGCCTTCCTGAAGCTCGACGGCCGCATGTCCGGCAAGCCGATCATGCTGCCGCAGCGCCATGCGATCAACCTTGCGCTCGGCGTTGGCCTGGTCCTGCTGATCGCCTCCTTCTTCGCCTCGGGCAGCCCCTTCCTGTTCCTGCTGATCGTTCTGGTCTCGCTGGCGCTCGGCGTGCTGCTGATCATCCCGATCGGCGGCGCGGACATGCCGGTCGTGGTCTCGATGCTTAACTCCTATTCGGGCTGGGCGGCGGCCGGCATCGGCTTCACCTTGGGCAATCTGGCGCTGATCATCACCGGCGCGCTGGTCGGCTCCTCGGGCGCGATCCTGTCCTACATCATGTGCAAGGGCATGAACCGCTCCTTCATCTCCGTGATCCTCGGCGGCTTCGGCGGCGAGGACGCGGCGGCGGCCGGCGGCGCCAAGGAGACCCGTCCGGTCAAGCAGGGCTCCGCCGACGACGCGGCCTATATCATGCAGAACTCGTCCAAGGTCATCATCGTGCCGGGCTATGGCATGGCGGTGGCGCAGGCTCAGCACGCCTTGCGCGAAATGGCCGATCTGCTGAAGCAAGAGGGCGTCGAGGTCAAATACGCCATCCATCCGGTGGCGGGTCGCATGCCGGGCCACATGAACGTGCTGCTGGCCGAAGCCAATGTCCCCTATGACGAGGTTTTCGAGCTGGAGGACATCAATTCCGAATTCGCGCAAGCCGACGTGGCCTTCGTGATCGGCGCCAATGACGTCACCAATCCGGCGGCCAAGACCGACAAGACCTCGGCGATCTACGGGATGCCGATCCTCGACGTCGAAAAGGCCAAGACGGTCATGTTCATCAAGCGCGGCATGTCCTCGGGCTATGCCGGCGTCGAGAACGAATTGTTCTTCAAGGACAATACGATGATGCTGTTCGGCGACG
>JAJXYV010000273.1 GCA_021780435.1 Pseudomonadota bacterium
TGCAGAAGCTCGACGTTCACTACCAGCCCGGACATAACCATTCGACGATGGGCGAAACCAAGGAAGCCGACGGCAAATGGCTGGTTTCGCTGAACAAGTTCTCGAAAGACCGTTTCCTGCCGGTCGGACCCCTGCATCCGGAAAACGACCAGCTGATCGACATCTCCGGGGACAAGATGGTTCTGACGGCGGATCACCCCGCCTTTGCCGAGCCGCACGACATGCTGATCGTTCACCGCTCCAAGGTGAACCCCGTCAAGATCTGGGATCGCGCCGACCCGATGTGGGACGATATCCGCAAGCAGGCCGAAAAGGATGGCGTCAAGCTTGAGACCGCCGCGAACATCATTCGCGACGGCAACAAGGTGCGCGTCTACATGCATTCCAACGCCCCGCAATACAGCCTCGACAAGATCGAGGTGAACGAGGGCGACGAAGTCACCATCGTCGTCACCAACATGGACGATATCGAAGACGTGACCCACGGCTTCACCATCGTCCGCTATGGCGTGATGATGGAAATCTCGCCCCTGCAGACGGCCTCCGTCACCTTCGTCGCCGACCGGCCCGGCGTGCACTGGTACTATTGCCAGTGGTTCTGCCACGCGCTGCACATGGAGATGTCCAATCCCATGATCGTGCACCCGAGGAAGGCCTGACGATGCAACGCGCGCTCCCGGCGCTGGCTGTGGCGGCGATTCTGGCCGCCACGGTCGCGGCTGCGTCGGACGCGCGCGCAGCGGACGTCGACGTCCCTCCCGGCGACGGCCTTGCGAAAGCTGTCGCCGAGGCGGCGCCGGGGGACGTGCTTCACCTTGAGGCCGGCGTCCACCGCGGCGCGGTCACGATCACGACCCCGCGCCTGACGCTCGAAGGAGCGCCAGGCGCGATCCTCGACGGTGGCGGCACCGGCAGCGCCATCACCATCGAAGCGGCCGACGTCACCGTGCGCGGAATGACAATCAGCGGCTCGGGCCTCAGCCTTCCCGACAAGAATTCGGGCGTGTTCATCGGCCTCGGCGGGGACCATGCCGTGATCGAGGATAATCATTTCGACGAGAACCTGGTCGGCGTCTATCTCGACGGCCCGAAAGACGCCCTTGTTCGGCGCAACCGCATCGATGGACTGCGCCGCCTGCGCCTTAACGAGCGCGGCCCCGGAATCGAAGTCTTCAACACGCCCGGTTCGAAAATCGTCGACAACGATGTCGGCGACGGCCGCGACGGCGTCTTTTCCGTCAACAGCCGTGACAATGAAATCCGCGGCAACCGCTTCCGCCGGCTGCGTTACGCCGTCCATTTCATGTACACGAACAGCAGCAGGGTCTTGGACAATTTGTCGGTCGGCAACGATATCGGCTATGCCATCATGTACTCCGATCACGAACGGATCGACGGCAACGTCTCCGATCACGACCGCGAGCATGGCCTGCTGATGAATTACGCCAACGATTCGGACATCGACGGAAATGTCGTGCGCGGCGGCGAGAAATGCGTGTTCATCTACAACGCCAACAAGAATCGCCTCGCAGGCAACTGGTTCGAGAACTGCGACATCGGCGTGCATTTCACCGCGGGATCGGAGCGCAATGAAATCACCGACAACGCCTTCGTCAACAACCGCCGCCAGGTCATGTATGTCGGAACGCGGCTGCTCGACTGGTCGGTGAATGGTCGCGGCAATTATTACAGCGACAATCCAGCTTTCGACCTCAATGGCGACGGCGTCGCCGACACGGCCTATCGCCCGAACGACATCGTCGATCAGGTGATCTGGCGCGCGCCGGCCGCCAAGATCCTGCTCAACAGCCCCGCGCTTCAGGTCGTGCGCTGGGCGCAGGCCCAGTTTCCCGCGATCCATCCCGGCGGAGTGATCGACTCGGCGCCGCTCATGAAGCCGCCGCGCCCATCGGCGTTGGACCGTCTGACGCCATGAAACGGATCTCGCCAGAGCAGATGACGGATCAGGTCACCATCGACATGCGGGGGGTCAGCCGACGCTTTGGCGCGCAGCTCGCGGTCGACGGCGTCGATCTGGCCTTGCGCGCCGGCGAGTGCGTCGGGCTCGTCGGTCATAACGGCGCTGGCAAAAGCACGATGATCAAGATGATGCTTGGCCTCGTGCGCCCAGACAGCGGCGTCGTCCGCGTCCTGGGCGAGGACCCTTCGGCGGGGCATGGCGTCGCATCGCGCCGGGCGCTCGGCTATCTGCCCGAGAACGTGGCCCTGCATCCCGCCCTGACAGGCGCGGAGACGCTGGCGTTCTATGCGCGCCTGAAGGGTCGGCCCCTCTCTGAAAACGCCAGCCTGCTGCGGCGCGTCGGCATCGAAGGCGCCGCGTCGCGCCGCGTCGGAACCTATTCGAAGGGCATGAGGCAACGCCTCGGCCTCGCCCAGGCGCTGTTGGGCAACCCGCGCGCCCTGTTGCTGGACGAACCGACCTCCGGCCTCGATCCGGCGCTGCGGCAAAGCTTTTACGAAATCATTCGCGCATTGCGTCGCGAGGGCGCGGCGATCCTTTTGTCGTCTCATGCGCTGGCGGAGCTCGAGGGACAGGTCGACCGCGTCGTCGTGATGAACCGGGGGCGCAAGGTCGCCGACGGCCGCGTCTCGGACCTTCGCAGGCTGGCGGCCATGCCGCCGCGCATCCGCTTCCTGCCCGACGGTTCGGGGCCGAGCGATCCGGGCGCCTGGTCCAGGATCGCTGGCGGACGCCTTGAGCGCGCGTGTGGCGAGGACGACGTTGCGGCGATCCTGCGCGGCCTGCCCCAATCCGCGCGCGATATCGAAATCCTGCGCCCCAGCCTCGACGACCTTTACGCGGCGTTCCAGAAGGAGGCCGAATGAGGCAGATCCTGATCATCGTCGGCAAGGAATGGCGCGACGGCCTGCGCAACCGCTGGCTGGTCGCGACGACCACTCTTCTGGCCGTGCTGGCGCTCACCCTCGGTTTCCTTGGCTCCGCGCCGACCGGCGCGGTCAAGGTCAGCGCGCTTTCCGTGACGATCGTCAGCCTCTCCAGCCTGACGATCTTCCTCGTCCCGCTGATGGCCCTGCTGCTGTCCTATGACGCCATCGTCGGCGAAATCGATCGCGGAACGATGGCGCTCCTGCTCGCCTATCCCGTCGCCCGCTGGCAGGTCGTTCTGGGCAAGTTCGCCGGCCACCTCGCGATCCTGCTGTTCGCGACCGTGATCGGCTATGGCGTGGCGGGCGTCGCGGTGCAATGGACGCAGGGCGGCGAGAGCGGCGCCTGGGCGGCCTTCGCCTTGCTGATCGCGACCTCGGTCCTGCTCGGCGGCGTGTTCGTCGCCATCGGCTATTTCGTCAGCGCATCGGTTGGCGACCGGGGAACGGCGGGCGGCGTCGCCATCGGCGTCTGGCTGTTCTTCGTGCTCATCTACGACATGGCCCTGCTCGGCGGACTGGTTGCGGACCAGGGGCGAAACTTGACGGCGCAGGCGTTGAACGTTCTGCTGCTGCTGAATCCGGCCGACGTCTATCGATTGCTCAACCTGGCGACCGCCAATGACGTGGGCGTCTTCGCGGGCGTCGCAGGGCTCAGCGCCCATGCCGGCCTCGCGCCGGTCACGCTGATTTGCGCGCTCCTCGCCTGGATCGTCGCGCCACTCGCCGCCGCCATCCTCCTGTTCTCGCGGAGGCAGGTATGAAACGCGCCGCTCTGGCTCTCGCCCTTCTTTCGGCCTTGTCCACCGCGTCCTGCGAGAAGGATCACGACGCCGCCCTTCCGGCGCCGCGCGAGATCACGGATTCGTCCACCGCGCAGTTCTGCGGCATGGCCCTGAACGAGCACAGCGGCCCGAAAGCGCAGATCTTCGTCGACGGCCTGCCGGACCCCTACTGGTTCGCCAGCGTCCGCGACGCCTTCGCCTATCTTTTCCTGCCCGAAACGCCCAAAGCGGTGGTGGCCGTCTATGTCAACGACATGGCGAAAGCGAAAAGCTGGGATCATCCGGAAGCTGGAAGCTGGATCGACGCCCATAGCGCCGTCTTCGTCATCGGAAGCCGCCGCCACGGCGGGATGAGCGCCGACGAAGCCATCCCCTTCGGCAGCAAGACCGCCGCTTCGGCGTTCGTGAGCGCCGAAGGCGGCCGGATCGTGCAGTTCGCGGACATGCCGCAGGATTACGTCCTCGGCGCCAACACGGGGGAAAAATGATGCGCCCATCCCGTCGCCGTTTCATTGCCATCGCCGCCGCCGCCGGCGGACTGCCGCTGCTTCCGATCGCCTCGGCGCGCGCCGCCGATCGGAACCCACGGCTGCGCCTCTGGAGCGGAGCCGCGCTCGGCGCGGACGCGACGCTGCAGATCCACCATCCCGACCCCGAAGCGGCGGACCGCCTCATTGCCGCGAGCCTCGCCGAGGTCGAGCGGCTCGAGCGACAGCTCAGCCTCTATCGACCGGACAGCGCGCTGTGCCGGCTCAATCGCGACGGCTTGGTCGAGGATCCGCCCCTCGATCTCGTGCGCATCCTGTCCGAAAGCCGCGAGCTGAGCGAACTCACCGGCGGCGCCTTCGACGTGACCGTGCAACCGCTCTGGGCTCTCTATGCCGATCATTTCTCGAAACCCGGCGCGGCGCCGTCAGGCCCTTCCGCGGAAGCGCTCGCAGCCGCCGTGGCGGGCATCGGACAGGACGCCCTGGACGTACGCGAAGACCGGATCCGCCTGACCCGGCCAAACATGAGCGTCACGCTGAACGGCATCGGCGAAGGCTATGTGACGGACCGCATTGTCGACCTGTTGCGGGCGGGCGGCGTCGAACGTGCGATGGTCAATATGGGGGAGATTTACGCGCTGGGATCGCATCCCGACGGCGGCCCGTGGTCGATCGGCCTCGAAGACCCCCGCGCGACGGGGCGCTTGGCCGAGCGGGTGGCGCTTCAGGATCGCGCCGTCGCCACGTCTGCAGGCAATGGCACGACCTTCGACCCCAACCGTCGCTTCAACCACCTGTTCGAGCCGCGCACCGGCCATACCAGCTGGCGCTGGCTTTCGGTTTCCGTCGAAGCCGCGACAACGACGGAAGCGGACGCGCTCTCGACGGCGTTCAGCGTCATGCCCGAGGAAGCCACTGCGGACGTTGTGCGCAGGCGAGGCCTCGTCGCCCATTTCATGCGGCCGGACGGCTCGCGCCTCGTCCAGAGGGCGTGACCCCCCGGCGCGCCGAACGATAGCCCCGTGGAGACGGAAATGGGCAAGACGGGACAGGTCAACGTAAGGGTGCGGCGCGCCAGCGACCTGCTTGTCGTCGCCGAGGCCCTCGAAGGAGAAGCCGCGAACCGCTATCGCGACCTGTGCGAGCGCATGACGGGGCAAGGCGACGAAGAAATGGCCGCCTTGTTCGAGTCCCTGGCCCAGATGGAAGACGCCCATGCGAGACGGATCGCCTCGCGCGGTTCGGCTGAGCGGGTCGGCGCGGCCGCCGGCGGGGCCCAATGGGAAAAGCCGTCCGGCTTTGACGAAGCGGAAGCGCGCGGCGCCACCCTGAGCCGCTATCAGGCGCTGGCCTTCGCGGTGCGCAACGAGGAGCGCGCCTTCGCCTTCTACACTTACGTTGCGGCCGAAGCGGAAAGCGGCGAGATCCGTGCGCTGGCGGAAGATCTCGCACGCGATGAACTGGCGCATGCGTCCCTGCTGCGCCAATTCCGCCGCCGCGCCTTTCACGAACACCGGCCCATCCCGATCGAGATTCCCGAAACCCTCTCGCAACTCGAGGCGCTGGCCCGCCGCAGGGACGCCGAAGCTTCCGCCGCCCATCGGGCGCTCGCAGAAAGCCTGCGCGCCAGCGGCGAAAACGACGACGCGGCCAGGTTCGAGCGCCTAGCCGACGAAGAGGCGCGATCCGCGGGCGAGGTTGTCGCGGACGCCACCGCGCCGGCGCTGAAAAACGCAGCCGACGGCCTGCGGCTCCTTGAACGGGATTTTGACCATTTCGCGCTGATCGCGGAACGCTCTCGCGACGAAGCGATCATCGCCGAAGCGCAGCGACTCGCGAGCAGAATGGTAGCGCGCCTCGCCTCGACCGGAGGCGGTCGCAACAACAGCCTGCTCCGCGACGAAGAACCGGGAAAATCCGCCTGAAAAACGACTCCGGACTTCCGCGCCGCGATCTTCATCTCAGCCGTGTCTCGCTCCGGTCGGATTGACCATCATCTCCGTCCATTCATGGGCGATCGGTTCGCCGCGCCGAGGGTATGACCGTTGACCGGATGGCTGCGGACCGACGCTGTCTCGGCGTCAATGTCGTATCCGTGTCGACAGTGGGATTTCTGACGTGCAAAGAATTGCTTGGCGTCAATGCATGATTGTTCTGATGAACGTGTCTTCGCGTCCCCCGGGAACATGCAATGGATGACCCGCCAGCGCTATGGCGGCAAACGCATCAACCGGACCTGGCGCGCGCCGCCGGCGCTCAGCCGCGCAAATATTTGATGAGCGCAGCAATCGCCAACACGAGGACGATCAGTATCAAGAGCCAGGACAGCCCCATGCCCCACATCCCTCCACCCATCATTCCGCCATAGCCTGCCATACCGCGTCCTCCTCGTTGTCGCGCCCAACAGGCGCGAACGGCTGGCGCCGCGATTCCTCACAATCTCGCCTCGTCTGCATGAGCGGCCTCCTGTTTGCCGAGCGTCTCGACATCGACGCCGGCGAGCGCCTCGAGCTCCGCCAACCGCTTTTCACGTTCGATCCGCGCTTCCGCGACCATCAGTTCGATCGCGTCATAGGTCCGGATGCTGTCGATCAGATCGACGAAAGGCGACTGCCCCGCCGCATAGGCCTGTTGCGAACTCGCCAGCGTCTCGCGAACGAGCGGCACGATGCTGCGGCGGTAGAGCGCGACCTGCCGTTCGGCGTTGCGCATCAGATAGAGATTGGCGACGAAACTGGCGGCGCGGTCCTTGCCGGTCTGCCGCAGCAGGGCTTCCGACGACCGCTCCATCGCCGCCGCATTGTCGATCGTCGCCCGAATCTGCGGCAGCGTCGTCGGCAGCATCGCCATGGCGCCGAGGCTTTGGGAAAGAGAGCCGGTGAGCGAAAAGGACGGGCTGAAATCCGGCAGATAGCCGAGCGAGGCGAGATCGATCGCGTCCTTGCGCCCCGCGACCTGCCGGGCGAGCGCCGCAAGCTCGGGATTGCCATCGACGGCGACGGCGATCAGCCGCGCGTCATTGGCGAGGACAGGCCGCGGCGCGGGCAATTGCGGCGGCAGGCTCAGCGGATCTTGCGCGTTGCGCGCCAGCAAGCCGTTGAGCCGGGCTTTCGCCGAACGAACCTCCGCTTCGAGATTGTGCAGATTGTTCTTGCCGAGTTCCTGCTCGGTTCGCGCCTTCAGGGCGTCTGGCACGGATTCGCCAACCTGCGCGCGTGCGCTGGCTGACGCCGAGGCCAGATCGAGCAGGTGGACCACGTCGCGCTGAATGCGGACTTTTTCTTCCGCCAGCGCGAGATCGAGATAAGCGTCGAGGACCTTTTGCTGCAGATCGAACTTCGCGGCGCGGAATCCTTCGCCGGCTTCGCGCGCGGCCTCCAGCGCGACCTTTCCGGCCGTCGCCGGCTTGATCGGCAATTGCAGGTTCATGCTGGGATCGAAGCCCGTCGAAAGCGTCGTCCGATCCCAGGCCTTCATATTCGCCGGCGAAAACATGTAGCTATAGCCGAGCGTGACATTGCTGTTCGGCCAGGCCGAAGCCTTGTCGATCTCGATGAAGGCCGCCTTCCATTTGAAATAGGCGGCCTCCAGATCGCCATTGGCGAGGAAGGCCCGATGCAATACGTCGCGCCAACTCGCACGCGAGGCCAAAGCCGGCAATTCACGCGCCTCGACAGGCGCCTCGAAATGGCTTGACGCCGCATCGAGCCGCGCCTTCTCGTCGCGCGCGCCATCGGGCGTCAAGGCGCAACCGCCGAGCGCAACCGGCAGCGTCAGGCTCAAGCCGATCAGGACGGCGGCGGAGGGCAGTCGAATTCCCGGCATCGGGCTTTTCCTTGACATCGCGCGGCGCAGGAGCGCGGGGCCTTATTGAGCGGACGTGACCTCGTCAATGACATACATGCCGTCGGCGTCGCGCGCGAGGGTGAAGGAGATCTTCGTTCCGACTTTCAGCGCCTTGAGATCGACGCCGGGCGCGACCGCGAAATCCATGGTCATTCCGGGCCAGTTCAACGCGGCTATCGGACCGTGGGTGATGTTGAGCTTGCGATTGGCTGCGTCGATCGCGTTAATCGTTCCCTGGCCGGCCGGCTTTTCCACCTGCGCGACGACAAATTCCGCCCCTGCGCGCGCGGTCCCCGATCCGGCGATCGGCGCAGTCGCGATAAGGGCGGCGGCGATCGCCAGCGCGAATTTGAAGCCATTGTGGAAACGGATCGAGGGCATGATTCACTCCTGAATGGCGGCGCTATTTTGCGGCCGCGGTTTCTCTCGATTGAGCGATGGAAGACGTGTCCTCGGTCGGTTTCGGGCCTGCGCGCTCGCGCGGCAGCCCAAACCCCTTGATGAGGTCGTAGAGCGCGGGAATGACGATCAGAGTCAGCAGGGTCGAGGAGACCATGCCGCCGATCATCGGCGCGGCGATGCGCCGCATCACCTCGGAGCCTGTTCCCGTGCTCCACAGGATCGGCAAGAGGCCAGCCATGATCGCCGTGACCGTCATCATTTTCGGCCGCACGCGCTCGACTGCGCCGAGCATGATGGCGTGGTGCAGGTCGGCGCGGGTAAAGGGCCGGCCGGCCGCGGCGCGCTGGGCGGCGACCTCCCTCGTGGCCTGGTCGAGATAAATCAGCATCACCACACCGGTCTCGGCGGCGACGCCGGCGAGCGCGATGAAGCCGACCGCGACCGCGACCGACATGTTGAAACCCATATGCCACATGAGCCAGACGCCGCCGACGAGCGCGAACGGCAGAGAAGCCATGACGATCAGCGTTTCGGTGAGGCGGCGGAAGTTGAGATAGAGCA
>JAJXYV010000266.1 GCA_021780435.1 Pseudomonadota bacterium
GCCAGAACCAGAACGCCGAAGCCGCGCCGCGCCCATTCGCCGAAACCCAGCGAGCGCTTCATCGCCGAAAAGACCTTGCCGCCGACGAGCAGCGCCAGCGCCAGCGACGTCGCGGCGCCGAGGCCATAGGCGAGAAGCAGCGCCGTCGTTTCGGCGCTCGCGCCCTTGAGCGCCGCGCCGGTCAGGATAATGCCCAGGATCGGGCCGGCGCAGGGCGCCCAAAGCAGGCCGGTGGCGATTCCAAGCAGCAGCGCCGCGCCAATTCCGCCCTGCGCGTCGGCGCGCGCCGATAGCCGGCCGCCCAAGGCGACCACGGGCGCGGCGAGGCGCTCGGCGAGGCCCGGCCAGATCAGCGCGAGGCCAAAAAGCGCCATCATCGCCAGCGCCAGCCCCCGGCCAATGGAATTGGCCTGCGCCGCCCAGCCGCCGCCGAAGGCCGCGAGCGTGGCGACAAGAGCGAAGGTCGCCGCCATGCCAAGCAGCATCGGCAGGCCGCGACGCGCGAAGGACTGTCCGGCGCCGGCGAAGACGAAGGGCAGGACTGGCAGGATGCAGGGACTGGCGATGGTCAGCGCGCCGCCGAGAAAAGCGAGGAAGAGGAGCGCCATGTCAGGCCGCCTTGAACTTCAGCGCGACGCCGTTCATGCAATAGCGCAAGCCCGTCGGCCTGGGGCCATCGTTGAACACATGGCCGAGATGGCCGTCGCAACGCCGGCAACTCACCGCCGTGCGGGCCATGCCATAGGAGCGGTCTTCCTTCTCGCTCACCGCATGGTCGAGCGGCGCCCAGAAGCTAGGCCAGCCGGTGCCGCTGTCATATTTCGTCGACGAGGAGAACAGGTCGGAATCGCAGCCCGCGCAGGCGAAGGTCCCCTTGCGCGCCTCATGCAGCAGCGGACTGGTGAAGGGACGCTCGGTGCCGTCGCGGCGCAGGATGGCGTATTGGTCGGGCGTCAGCATCCTGCGCCATTCGGCGTCGCTGCGAACCACCTTGTCTTCCTCGGCGGCGAACGCTTCGCCGCCTGTCGCGCTCGCGGCCAAAGCAGCGCAACCGAACAGGCCAAGGGCTTTGCGGCGGGTGAACATGGGCTTTCTCCGGATCGCTGAGATCTTGTTCCAGGCGAAATACGCGCGCCGCGCCATTTCGTTACGCCTTTACGCGAAAAAATCCCGTGCGGATCAGGGCGTTCAGATCGTCGGCGCGATGACGAAGCCTTCGCTTTCGGGCGGCCCATCGTCCTCGATCGCCTTGAGCGCGCGCACGGCGCTCGCGGGCGGTCCGGTCCGCAACATCTCGACCAGAGCGTCGAGGTCATGGGCCGCGCCGCTGACGCGGACCTCGACGCAGCCGTTCAAGCGATTGCGCGCCCATCCCGAGAGATTGTGGCGCAAGGCGGCGCGGCGCGTGAACTCGCGATAGCCGACGCCCTGGACGCGGCCCTCGACGAAAAAATGCAAGGTTGCTGTCGCACGCTCCGTCATCGCCCGCCCTCGAAACTCGGTGGATTGGTCTCCCGCCGCCATTATAGCGGATCCAACGCGGAACGAGTTCATCGGCCGAGCGCCGCGCCAAGTCTCGGGCCCCGCGCGCCGTCGCCGCCAACGTCCTCAGCTTATCGAGGGCGACCGCGCCCTTTGCCCCATAGGTCCGCCACGATCGGACGATCCGCCCGCGCGTCGAAATGAATGAATTCCTCCCCCGGGGCGGAAGTTTGAGGCCCGTCAAAGACCCCGCGCTTGATTTGAGGCAAGGACGGACGCGCGCCGATGAGGCGAGAGTAGGCTCAAATTGTTTTGTGGGCGATATAGGTTCGAAGGACGGGCATGAAACTGAACGCCGCAACCAATGGGGCCATGCGCATTCTGATGGTTTGCCGGACCGACCGCCCGCTCTCCATGCCGGAAATGGCGCGTCGCCTCGGCCTGACGGAGGCTCTTGTGCTGAAGACCTGCAACGAACTGATGCAGGCGGGCTATCTGGTCGGGCAGCGCGGCCCCAATGGCGGCTATCGGCTCGCCAAGGCGCCGGAAACCATCAACGCCTTCGAAATCATCGATCTCTTCGAACCGCAGGAAAATCTCTTCCCCTGCCGCCTTCATCAGGACGGGGAATGCCGCATTGTTGCGCTGTGTAGGTTGCGCGCGGCCTGCGAGGCGGCCTATGCCGCGTTTCGCGAGGAACTGGCGCGCCTGACCTTCGCCGATCTCGCCCTGGACCCCATCGACGAGCGCGCCGTTCAGGACAGCGCCAGCGCCGCCGCGCCGCAATTTGCGGCGACAGGCGGCTGAAGGGCCAAGGCGTCCAGCAAATCGTCGCCATTGGCCGTGAGATCGGCCAGGGTGACGCCATCGAGCGTTCCGAGGAAAATTTCGGTCGCCCGCAGAAACGCCGGGCGCAGCTTGCAGCGCGTCAGAAGCGGGCAGGTCGCGGTTTCGGGTTGGAAACATTCGACCAGGTCGAAGCCTTCCTCAGTGCGGCGGACCACTTCGCCGACCGAAATATCGCCGGGCGCGCGCGCCAGACGAAACCCGCCCTTGTTGCCGCGGAAGGTCTCGATAAAGCCCCACTGGCCGAGTTGGTGGACGCAGCGCGTCAGATGAGCCCGCGAGATATCGAAGGCGCCCGCGATCTCGCCGATCGTGGTCAACGCGGGACGGCGCGCCGCCGCGACCATCAGCACGCGCAAGGTGAAGTTGGAATAGCTCGTCAGCTTCAAATCGGAACGCCCGTGGCCGGCCGGTCCAAGCCGCCGCCGCTCGGTGTCTTACGCCGCGCGCCGGCAAATGACAAATCGCCGGCCCCGGTCAGGACACGCCGAACCAGCGGAAGGTGGCGAGCTTCACGCGGTCAAGGATCAGGGCGAACAGGACGGCGGCGGCAAAGACCCCTGCGACGACCGACAGCGGCAGGGGCGACATGAGAAGGCCTTGCGTCGCCAGCAAGGCGATCAGGGCGAGATCCGCGACCGAGGCGAGGAGAAAGACTCCGCTCGGCCAGGAGCTCCACAGCGCGCGGCGCTCGCGCACCACCAGCAGAACCGCCTGGCCGCAAGCGACCATCGTGACCGCGGCGAGCGTGCGCAAGGGCTCCAGCGCCAGGCCAAGCCGGAATTTTCCATAGACGATGACGATGCTGCAGAAGACGAGATCGCAGAGCGCCAGCACGCTGGCGGCCTTGGTGAGGGCGTCGATGCGCCAGGCGTTCGGCGTTTCGGACGGGCGGACATTGTCGGTGCTGGACGCCATGGCGAGGACGTCGCCGACGCTCATCAGGATCACCATCAGCATAGGCGTCAGGATCGCATGGCCGGTCAGGATCAGCCCGAAGGTCAGGAACAGAAGCTGGTCGATCTTGCGGGTGATCGAGCGCAGGGCGTAAGTCAGGATTCGCTGGTAGGTCGCGCGCCCTTCGGTGACGGCGTCGACCACGCCGCCAAGTCCGGGTTGCGTGAGAACGATCCCCGCCGCGGATTTGGCGACGTCGGTCGCCGTCGACACGGCGATCCCGATCTGCGCCTGACGCAGGGCCGGCGCGTCATTGGCGCCGTCGCCACACATGCCGACCGTGTGGCCCGCGCGCTGCAGGCCCTTCACGATGGCGAACTTGTCCTCGGGGAAAACCCCGGCGTAAACGCCGAAGTCCGGCGGAGCGGCGCCTTCCGACAATCGTCCGGCCGGGGCCACGGGGCCGTCGATCCCGACCGAATGGGCCACCACCCGCGCCGTCGCGGGGGCGTCGCCGGTCAGCATCAAGGTCCGGACGCCCATGTCGCGCAACGCCGCGACAAGCCCGGCGGAATCGGCGCGCGGGGGATCGCTCAGCGCGACGAGGCCGAGGATTTTCATCTCGCCCGGCGCACCGACTGCGACCGCCAGCACCCGGAACCCCTGGGACTGGAGCGCGTCAAGCTTTTCGGCCATGCCCGCGTCGGCCGGCGCCTGCCTGCTGACCTCGACAAAGGCGCCCTTGATCACGCTCACAGGCGCGCCATCGGGCGCGACCGCCTCGGCCCGCGACATCTTGCTCGCCGGATCGAAAGGCGTGAAGGCGCGCCGCGCATAGCCCGTCGCGGCCCCTGCCTCCCGCGCTGCCTGGCGGATCGCGGCGTCGACCGGATCCTGGCCCGCCTCGGCGCTGGCCAGCGCCGCCAAGGCCAGCACTTCGGCCCGATCATGCCCTTCCGCGGATTCGACCGCCGTCACCGCCAGTTCATTGCGGGTCAGCGTGCCCGTCTTGTCGGCGCAGAGCACGTCCATGCTCGCCGCCTCGTCCACGGCCGAAAGGCGCGTCAGCAGCACGTCCTTGCGCGCCAGCGTCCGCGCGGCGAGCGCCGTCGCCAATGTGAAGCTCGCCGGCAACGCCACGGGAATGGCGGCGAGGATGGCGGTAAGGGTGAGCGGCACGATTTCCCGGACCGGCAGATGGTGAAGGATCGCATAACCGGTCTGAAACAGGACGACACAGCCATTGAAGATCGCCAGATTGCGGACGACGAGCAGAACCGCCTTCTGCTGCGCGCTCTTGACATGAGCCGTGCGCACCAGTTCCGCCGTGCGGCCGAAACGCGTCCGTTCTCCCGTGGCGACGACTACCGCCACCGCCTCGCCGCGCCGCACCAATGCGCCCGCATAGGTCTCCGCGCCCGGCCCAGCCTCGACCGGCAGGGATTCGCCGGTCAGGGTCGACTGGTCCAGAAGAACATCGCCTTGCAGGATGCGAACATCCGCGCCGACCACGCCGCCGAGCGACAATTTCACAATGTCGCCACGGACGAGATCGGCGCTGGGCAGCGATTTCCATGCGCCATCGCGGCGCACGACGGCGACCAGGGCGAGGCGGCGCTTGAGCGCATCGAGCGTCGCCTGGGCTCGGCCTTCCTGGAAGAAACTCAGCGCTGCGTTGAGGACGAGCAGGAGGAGAATGAGCGCCGCCTGGCCAGCTTCCCCAAGCGCGATCTGAAGGACGACGGCCGCTTCGAGCATCCACGGAACGGGCGCCCAGAATTTTTCGAGCAAGCGGCGCCCCGACGCCGGCTTCTCATCCTCCAGCGCATTGCGCCCCTCATTGGCGAGCCGCCGCAGCGCCTCTTCCTCCGTCAACCCCGAGGCGAACTCGCTGCCGGCCAAGACTGGAGCCTCATTCATTTTCACGAAGTCCTCACGCTGCATGCCGTGATTCGTTTCCGGTTGGACCGAGCCCGTTTCCGCGACGACTGCGCTGAAAGCCTCGAACCGGCTCCATTGCCGAAGCCAGGCCCGATCGCGCCAGAAGCGACTTTGTCCGCGCCGGCGCAATGTTGCTTTTACGACAATCCTCCCTCGGCGAACATGCCGCCGCCGCCATTCGACTGGCGTGCGACTTGCCTCAGCGAGCGGAAACCATTCTTCAGCGAGCGACCCCGATGGCCTATGTCTCCCTTTGTCCCGCCCACGCCATTCAGGAAGGCGAAATGGGCCTTTTTCAGGCCGGCAAGAAGAGCGTGCTCCTTGTCTGGCCGACGGGCGGCGAAATCAAGGCCTATCGCGGCCGCTGCCCCCATGCCGACGCGCCGCTGACGGACGCCACGTTCGACGGAAAGGTCGTCGCCTGCCCGCACCATTCCTGGGGCTTCGACTGCGCAACCGGCAAATGCGTGACCCATCTCGTCCGCAATGCGCTCCATCCCTATCCCCTTCAGATCGAGGACGGGGCGATCCTGGTGGATGTCGGCCCCCTCAAGCCGCCTCGCGGCTCCGCCTGAAGACGCCTTTTCGAAACGTGCGAGGCCTCGGGCGACAAAATGTCGCGCCGGCCGCAGGCTACCGCATTAGCGTCGCATGACCAGACGTTTCGATCCATTCGATTCAACAAAACAACACCGTGACCCAATGATATTTAAGAACGGCCTCAATGAGTTTTACCCGGCAAAAACAGGTCTGGGGCATTCTCGGGAGCCTGATCCGATCGCCAACAGCAGATGCTTCTGGTCTCGGAACAGCGGCGGCCCGGCCAAGGAAGCTGTTTCGGCGACTGGCGCGCATTGCTGGCCGAGGGCGCATCAACCATGAGCGGGCCAGCGCCCTATGGGTCCAGCCCCGGCCTGACAATTCACATTCAACACAAACGCGGGAAGGACTATAGTCTGCACGCATAGGCGCGCGAGAGATATGAGTCGGGCTGGAAAGGCTGGCAAACCGGCCGGGAGACGCCGCGATGTTCCAGATTCGCATTCACGGCCGGGGCGGACAGGGCGTGGTCACGGGGGCGGAAATGCTTTCGGTCGCCGCCTTCATGGAAGGCCGCCACGCCCAGGCCTTCCCCAGTTTCGGCTCCGAGCGCACCGGCGCTCCCGTGGTCGCCTTCTGCCGGATCGACGACAAGGAGATCCGCTTGCGCGAGCCGATCCAGGATCCGGACTGTCTCATCCTTCAGGACCCGACTCTCCTCAAGGTGATCGACGTCTTTTCCGGCCTGAATGACAAGGGCTATCTGCTGGTCAACACCAGCAAGACCTTCGACGACCTGCATCTGCGCGCCATTGTCGAGAAATTACCGCCGGGCCAGGCGGTGATCGTTCCGGCGACCGACCTCGCCCTGAAACATGTCAAACGCCCCGCGCCCAACGCCGCGCTGCTCGGCGCCTTCGCCGCGCTGACCGGGCTCGTGCGCTTCGACAGCGTCAAGCGCGCCATCGCCGAAGCCTTTCCCGGAAAAGTCGGCGAGGCCAATATCGCCGCCGCGCAGGAAGCCTATGACATGGTCCTGGCTCAAGACCGCGCAAGGCAAGCCGCCCCGGCGCGTGTGTGAGGAACGCCGATGCTGAAGCAAATCGAAGGTTCGCACGCCATGGCGGAAGCGATTGCGCTGTGCCGCCCGGAAGTCATCTGCGCCTATCCGATCACGCCGCAGACCCATATTGTCGAGGGGCTTGGCGAACTGGTGAAATCCGGCGCGTTGCAGGACTGCGAATTCATCAATGTCGAAAGCGAATTCGCCGCCCTTTCGGTCGCGATCGGCGCCTCGGCCGCGGGCGCCCGCGCCTATACCGCCACCGCCTCGCAGGGCCTGCTGTTCATGGCCGAGGCGGTCTATAACGCCGCCGGCCTCGGCCTGCCCATCGTCATGACCCTGGGGAATCGCGCCATCGGCGCGCCGATCAATATCTGGAACGATCATTCGGACGCCATGTCGATGCGCGACGCCGGCTGGATCCAGCTCTTCGCCGAAACCAATCAGGAAGCTGTCGACCTCCACATCCTCGCCTTCCGGCTGGCGGAAGAGCTGTCCATGCCGGTCATGGTCTGCGTTGACGGCTTCATCCTCACCCATGCCGTCGAGCGCGTCGATATTCCCGACCAGGCGCAGGTGGACGCCTTCCTGCCGCCCTATGACCCGGTGCAGGTGCTCGACCCGGAACACCCCGCCTCCATCGGCGCCATGGTCGGTCCGGAAGCCTTCACCGAAGTCCGCTTCCTCGCCCATTACAAGCAGCGCCAAGCCCTGCGGCTGATCCCCGCCTTCTCCCTGGATTTCGCCAAAATTTTCGGGCGCGCGGCGGGCGGCTTGCTGCGGCCTTATCGCATCGAGGACGCGGAGACCATCGTCGTCGCCATGGGCTCCGTCTGCGGCACGATCAAGGACGTGATCGACGCCATGCGCGACGAGGGCGAGAAGATCGGCGCCGTCTCCCTCGTCTCCTACCGGCCCTTCCCGGTGGACGAACTGCGCCAGATCCTCGCCCCCGCCAAGGATGTCGTGGTGGTGGAAAAGAGCATCGCCGTCGGCGTCGGCGGGCCGCTCGCCGACAATATCGACGGCGCCCTGCGCAATCTCGATCGGCGGCCGCGGCTGCACTCGGCCATCGCCGGCCTCGGCGGGCGGCCGATTTCGCGCGCCAGCCTGCGCAACCTGTTCCGCATGGCGGTCGAAAGCCCATGGGAGGGCGCGCATTTCCTCGATCTCAACGAGCATGTGGTCGGGCGGGAAATCCACCGCGTCCGCAAGGTTCGCCGCTCGGGATCGACCGCCGAGAACATTCTGCGCCAACTCGCCCTGGCGAGCCAATTGCCGCCTGGCTGAGGGAGAGAGCCATGACCGACGCCAACACGCTCGCTCCGGATGAAGCGCCCCAGAAGCTCAAATTCTACCAGAAGGGTACGTTCACAGTCGGCAACCGCCTGGTTTCGGAGGCTGAGCGCACGGTCCAAGCCTCGCAGGGGCGCAGCAACGCCCTGACCAGCGGCCACCGCGCCTGCCAGGGCTGCGGCGAGGCCTTGGGCGCGCGCTACGCGATCGACGCGGCCATGCGCGCGACCGGCAATGATCTGATCGCGGTCAACGCCACCGGCTGCCTCGAGGTCTTCACCACGCCTTATCCCGAAACCTCGTGGCAATTGCCCTGGCTGCATTCGCTGTTCGGCAACGCCGCGGCGGTCGCGACCGGCGTCGCGGCGGCGATGCGGGTGAAGAAGAAGAACACGCGGGTGATCGCCCAGGGCGGCGACGGCGGCACCACCGATATCGGCTTCCAGTGCCTGTCCGGCATGTTCGAGCGCAACGACGACGTGCTCTATATTTGCTACGACAACGAAGGGTACATGAACACCGGCGTGCAGCGCTCCTCGGCGACGCCGCCTGCGGCGCGCACCGCCACCACGCCCGCGCTCGGGCCGGAGCCGGGCAATGTGTTCGGGACCGGCAAATTCGTGCCGAAGATCGCCGTCGCCCACAA
>JAJXYV010000024.1 GCA_021780435.1 Pseudomonadota bacterium
TATGACTATAATATAGAAGCTGCCAGCGACGCTTGGAGCAAGCTCACCGTTCTGCCAGCGATCGTTACCTCAATCGGGATCCGCGATGGGGCTTGCGTCGGCCAATAATAAAGGATGCTCGTATAAACCGGGCTGTCGCCTACGCTCTGAGGGGATCCGGCCCGCTTGGAATGCCGAAGCACAAGCTGTAAAGCATCAACGGACAGTCGCGCTATGAGCTTTGTTGATTTATACTTGCTAGGCGCTTTTAACAAACTTGCACACACGTCTTATTATTTTGACACGGCCGTTGTGTTGGTTGGTGATAGTATTCTGATCAAGGGCGCGCTTCTGACGTCTCTATTATGGCTTGCATGGTTCCGGCCAGGGAAGAGTGAAAAAAATAATCGAGAATTTGTTATTGCAATAATTGCGGCAACAATCACGTCGATTCTTATGATAAAGATAATAAGGTACTTTATTCCGTTTGAAGAGCGGCCAATACGCGCAAATATAGCTGGATTTGTGTTGCCTTACGGAGTCACGTCCGAAACGTTATGGAATTGGAGTTCCTTTCCAAGTGACACGGCTGGATTTGCCATGGCGCTGAGCGTTGGTCAGATATTTATCTGGGGGCGCAGGGGGGCGCTTGCGGTCTTGTTCAGCCTACTGTTCATTTGTATGCCTCGAATCTACCTTGGCTATCATTATCCGTCCGATATTGCGGCAGGCGCCTTGATCGGCGCCATCGTCACAACCGTGATGGTCCAGAACAAAATCCGGATTCCGTTGAGTCGCCGGATTTTGTCGTGGAGCGAAGCGAATCCAGGCGTCTTCTATTGGGCGTTTTTCCTTGCAACCTACGAAATTGCGACGGTGTTTGAGGACGTCCGCAGAACGCTAACTCAGATTTGGATAATGACCCACCACACCTAGCGGCCCGCCGTCGCAGCGAAGACATGCTCGCGATCTTGTCACGGCAGTCGAATATCGGCTTGCCGTAGCCGTCGAGCGCGAATGGCGGCCGGTGGCTGTCTTTTCAGCAAGACGCTGCGCATTCAGGCGATTTGCATTCTTAATAAATTGGTGATTTCGCCGTGAAACACTATCTTTTTACGGAAGCCATCGGGATTGAGGAGGATCCCATGGACACTCTAAGACGGATATTGCGCGCGATTTTCGAGGACGACGGCGCGCCGAGCCTTTATTCGGGCCTGGTGGTCGGCGCTTCGACGCCGGACCGCTCCAATGCGGCGGCCGCGCCCGCCGGCGGAAGGCAGCAAAACACAACTAAGGCCGTGGTCCGGTCAGGGCGGCGCTCATAGAAACGGAGAGCCGAGGACCTGTTGAGCCCCCGGCGCGCGCCAGGGGTCAGGTTCCGCGTGGCTTGGCGCGGGTGGTCGGCGCGGCGCCGGCCGGGTCTTCGGGCCAGGGATGGCGCGGATAGCGGCCTTTCATTTCCGCCTTCACCGCCGCCCACGAGCCTTTCCAAAAGCCCGGCAGGTCGCGGGTGATCTGGATCGGGCGATGCGCCGGCGAGAGCAGGCGCAGGGTGAGCGGCGCCCGGCCCCCGGCAAGGCTCGGATGGACGGCGAGACCGAAAAGCTCCTGTACGCGAACCGCGAGGACGGGTCCTTCGGCCGCGCCATAATCGAGGGCGATCGATGAGCCGGCCGGGGTGACGAAATGAGTCGGCGCCTCGTCGTCGAGGCGACGCGCGAGATCCCATGGAATCAACGCAGGCAACGCCGCGTCGAAATCCTGCGCGTTGATCTCGTCCAGTTTCTGGCGACCGATGATGAACGGCGCGAGCCATTCCTCGGGATCGCCGGACAAAGCCGCCTCGCTCAAGTCCGGCCAGGGATTGTCCTCGCCCGGACCGAAGGCGCGCCGCAGGAAGGCGATCCGTTCGCGCAACTGCCGTTGCGCCTTGCTCCAGTCGAGCCGGTCGAGGCCGTGGGTCGCCGCGCCGCGCGCCAGCTTCTGCGCATTTTCCAGCGAGGCTTCCACGGGCAGGTTCCGCTCCGCCAGAACCAAGGCGCCGAAGCGCCGGGTTTCGCGCCGGCGCAAGGCGCCGCTTGAGGGCTCGAAACGGGTCTCGTCCTGAACGGAAATCGCGGCGCCGAACAGGTGCTCGAAATCACCCTCGTCCAGTTCGGCGCCAGCGAGAATCCGGCTCGCGCCGGCGCGGCCCGTGACCTCGGCGACGGCGAGCAGCCGGGCGCGCGCGAGCGCCAGATGCGGTTCAACGCTGGCTGCGCGGCCATTGGCCATCAGGAATTCGCCGGCCTTGCCGCGCGCTTTGGCGATCCGGTCCGGAAAAGCCAAGGCGACGAGGGCGCCAGGCGTCAGTTCGCGTTGTTCGCTCATTTCGTCGAGTTCGCGCGCTGCGAAACGCAGCGAATGTTTCCAACCGTGGGCCAGACGGCGGCCGTCCTTGCCGCGCGGCGAATTATCCCGCGCGAAGCGGTCCAGCCGTTCGCCGAGGTCCGGCGAATCGCCGCCAAGGCCGCGCTCCGACAGGATCACGGCGAGTTCGCAGGCCGCTTCTCCCGCGCCCATGCGTTCGGCTTCGAGCGCCATGCGCGCGAGGCGGGGCGGCAGGGGCAGATGGCGCATGGCCTTGCCGCGCGCTGTGATCGCGCCTTGCGCGTCGAGCGCGCCGAGTTCCTGAAGCAGGGCGCGGGCCTCGGCGCAGGCGGGCGCGGGCGGTGCATCGAGCCAGAACAGTTCGTTGGGGTCGCGCGCGCCCCAGGCGGCGAGGTCCAGCAGCAGGCCCGAGAGGTCGGCGGCGAGGATTTCCGGCTGGGCGAAGGCGGGCAGAGCGCCGGTCGCGGCTTCCTCCCACAAGCGGTAGCAGACCCCGGGCGCGGTGCGGCCGGCGCGCCCGCGCCGCTGGTCGGCGGCCGCCCGCGAAATACGCAGGGTTTCCAGCCGGGTCAGGCCGAGGTCGGGCTCGAAGCGCGGCGCCCGGACCAGGCCGCAATCGATCACGACGCGGACCCCGTCGATGGTGATCGAGGTTTCCGCGATCGAGGTCGCCAGCACGATCTTGCGCCGGCCCGCCGCCGCGGGACGAATGGCGCGGTCCTGCGCCGCGCGCTCCATCGCCCCGTAAAGCGGGCAGACGTCGATGACGGGGTCGCGCAAATTCTCCTCGAGCATCGCCGCCAGCCGCAGGATTTCACCTTGGCCGGGCAGGAAGACCAGAAGCGAGCCCGGCTGTTCGCCGAGCGCCCGTCGCACCGCGCGGGCGGCGGCGTCCTCGATCCGCTCGCGGGGGTCCCGGCCGAGATAAAAGGTCTCGACCGGAAAGGCGCGGCCTTCCGATTCGACGATCGGCGCGTCCTGCATCAATTTCGAAACCCGGGCGCCGTCGAGCGTCGCCGACATGACGAGCAGGCGCAGATCGGGCCGCAAGGCTGATTGCGCATCAAGGGCAAGGGCGAGGCCGAGGTCGGCGTCAAGCGAACGCTCGTGAAATTCGTCGAACAGGACCGCGGCGACGCCGTCGAGCGATGGATCGTCGAGGATCATGCGGGCGAAGACGCCTTCCGTGACGACCTCGATCCGCGTTTTTGGCCCGCTCAAGGATTGCAGGCGCACCTTCAGGCCGATCGTTTCGCCGATATTTTCGCCCAGAATGCCGGCCATCCGTTCCGCGGCGGCGCGCGCGGCCAAGCGGCGCGGCTCCAGGACGATGATCTTGCCGTCGCCGCGCCAGGGAGCGAAATTCGCTGCGTCCAGCAAAGCCAAGGGAACGCGCGTCGTCTTGCCGGCGCCGGGCGGCGCGACGAGCACGGCGCGCGAGACGGCCGCAAGCTTTTCGCCGAGTTGCGGCAGAATGTCGTCGATCGGCAAGGCAGGCGCTGGAACCATGACGCCTCATGCCAGCAAAAGCGGACTCCGGCAATTGGGCTTGCCGAAAGGTGAATTTTCCGGCCTCTTCTCCCGGGCCGCGGAAAGGTTTATAGGTCTGCCTCGGTCACGCCTTATTCTGAGGCTGCAGCCAGGACGTTTTCATGTCGCAAGACACCATTCCCACGCCTGCCGCCGTTACATCATCCCCCGAATCCACCGCCCAGCCCGCCGATGCGACCGAGCTTCACGGCGAGGGCTTCTGGACCATGCTGCTCGGCTCGATGGGCGTGGTCTATGGCGACATCGGCACGAGCCCGCTCTATGCCCTCAAGGCGGCGCTCGATCATATGAAAACCGATGGCGTGGTCGAGTCCGAAGTCATCGGCATCGTTTCGCTGCTGATCTGGGCGCTTTTCATCGTCGTCACGCTCAAATATGTCTTCTTCCTGATGCGCGCCGACAACAAGGGCGAAGGCGGCACCCTGTCGCTCATGGCGCTGGCGCAGAATGCGCTCGGCCATCGCTCCAAGACGATCTTCCTCCTCGGGGTCGCCGGCGCGGCCCTTTTTTCCGGCGACGCGATCATCACGCCTGCCATTTCCGTGCTTTCGGCGGTCGAAGGCCTCAATACGGCGTCGACCGCTTTCCAGCCTTATGTTCTCCCCATCGCGGTCGTGATCCTCGTCACGCTTTTCGTGGTGCAGAGCGGGGGCACCGCCAAGGTCGCGACCTATTTCGGGCCGATCATGGTCGTCTTCTTCGGTCTGCTGGGCGTGATGGGAATTGTCCACGTCTCGGACGCGCCGCGAATCCTGAAAGCGTTCAATCCGATCCTGGGGCTTTCCTTCCTGTTCGGCCACGGCGCGACCGGCTTCGTCACCCTTGGCCTGGTCTTCCTGGCGGTGACGGGCGCCGAGGCGCTTTATGCCGACATGGGCCATTTCGGCCGCAAGCCGATCCAGTTCGCCTGGCTCTTCTTCGTCCTGCCGGCCCTGGTGTGCAACTATCTCGGGCAGGGCGCGCTTGTCCTGAAGGACAATGACGCGGTCAAGGATCCCTTCTATCTGATGGCCCCGGCCTGGGCGCTGATCCCCTTTGTGGTCCTGGCGACCGTCGCCACGGTCATCGCCAGCCAGGCGGTCATCACCGGCGCCTTCTCGCTGTCGCGTCAGGCGATCCAACTCGGCTTGCTGCCGCGCCTCGAGATTCAACACACCTCGGCGACGACCGAGGGGCAGATCTTCGTCCCCCGTGTCAACCGGACCTTGCTGATCGGCGTGATTCTGCTGGTTTTCCTGTTCCGCACCTCGGACAATCTGGCCAACGCCTATGGCATCGCGGTGACCGGGACTATGGTGGTGACAACCGCTCTGGCCTTTTTCGTGGTGTGGAAATTGTGGCGCTGGCCCTTGTACCTCGCCATTCCGTTCGTCGGCCTCTTCCTCACCGTCGATCTCGCCTTCATGGCCGCCAATCTGGTCAAGGTTCTCGAAGGAGGCTGGGTGCCGCTGAGCCTCGGCGGCCTGTCCATGATCGTGATGTGGACCTGGGTGCGCGGCACCGAGCTTCTGGCCAAGAAGACCCACCGCGATTCGATCCCCACGATCGATCTTATCCGCATGATGGAAAAATCGAAGCCGACCCGCGTGCCGGGGACGGCGGTCTTCCTCACCGGCGATCCGAATGTCGCGCCGTCGGCGCTGATGCATAATCTCAAGCACAACAAGGTGCTTCACGAGCGCATCGTGATCATGAATGTCGTGACCAAGCCGACGCCGCGCGTGTCGGAGGCCAATCGTTTCGAGATCGAGAAACTCTCGCACGATTTCTTGCGAGTCACGCTCTATTTCGGCTTCATGGAAAGCCCGCGCGTGCCCGCGGCCATGGCCCTGATGCGCAAATGCGGGGTGAAGTTCGACATCATGACCACGTCTTTCTTCCTTGGTAAAAGGACGCTCAAGACGTCGCCGGTGTCCGGGATGCCGCCGTGGCAGGACAAGCTTTTCGTCGGCCTGTCGAAACAGGCGACCAACGCCACGGACTTCTTCTCCATTCCTTCCGACCGCGTGGTCGAAATGGGCGCGCAGGTCACGATTTGAGCCTCGCCGACTAACCATTGGCGGGAACGGCAAGACGCGATCGATGATTCCGCATATGAGCGACGCCGAACTTTCCCTGTTCAAGGCCTTCCTGGCGAAAAGCGCACGTTATCTCGAATTCGGCGCAGGCGGAGGGACCGTCCTCGCGTGCGCTCAACCCCGGGAATGGGTCATCTCAGTCGAGTCCTCGCGCGACTGGGTCGATCGCGTCGATGCGGAATGCGCCGGCGCGCCGACCATGCCCATTCTGGTCCATGCCGATATCGGACCGGTGGGTGAATGGGGCTATCCGATCGATCGCACGGCGCAGGCGAAATGGATCGGTTACCATTTCGGCGTCTGGAACTGGCTGCCGCAGTGCCGCGAGGCGGATTTCGTTCTCGTCGATGGCCGTTTCCGCGTGGCCTGCGTCGCCCAGTCGGTCCTGCATTGCGGCCCGACGACTCGCATCGCCGTCCACGATTTCGCGTCGCGGCCCGATTATCACATCATTCATGAGATCGCGGAGGAGATCGCCGCGGTCGAGGACTTGGCGGTGTTCATCCCGCGCCCCGGCGCGCGCGAAAGGGCGGCTGCGGTCTGGGCCGCCTTTCGTGAAACGCCGCAATGAATCCCGCGCCTATTCGGTGAAGACGATGGTCTTCGAGCCGTTGATCAGGACCCGGCTCTCGATGTGATAGCGCACGGCCCGGGCAAGGACGCGGCGCTCGATGTCGCGTCCCCTGCGGATCAGGTCGTCCGGCGTGTGGTGATGCGAAATGCGCTCGACGTCCTGCTCGATGATCGGCCCCTCGTCGAGGTCGGATGTCACATAATGGGCGGTGGCGCCAATGACCTTCACGCCGCGGGCGTGCGCCTGGTGATAGGGACGGGCGCCCTTGAAGCCGGGCAGGAAGGAATGATGGATATTGATGCAGCGTCCCGCCAGTTTGGCGGCGAGGCCATCGGAGAGAATCTGCATGTAGCGGGCGAGCACCACCAGTTCCGCGCCGCTCTCCTGCACCAGCGACCAGATCTCGGCCTCCTGCTCCATCTTGGTTTCGCGGGTGACGGGGAGATAATGGAAGGGGATGGTTCCGAAATCGAGGTGGCGATAGGTCTCGCGGGGATAGTTGGCGACAATGGCGACGATATCGATCGGCAGTTCTTCGATGCGCCAGCGATAGAGCAGGTCGGCCAGGCAATGGTCGAATTTCGACACCAGAATCATGACCTTCGGCTGACGCCAGGCCGCGCACAGCGTCCATTTCATGCCGAACTCCTCGGCGAGACCCGCAAAGCTCTTGCGCCAGGCTTCGATATTGGCGTCAGGACGCACCGGATTGAATTCGATGCGCATGAAAAATTGATTGTTTTCGAATTCGTCGAACTGGCGCGAATCGCCGATGTTGAAGCCGGCTTCGAAAATATGGCCGGCGACCCGCGCGACAATGCCCGAGCGGTTCTGGCAGGTCAGCAGAAGACGGTAGATTTCCTGGGAGGGGCTTGGCGGCGGAGGCGCTGCGGCGCACAGGCCGGTCTGAACCTTGCTGGCTGCGGACTTTTTCGGAGAGGACGCGGTAACCATGGCCAACCTTCACAGCGGCCCGCCCAAGACCCTGTCCGGACGGGATATTCCGCTGTGTAGCCGCTCCCTGGTTAAAAGTCGATGCGGCGCAGGCTCAGCCGCGCGCGCCGCGCGCCCTGGCCATGACATAGGCCGGCAGCAGGATCGGGGCGCGCAGACCGCCGCCACGACCGTTCCATGAGTCCTCGTCCGTCGGCAGCAGCATGACGGCGGTCGCGCAGACCACGCCGCCGAAGGTGAAGCCGAAGCCGCCGAACAGCAAAGCGAGGCCCTGAAGCATCAATTCGGAGCTGAACATCAAGTCGCGGATATGGGCGACATTCGAGAAGAGAACCAGCGCCGCGCAGGCGAATCCCACCGCCCAGCCCAGAACCCAATTGGCGATCACCAGCCGAACCAGCCGGCTGGCGTTTCTGTGATGGCGATTTTGAACCATGACGCCGACCTCAAATTTCATCTTTTTGACAATTTAACGCAAAACAGGGCTCGCGCCAGATCATATTTTACGCGTTTGCCGCTTCAAGTCGCAAAACCTGCGCCCCCGCGCCCAGCGCAGTTTCAGCTATGGACAGGATATGCGCGTGGTGGGTGAAGAGAATGGGTTGAATTGTCGCACTTGCGGCGGCGAGCGCCCGGAAGCCGGCGGCGACGCGGGAATCGTCGAAACTGGCGAAAATATCGTCGCCGATGAAGGGCGGCGCTTCCGAGCGGGACGCGTAATCTTCCAGAAAGGCGAGGCGAAGGGAGAGATAGAGCTGGTCGCGCGCGCCTTCGCTCAAGGATGGAAGATCGAGTTCGGCGCCGTCGGCGCGTCGCGCGGCGAGACGTAATTTGTCGTCTTCGCCGTAATGCTCCGCGAGGCCCGCATAGCGCCCTTCTGTCAGATTCGAGAAAAAGGCGCCGGCGCGGGCCAGGAGCGGATCCTTGCGCCGGTCGCGATGG
>JAJXYV010000021.1 GCA_021780435.1 Pseudomonadota bacterium
ATCGGCGTCGAGGACCTGGGCCTCGCCGCCGGCGGCCGGCTCGACCGTGACTTTGGCGGCGCTCTTCGCCGTTTCAATTTTGGCGACCTTCGAGCCGAGCATGAATTTCACGCCCTGCTTTTCCAGCATGCGCTGGAATTGCTTGCAGGTGTCGAGGTCCATGCCGGGCAGGATGCGGTCGAGATATTCGACGACCGTGACATCCGCGCCAAGACGACGCCAGACCGAGCCGAGTTCGAGGCCGATGACGCCGGCGCCAACGACGATCATCTTGGCCGGGACCTTGCCGAGCTCCAGTGCGCCGGTCGAGGAAACGACGATCTTTTCGTCGATGGTCACGCCGGGCAGGCTGGCGACGTCGGAGCCGGTGGCGATGACGATGTTCCTGGTTTCAAGAACCTGCTTCGAACCGTCCTCGGCCGTGACCTCGACCTTGCCGGCCGCGGGAATCGCGCCGGTTCCGTGAAAGGCGTCGATCTTGTTCTTCTTGAGGAGGAAGGCGACGCCGTTCACATTGGCGCCGACCGTCTCGTCCTTGTGCTTCATCATGGCGGCAAGGTCGAGCTTCGGCTTGCCTACATTCACGCCGAGGGCGCCGAGGCCATGGGCGACCTCCTCGAAGACTTCGGAGGCGTGCAGCAAGGCCTTGGAGGGAATGCAGCCGATGTTCAGGCAGGTCCCGCCATGGGTCTTGCGCTTTTCAACGATGGCGGTTTTCAGGCCGAGCTGGGCGGCGCGAATGGCGCAGACATAGCCGCCGGGGCCGGAGCCGATGACAATCAGATCGTAGGACATGGATTTCTCCGCAAGGAAGACGCTATGCCCGCCCGCGCAGGCATTGCTTTGGGCGCATCAGAGGTCGAGAACGAGGCGCGCCGGATCTTCCAGGGCTTCCTTGACGCGGACGAGGAATGTCACTGCCTCCTTGCCGTCGACAATGCGGTGGTCATAGGACAGCGCGAGATACATCATCGGGCGGATCTCGATCTTGCCGCCGATGACGACCGGACGCTCCTGGATCTTGTGCATGCCGAGAATGCCGGACTGCGGCGCGTTCAGGATCGGCGTGGACATCAGCGAGCCATAGACGCCGCCGTTGGAGATGGTGAAGGTGCCGCCCTGCATCTCCTCGATCTTGAGCTGGCCGTCGCGCGCGCGCTTGCCGAAATCGGCGATCGTCTTTTCGACGCCCGCGATGGAAAGCTTGTCGGCGTCGCGCACCACCGGAACGACCAGTCCCTTTTCCGTGCCGACGGCGACGCCAACATGGCAGAAGTTCTTGTAGATCAGTTCCGTGCCGTCGATCTCGGCGTTGACCGCCGGAATTTCCTTCAGGGCGTGGGTGCAAGCCTTGACGAAGAAGCCCATGAAGCCAAGCTTCACGCCATGCTTCTTCTCGAACAGATCCTTGTACTGGGCGCGGAGGCTCATGAGCGGCTGCATGTCCACTTCGTTGAAAGTGGTCAGCATGGCCGCCGTGTTCTGGGCTTCCTTAAGGCGGCGCGCGATGGTCTGGCGCAGCTTGGTCATCTTGACGCGCTCTTCGCGCGTGGCGTCCTCGGCGGATGAAGGCGCGCGGGCGGCGGCGGGAACGACCGGCGCGGCGGCCGGCGGATTCGCGGCAAAGGCCAACACGTCGCCCTTGAGCACCTGACCGCGCTTGCCCGATCCGGCGACGTCAGCGACCTTCACGCCGAGGTCGGCGGCGTTCTTGGCGGCGGCCGGCGAAGGCGGCGGCGCCGATCCGCCGGCGGCGGGCGCGGGCGCTGCGGCCGGAGCGGGAGCCGCAGCGGCGGCAGGCGCAGGTGCGGCGACAGCGGTCACGGCGCCTTCGGCGATGTGGCCGAGCAGCGCTCCGGGCTCAACCGTATCGCCATCCTTGGCGACGATTTCGGCCAAGGCGCCAGCGGCGGGCGCATTGACCTCAAGGGTGACCTTGTCGGTCTCGAGTTCGAGGAGGGGCTCGTCGGCCTTGACGATGTCGCCGGGCTTCTTGAACCAACGGCCGATGGTCGCTTCGGAAACGGATTCGCCGAGAGTGGGAACGCGAATTTCTGTCGACATTGGGATCACATCCGCCGCTTGTGCGGCTCATTGAGGGTGGAAGGCGAGGCTCCGGCGTTTCACGCCAGAGCCCGTGAGCGTGGGCGTTTCAGCTGGCGAAGGCGTCGTCGAGGAAGGCCTTGAGCTGGGCGAGATGGAGCGCCATCGTCCCGGCCGCCGTCGCCGCCGAGGCGGGACGACCGACGTAACGAGGTCGCTTGCTCTTGCCGCCGGCCTGGGCGAGCACCCATTCGAGATAGGGCTCGACGAAGGACCAGGCGCCCATGTTCTTCGGCTCTTCCTGGCACCAGACGACATCGGCCTTTTTCCAACGCTGCAAACGGGCGACGAGCGCCTTCAGCGGCATCGGATAAAGTTGCTCGACGCGCAGGAGATAGACGTCGTCGATTCCGCGTTTCTCACGCTCCTCGTAAAGGTCGTAATAAACCTTTCCGGAGCACAGGATGACCCGGCGGATCTTGTCGTCCTTGACGAGCTTGATCGCCTCGTTGGGCTCCGTCTCGGCGTGATCCGAAAGGAGACGGCGGAAATGCCCCTCGCCGGACAGTTCCTCAAGCTGCGACACCACGCGTTTGTGGCGGAGCAGCGATTTGGGCGTCATCAGGATCAAGGGCTTGCGGAGGTCGCGTTTGAGCTGGCGGCGCAGAATGTGGAAATAATTCGCCGGGCTCGTGCAATTCGCCACCTGCATGTTGTCTTCGGCGCATAATTGCAGGAAGCGCTCGAGACGGGCCGAGGAATGTTCGGGTCCCTGGCCCTCATAGCCATGCGGCAGGAGGCAGACGAGGCCCGACATGCGCAGCCATTTGCGTTCGCCTGACGAGATGAACTGGTCGAACAGAACCTGGGCGCCATTGGCGAAGTCGCCGAATTGCCCCTCCCACACAGTCAGAGCGTCCGGCTCCGCCAGCGAATAACCATATTCGAAGCCGAGCACGGCTTCTTCCGAGAGCATCGAATTGATGACCTCGTAATGGCCCTGGCCTTCGCGAATGTGGTTCAGCGGGACGAATCGGGCTTCGTTCTCCTGGTCGATCAGGACCGAATGGCGCTGCGAGAAGGTGCCGCGTTCGCAATCCTGGCCGGACAGGCGGACGCGATGGCCTTCATCGACCAGCGAGGCGAAGGCGAGCGCCTCGGCCATCGCCCAATCGACGCCTTCGCCGGTCTCGATGGCCTTGCGGCGGTTGTCGAGGAAGCGCTGGATGGTCTTGTGGACATGGAAGCCATCGGGAACTTTGGTGAGCTTCTCGCCATATTCGTGAAGCTTCTCGATCTCGACCGCGGTCTTGCCTCGACGCGGGTTGTCGAAATCCGCGCTCGGAACCGCCTTGAGGCCGGACCAGCGGCCGTCGAGCCAGTCGGCCTTGTTCGGCTTGTAGGCCTGGCCCGCCTCATATTCGGCGTCCAGGCGCGTCCGCCAGTCGGCCTTCATCTTGTCGATCTCGCCCTGGGTCATCAGACCTTCGGCGATCAGTTTCTCGCCGTAGAGTTCGAGCGTGGATCTGTGCGACCGGATCTTCTTGTACATCAGCGGCTGGGTGAAGGACGGCTCGTCGCCTTCGTTATGGCCGAAGCGGCGATAGCACCACATGTCGATGACGACAGGCTTCTGGAATTTCTGGCGGAATTCGGTCGCGACCTTGGCGCAGAAAGTCACCGCTTCGGGGTCGTCGCCATTGCAATGGAAGATCGGCGCTTCGACGGTCTTGGCCACATCCGACGGATAGGGCGAAGAGCGCGAATAGCGCGGATAGGTCGTGAAGCCGATCTGATTGTTGATGATGAAATGGATCGAGCCGCCGGTGCGGTGCCCTTTCAGGCCCGAGAGCCCGAAGCACTCCGCGACGACGCCCTGGCCCGCGAAAGCCGCGTCGCCGTGGATCAGCAGCGGCATGACGCTGCGGCGATCTTCGGGGGCGCGATCGAGATGCTGATCGAGCTTGGCGCGGACTTTTCCGAGCACCACGGGGTCGACGATTTCGAGGTGCGACGGGTTGGCCGTGAGCGACAGATGCACCCTGTTGTTGTCGAATTCACGATCGGAGGAGGCGCCGAGATGATATTTCACGTCGCCGGAGCCCTCGACTTCCTGAGGCAGGAAGGAGCCGCCTTTGAATTCATTGAACAAGGCGCGGTGAGGCTTCCCCATCACCTGGCAGAGCACGTTCAGGCGGCCGCGATGGGCCATGCCGAGCACGATTTCCTGGGCGCCCAGGGCGCCGCCCCGCTTGATGATCTGCTCCAGCGCCGGGATCATGGCTTCGCCGCCATCGAGGCCGAAACGCTTGGTGCCGGTATAACGCACGTCCAGGAATTTCTCGAAGCCCTCAGCCTCGATCAGCTTCTGCAGGATGGCGCGCTTGCCTTCCTTGGTGAAGCTGACCTCCTTGTCCGGCCCTTCGATGCGTTCCTGAATCCAGGCTTTTTCCGCTGGATCGGAAATATGCATGAACTCCCAGCCAATGGTCGAGCAATAGGTCCGGCGCAGGAGCGCCAGCATCTCGCGGATGGTGGCGTATTCCATGCCAAGCACATGATCGATGAAGATCTTGCGATCATAGTCGGCCTCGGTGAAGCCGTAGCTCGACGGATGAAGCTCCTCGTGATCCTTTTGCGGGTCGAGGCCGAGCGGATCGAGATCGGCGTGCAGGTGGCCGCGCATGCGGTAGGCGCGGATCATCATGATCGCGCGCACCGAATCCTGGGTGGCGCGATGCAATTCGGCGGCGGAAATCTCGCCCTTGCCGGCGGCGGCGGCCTTACCCTTGATCTTGTCGGCGACCGCCTTTTCATTGATCGGCCATTGGCCATCGAGCGCGGCGACCAGATCGCCCTGCGGCGGCATCGGCCAGTTGGGGCGTTTCCAGGACGCGCCCCTGGCGTTGGCGGCGACCGAGGCGGCGTCGTCGTTCAAGCCGCCGAAGAATTCGCGCCATTCCGGATCGACGCCCGCCGGGTTGGCTTCATAGGCGGCGTAGAGCTGCTCGATATAGGCGGCGTTGCCGCCAAACAGGAAAGACGAATCCGCGAAAGCGGCGTTCTGCGGCGAACGGCCCGTTCCGCCGCCGCCATTGCTTCCATTGCTGTCTTGACGCGCCATCTTTATGTCCTCTCGCTTCGCGGAGCCGGACCGACCGGCCGTCGCGAGCTTTGGCGGCTCGCCGCCTAAATCCATGTCACTTTGACGTCCGGTTCGCTCGCGCCGAAGGTAGCGATGGGCGCCGGTTCCTCACGCCGGGGTCCCTCGGGGCGCCGGCGTCCAGTTGATGAATGGGCGCGAACGAAATCGTCCGCGCCCGATCGATCAAAGGCCCTTCAGCACTTCGACCAGCGTCGAGCCGAGCCGCGCCGGCGAAGGCGAAACGCGGATGCCCGCCGCCTCCATCGCCGCGATCTTGTCCTCGGCGCCGCCCTTGCCGCCGGAGATGATGGCGCCCGCATGGCCCATGCGGCGTCCGGGAGGGGCGGTGCGGCCGGCGATGAAGCCGACCATCGGCTTCTTGCGGCCGCGCTTGGCCTCATCGGCGATGAATTGCGCGGCGTCTTCTTCCGCCGAGCCGCCGATTTCGCCGATCATGATGATCGAATGGGTCTTGTCGTCAGCCAGGAACAATTCGAGCATGTCGATGAATTCCGTGCCCTTGACCGGGTCGCCGCCAATCCCGACCGCGGTGGTCTGGCCGAGGCCGACCTGCGAGGTCTGGAACACGGCTTCGTAAGTCAACGTTCCTGAGCGCGAAACGATCCCGACATTGCCAGGCTTGAAGATATTGCCCGGCATGATGCCGATCTTGCACTCGCCGGCGGTCATGACGCCCGGGCAATTGGGGCCGATCAGGCGCGATTTCGAGCCCGACAGCGAACGCTTCACCTTGATCATGTCCTGAACGGGAATGCCTTCGGTGATGCAGACGATCAGCGGGATTTCCGCCTCGACCGCCTCGCAGATCGCGTCGGCCGCCCCCGGCGGCGGAACATAGATCACGGAAGCGTCGGCGCCCGTCGCTTCCTTCGCTTCGGCGACCGTATCGAAGACGGGCAGCCCGATATGGGTCGCGCCGCCCTTGCCGGGGGAGACGCCGCCAACGACCTTGGTGCCGCAATAAGCGAGCGCCTGTTCCGAGTGGAAAGTGCCGTTCTTGCCGGTAAAGCCCTGGGTGATGATCTTGGTGTTCGTGTCGATCAGGATGGACATTACACGGTCTCCTTCACGGCCTTGACGATCTTCTGGGCGGCGTCGTCGAGATCGTCCGCCGGAATGACATTGAGGCCCGATTCTCTAATGATCTTCTTGCCGAGATCGACGTTGGTGCCCTCGAGGCGGACCACCAGCGGAACCTTCAGGCCGACTTCCTTCACCGCGGCGATCACGCCCTCGGCGATCACGTCGCAGCGCATGATGCCGCCGAAGATGTTGACCAGAATGCCCTTCACATTCGGGTCGGCGGTGATGATCTTGAAGGCCGCCGTCACTTTCTCCTTGCTGGCGCCGCCGCCGACGTCGAGGAAGTTGGCGGGCTCCATGCCATAGAGCTTGATGATGTCCATGGTCGCCATGGCGAGGCCGGCGCCATTGACCATGCAGCCGATCGTGCCGTCGAGCGCGATATAGGACAGGTCATATTTGGACGCCTCGATTTCCTTGGCGTCCTCTTCGGTCTCATCGCGCAGCGCCAAAATGTCCGGGTGGCGGTAAAGGGCGTTGGAATCGAAGGAGACCTTGGCGTCCAGGCATTTCAGGTCACCCTGCTTGGTGACGATCAACGGGTTGATCTCCAGCATCGCCATGTCCTTGGCGACAAAGGCCGCGTAAAGCTGGGCGACCAGTTTTTCCGCCTGTTTGGCGAGATCGCCGACGAGGCCCAACGCCTTGGCGACGGTGCGGCCGTGATGCGGCATGACGCCGGTGGCCGGATCGACCGAGAAGGTCTTGATCTTTTCCGGGGTCTTGTGGGCGACATCCTCGATGTCCATGCCGCCTTCGGTCGAAACGACGAAGGAGACGCGCGACGTGACGCGATCCACCAGCGCGGAGAGATAAAATTCCTTTGCGATGTCCGAGCCGTCTTCAACATAAAGACGGTTGACCTGCTTGCCCGCGGGGCCGGTCTGGACGGTCACCAGCGTATTGCCGAGCATCTGCTCGACGAAAAGCTTGACCTCGTCGACAGACTTGGCCAGGCGCACGCCGCCCTTGTCGCCGGCGGCGGCTTCCTTGAACTTGCCCTTGCCGCGGCCGCCCGCATGAATTTGCGACTTGACGACCCAGAGCGGGCCGCCGAGTTCCCTGGCGGCGGCCTCGGCGTCTTCGACCTTCAGGACCGGCACGCCGCGCGAAACCGGAACTCCGAACTCCTTGAGAACGGCTTTCGCCTGATACTCATGAATATTCATTTGCAGTCCTCGTAAAAAAGCGAGTGGGGCTTGCGCGTCGAAGCGTCCAAGAACGCGGCGGACGCGCAAGCCATTGGCTTTGGCTTCAAATCAGGCGAGCGCCGGATTGATCTTCTTGCAGGCTTCGATCAGGCCCTGCACCGAGTTGATCGACTTGTCAAACATCGCCTTCTCGGCGGCGTCGAAGGCGACTTCGACGATCTTCTCGACGCCATTCGCGCCGATCAGCGCCGGAACGCCGACATAGGTGTCCTTCACGCCATATTCACCGTTGAGATAGGCGGCGACCGGAAGGACGCGCTTCTGGTCCTTCAAATAGGATTCGGCCATGGCGATGGCCGAAGCGGCCGGAGCATAGAAGGCCGAGCCGGTCTTGAGCAGGGCGACGATTTCGCCGCCGCCCTTGCGGGTGCGGTCAACGATCGCGTCGAGCTTTTCCTGGGTGAGCCAGCCCGACTTGACCAGTTCGGGAAGCGGCAAGCCGCCGACCGTGGAATAGCGAACCAGCGGGACCATGTCGTCGCCATGGCCGCCAAGGGTCATGGCGTGGACGTCCTTGACCGAAACGCCGGTGGCTTCGGCGAGGAAGTAGCGGAAACGGGCCGAGTCGAGAACGCCGGCCATGCCGACGACCTTGTTGGCCGGCATGCCGGAAGACTTCTGCAGGGCCCAGACCATGGCGTCGAGCGGGTTGGTGATGCAGATCACGAAGGCGTCCGGCGCATGCTGCTTGATGCCGTCGCCGACCGAGGCCATCACCTTGAGATTGATGCCGAGGAGGTCGTCGCGGCTCATGCCGGGCTTGCGCGGCACGCCGGCGGTGACGATGATCACGTCCGCGCCGGCGATGGCGGCATAGTCATTGGCGCCGGAAAGTTTCGCGTCGAAGCCGTCGACCGGCGAGGATTCGGCGATATCCAAGCCTTTGCCCTGCGGCGTGCCTTCGGCGATGTCGAAGAGAACGATGTCGCCCAGCTCCTTAAGTCCGGCGAGATGAGCCAGCGTTCCGCCGATCTGCCCAGCTCCGATCAGTGCAATCTTTTTACGCGCCATGGGTTTCGTCCTCGCTTCAACATTTCGTTGCTGCCCCGCCGCAAACCGCGCGGCGAGGAAATTTCCGGAGGCGCCGGATATGGCCCGGGGTTGTGCCTCGATCCTGCGGGGCTTTCAAGTCGGGAGAAAGACTAAGCCTCTGACGTTATTGTGAAGGCCGGCGACGGGCTTGCTGCGCTCGCGCTCGCCAAGCGCCAATGAATTCAATGCGATGAGATCTCGAGTGGGCCCGCGGCGATCGGTGGCGCGAAAAGCGAAAATTGACGTTACAAATTACGAAAATTGTCACATGTCAAAATCTGGATCGCCGAAGGTCAAGCTCCTCTGAATCACGGCGATCACCCGGCCGGCGCGAAAAGCCATTTCAGCCGCCGAAACGCCTTTGTCGAGCGCGATCGAAACCGGCTGGATGAACCGATGCCCGAGATCGAAGATCAAGGCCATCGCACGTCTGCGGTCCTGCATCCGGAACGCGCCCGAAGCTATTCCCTCTTCGACAATCGCCTGGATTTCGCTTTGGACTCTGTTGCGGTGCTTGCGCGCCAGGCCGCCGCCCGCCTCGATCGAGGCGCACAGAAGGCCGAATAGAACCGGATCGCTGTCTCGTTTCTCCTGATAGGTCTGGCGCAGCGCGGCCAGGGCTCTCTCAAGCTTGTCATAGGCCGGATCCTGCCCCTGGACGATCACGTGAAGCTGCCGTTCCAGCGTTTTGAGCCAGACCTGGCTGACCGCATCGAACAGCGCCTCCTTGGAGGGGAAATAGCGATAGACATTGGCGTGCGACATGCCGGCTTCGTCCGCGATGCCGACGATCGTGGTCCGTCGCGGACCGAAACGGCGCAGATGCTCGCAGGCCAATTCCAGAATTTTCTGTTCCGGGGCCTGTTCGCCTGCGCGCGCCTGAAAAGTCATGTTTCGACCAGACCCGTCGTGTCGCCGCTTGCCTCGTCGCCCAGGCCGTGCGGCAGCTCCATATATTCCCTTGACCGCATTTCGGTCAGACGCGAGACCGTGCGGGCGAATTCAAAGGCCTCTCGGCCCCGATCGGCCAGATAAAGCCGTTCCGGCGGCGCGTCCGCCGAGGCAATCAGCTTCACTTTTTGATCATAGAGCGCGTCGATCAGATTGATGAATCTTTTCGCTTCGTTGCGCTCCTCGGGATTGATGACCGGAATATTGTCGATCAGGACGACGTGGAAATATTCCGCAATCGCCAGGAAGTCCGTCGCTCCGAGCGGCTTCCTGCACAAGTCCTCGTAATCGAAGCGCGCGACGCGCCCCGAAGCCTGAGGCGCAATCACCTCCCGGCCCAGCAGAGGCAATGCGAGAGGCGCGCCCCGCGCGCCGCCGGCCAAGGAAAGAAATGTTCGATCCAGGGCGGCGCGCGCAGCGACGTTCGCGGGCGTGTAATAGACCGGGTCGCCCCCGAGTTTCTCAAGTCGGAAATCCGTCCGCGAATCCAGCCGCACGACCTCCATATTCCGCTGGATTTCGCCGATGAAAGGCAGGAATAAGGCGCGGTTGAGGCCGTCCTTGTACAAATCGGCCGGATCGACATTCGATGTGGCGACGACAACGAGCTTGCGCGCCCAGAGCGCCTCGAACAGGCGACCGAGAATCATGGCGTCGGTAATGTCGGTGACCGAAAATTCGTCGAAACAGAGCAGGGTTGCTTCGCTGAACAGTTCGTCCGCGACAGGACCTATCGGATCGTCACCCTTGACCTGGCCTGCCTTTTTCTTTTGTCGCCAGGCGAAAATGCGTTTGTGGACATCGGCCATGAACGAGTGGAAATGAACGCGCCGTTTCGCGTCGAACTCGACCGTCTCATAGAAGAGGTCCATCAGCATGGTCTTGCCGCGCCCGACCGAACCCCAGATGTAAAGGCCCCGGGGCGTCGGTTGTTCAATGCGGCGAGCGCCAAAGAGCCAGCCGAGGGCGCTTGCCTTCTTCGCCAGCCGACTTTCGCGGAGGAAGGACGCAAGCTCGTCGAGTTTCTCGACCACCGCTGTCTGCTTCCCGTCGCGCTCGATCCGTCCTTGTGCGACGAGCTTGTCATATTCGTCGATGATCGAGCGACGTGAATGTTCCATCATGCCTTCCGCGTGGAGATGCCCGCTTTTTGCGGCGCATCATCACCCGCTGACAAGTTAGCCTTTCGCTCAAGGCGCGCGACGCGTCGGCGGGCTCGTATCGATTTGGCATTGTGTCGGACGCAATCCGGCTATACGATCAGTGGCCTGTCAGGCGTGCGAATAATGCGCCGGCCAAGCTGGTGAGGAAGCCATGGTCAAGATCCGCCCACTCGACGATCAAAATGCGGTCGAGCCCCCGAAACGCCGGACGCGCGCGCTCGATCTTCCGGGCGAGAATGGAGACCTCGCCGTGTTGCTGCGGCAAGCCGCGAGCGCTCAACGACTGGCCGAGGAACGCCTTATCGCCGATCTCGGCGTGACGCCTCCGCAGCTCGCCGCGCTGACGCTGATCAGCGGCAATCCCGGCCTGTTGGCGGCCGATCTGGCGCGAAAGGCCAAACTGACGCCACAGACCGTGTCGCTCATCGTTGCGAATCTGCGCCGCGCGGGATTGGCGCGCGAGGAACAAGGCGGCGGTTCTTCGGCGTCGCGGGCGCGGCCGTTGGCGCTGACGCCCGAAGGCGAGAAAGTTCTCCGCGCGGGCAGGGAAAGGACCGAGGCCGCGAGCGCCCGTCTGACGGAAGGGATGCGCCCGAAAAGGGAAAAAGCGATCCGCCGCTGGCTGGCCGCCATCGTCGCCGGCTTACCTCTGCCGGGGACCGCGCTCGACGGCGACGACTTATAGGCCGCCGAGCGCTCGGATCGCGCGCCAGTGCGCCTCAGTAACCGGCTGGACCGACAGGCGGCTCATTTTCAGCAGGGCCATGTCGGTGAAGCGTGGATCAGCCTTGATTTCCGCCAGCGTGACGGGACGCTTCAGGGGTTCGACGGCGCGGACGTCGACCATCCCGAACTTGCCGCTGGCGTCCGACGGGTCGGGATGGAAGGTCTTGATGACCTCGACAATGCCGACGATCTCCTTCCCGACATTCGAATGATAGAAGAAGGCGAGGTCGCCAAGCTTCATCGCCATCATCTGCTGTTTGGCGAGGTGGTTGCGAACGCCCGTCCAGCCCGTGCCTTCGGCGCCGCAGGCCGCCATCTGGTCCCAGGACCATGCATGAGGCTCGCTCTTGACCAGCCAGTAGGATTTGGCGGCCGCCATTACAGATAGGCTCCGAGCACTGGCTTGTAGGGACGAAGCTCGACCGAGGCGAACAGGCCGGCCTTGGCGTAGGGATCTTGCGCCAGAAAAGCGCGCGCCGCCGCTTCGTCGGGACAATCGAGCACCAGCATCGATCCGCAGGGTTTTTCGGCCGAATCGAGGAAGGGGCCGGCGAGCTTCACGACGTCCGGCTTTTCGCCGAGAAAAGCGAGGTGAGCGACGCGATTTTCAAGCCGCGTCGCGAGCGAATCGGACTTGTCGAGGCAAATGGCGACGAAATGCATGTTGTCATCCCGAAATCTTGGAGGCGGGGAAGGAATTTGTCGCCAAATGGTTGCATGACACCCTCCGTCAGTTCAACCGCCGAGCGGCAAAAACCACTCCCCAGCGTGATGTAACTGTCGTGTCGTGGCTCTAGCCTCGCGCGGCTCCGGGCTGCTCCGGACGGGATCACGCGAAAGAATTTTTCAGGAGGACCTCCATGAGCATTTTCGGCTCCATTCTCAGCAAAATTTTCGGCGCCGCGCCGGTCGAAGCCGCGCCGGCGACGGCTCCCTCCACTCCCCCCGCCGAAACAACGCCGTCCGCGCCGGCGCCGGTTCCGGCTGCGGACGCTCCGGCCAGCGTTTCGTCCGAGGTCGTCGCGCAGGTGGACATAGCCGCCGTGCTTGACGAGATGAATGAAAAGAATCCGGAGACGCTGGACTGGCGCGTTTCCATCATCGATCTGTTGAAGGTCCTCGGACTCGATTCGAGCCTCGCCGCCCGCAAGGAACTCGCCGCCGAGCTGAAATATGAGGGCGACACCCATGACACGGCCAGGATGAACGTGTGGCTGCACGAGAAGGTCATCGCGCTCGTCGCCGCCAACGGTGGCAAGGTTCCGGCGGATATCCTCAAGAAGTAAGGCGAATTCGGCGCGGCGCAGAATCCTGCTCCCGCGGAGCCGGCCGTTACGCTTCGGCTTTGAATGGACGGCTCATCAAGGCCTCGATCGCCGCGCCGACCTCTATGCGTTTTTCGAGAATCGCTGTCACCGCCTCGGCGATCGGCATTTCAACGCCCAGTTTGCGCGCCTTCTCGGTCAGGACGCGCGCGGTCAAGGCGCCTTCGCTCAACTTTCCATGCGATGCGGTCTGGGGCGCTTCGCCCTCGCCAAGGGCGAACCCCAGCGCGTAATTGCGCGATTGCGGCGAAGAGCAGGTCAAGGCGAGGTCGCCAAGCCCGGAAAGCCCCATGATCGTTTCCGGCCGCGCGCCCTGCGCCTTGGCGAATCGCATCAGTTCGGCGAATCCGCGGGCCAGCAGGGCGGCATGGGCGCTGGCGCCAAGCTTCCGGCCCATGGCGACGCCGCAGGCGATGGCCAGCACGTTCTTGGCGGCGCCGCCGATTTCCACGCCGATGAGATCGCTCGAACGATAAAGCCGGAAATGCCGGGCGGCGAGCCGCGTGCAGAGGAGTTCCGCGCGTTCGATGCGTTCCGCCGCCAGCGTCACCGCGGTCGGCAGGCCGCGCGCGAGATCGACCGCGAAGCTCGGGCCGGACAAGGCGGCGGCCGGCTGTCCGGGAAGAACGTCCGCCAGCACTTCATGCATGTAGAAGCCGGTTTGGCGCTCGATTCCCTTGGCGCAATTGACCACCGTCGCATCCGGGCGGAGATGGCCGCGCAGACGTTCGGCCGTCGCGCGGAAATTCTGGGCCGGGACGACAGCCAGCACATGATCCGCCGCGCCGACGCAGGAGAGGTCGGCGACGGGTTCGATTTCAGCCGCGAGCATCACGCCGGGCAGCCGCCTTTCGTTGCGCCGGCTGCGCCGCATCTCCTCGACATGGGCGGGATCATGCGCCCAGAGCCAGACCCTCGCGTGGTTCGCCGCCGCCATATTGGCCAGCGCCGTGCCCCACGCGCCGGCGCCGAGCACGGCGAGCGTCGCTGATTTGGTCATCGCGTGGGGTCCCTGTTGTCGCGCCGCGCCCAGAGCCTTTCGAAATTCCGGGTGAAGGCTTCCGCCGCCTGCGGGCTGTCGATGATCACGATGTCATTGTCCTGCCGGGTTTCGCCGGACCACGAGAAATTGGTCGAACCGGTCCGCAGCCAGCGGCCGTCGACCGCGTAGGCCTTCATATGCATCAGGTCGTTCTGTTCGGCCTTGATCCGGGCCTGCACATTGGGCTGGTTCACGAGCGCCATGACATTGTCGTTCATCCCCCCGATGCGGCGGAACTGCTCGGGATCGAAATAAAGCCGGATGCGCACCCCCCGGCTCGCCGCCGCCGACAAGGCCTCGATGACCCGCTGGTCGCTGAGCACATAGGCCGCGACGTCGATCGTCCGTTGCGCCCGTTGGACCAATTCGGGGTCGAGGCGCTCGAAGCCCGGATTGGGACCGAAGGCTACTTGAACGGGCGCCGCGAAAGAGTTCTGCTGCTGGAGGAAGGGCTTCGGAGCCTCGATCGCAAGAAGGAAGGCGCCTGCCAGCAGGATATATTTGAACGCGCGCAAGAGATCCTCACGCCTTGCCGTGCCAGCGGGGATCCTGACGCGTATCGAGCGGCCAGCGCGGCCTCGCCGCGAAATCCATGCCGTCGACGAGCCCGCGTCGGAACCGCTCCAGTCCGGCCCAGGCGATCATCGCGCCATTGTCGGAGCACAGGCCTGGCGGCGGCAGCGCGAGCCGCAATCCCGTCTCCGCGCAGAGCCGGCCAAGCGCCCGGCGGATGGCGCCATTGGCGGCGACCCCGCCGGCCGCGACCAGAGCGGTCGGCGGCTTGGGCGCGTCGGCGAGCAGCCGCAGGGCGGCCCGGCAGCGATCGACGATCACGTCAACAGCGGCCGCCTGGAAAGAGGCGCAGAGGTCCGCGACATCCGTATTGGTAAGCGGGGCGATGCGCTCGGCTTCCTGCCGGACCGCGGTCTTGAGCCCGGAAAAGGAGAAATCCGGATTGCGCCGTCCCGCCATCGGCCTCGGGAAGTCGAAACGGGCCGGATCGCCTCCCAGAGCCGTTTGTTCCACGCGCGGACCGCCGGGATAAGGCAGGCCGAGCAGTTTCGCCGCCTTGTCGAAGGCCTCGCCGACCGCGTCGTCCACCGTCGAGCCGAGACGCTGGTAATCGCCGACGCCATTGACCGCGACGAGCTGGCTGTGGCCGCCCGAGACCAGAAGCAGCAGATAGGGAAATTCGATATTGTCGGTCAGCCGCGGCGTCAAAGCGTGGCCTTCCAGATGGTTGACCGCCACGAAAGGCTTGCCGGCGGCGAGCGCGATCGCCTTGCCGGTCGTCAGTCCGACCATCACGCCGCCGATCAGCCCGGGACCCGCGGCGGCGGCGACGGCGTCAAGGTCTTCGACGCCGCAATTCGCTTCGGAAAGCGCGCGGCGAATCAGCCGATCCAGCGATTCGACATGGGCGCGGGCGGCGATTTCCGGCACGACGCCGCCATAGGCCGCATGTTCCGCGATCTGGCTTAATACGCAATTCGAGAGAATCTTGCCGCGCCCCAGGGAATCGGCCTCGACCACCGCCGCCGCGGTCTCGTCGCAGGTGCTCTCGATTCCGAGAACGCGAAGACTGGCCCACATCCCATTTCTCCCGGGCGACGGTCGGCTGGAGGGAAAAATCCCCGCCATGCTTTCTTCGCCTTGCGCTTTTCCCTATAGTCCGCCGCCCTGACAAATCAAAACGGCATGGAGCGGAATTTTGGCGCCCTGGATGAAAATCGGCACCCGCGGCAGTCCCCTGGCGCTGGCTCAGGCCCATGAGACGCGGCGGCGGCTTGCCCTGGCCCATGGCGTCCCCGAAGAGCATTTCGAAATTGTCGTCATCAAGACCAGCGGCGACATGATCCAGGACCGTCCCCTCAGCGAGGTCGGCGGCAAGGGCCTGTTCACCCGGGAGCTGGACCAGGCGCAGCTCGACGGCGCAATCGACATCGCCGTCCATTCGGCCAAGGATCTGCCCACCGTCCTGCCGGAGGGCCTTGCCGTCGCCGGCTATCTCCCGCGCGAAGACGTTCGCGACGCCTTTATCGGACGCGCCGCCAAGACCTTGATGGATCTGCCGCAGGGCGCGCGCGTCGGCTCCGCCTCGTTGCGGCGCCAGGCGATGATTCGCCGCCTGCGCCCGGACCTCGAGGTCGAATTGCTGCGCGGCAATGTGCAAACCCGGTTGCGCAAGGTCGAAAGCGGCGAATTCGCCGCCACCTTGCTCGCGCTGGCCGGACTTAAGCGGCTTGGCCTCGCCGATCAGGCGACGTCGATCCTGCCGCTTGATCTCTTTCCGCCGGCCTGCGGACAGGGCGCGATCGCGATCACGGCCCGCACCGACGACGCGCAAGTCCAGGCCGATCTGGCCGCGATCTGCGACGCCGCAACGGGACATGCCCTCGCCGCGGAGCGAGCCTTCCTGAATGTGCTCGACGGCTCCTGCCGGACGCCGATCGCCGGCCACGCGGTCGTCTCGGGAGATCGCGTGAGCTTCTACGGCCTCGTCCTGCGCAAGGACGGCTCGGAGGCGTTTGACGCCCGTGCGGAAGGCCCCGTGGCGGAGGCCGCGGCGCTGGGCGAGGCCGCCGCGCGCCGGATTCTCGCCGCCGCGCCGGCCGATTTGCTGGAATTCTGATCGCCATGCGCGTGCTGGTGACGCGGCCATCGGATCAGGCGGCGCGAACGGCGAAGAGCCTCGCGAAGCTGGGGCATCGAGCCGTGATCGCCCCAGTCCTTGAAATTGTCCCGTTGGCGTTTTCGCCGCCAGAGGGGTCGTTCGATCTGATCCTTGCCACCAGCGCCAAGGCTTTCGCCGGATGGCGGCCGCCGCCCGCACTGATCGCGACTCCCGCGGCGTGTGTCGGCGAACAGACCGCGGAGGCGGCGAAGGCGGCGGGATTCCAGGTTCAGATGGTTGCGCCGCGCGCCGAGGCTTTGGCCAAGGATCTCGTCTCGGCGATGGAGGCCGGCTCGGCGCTCTATCTGGCCGGCCGCGAGCGGAAGCCGATTCTAGAAGATCGCGCGCGCGCCGCAGGTTGGCGCGTCGTGGTCCTCGAAACCTATGGCGCGCGCCCGGTTGCGCAATGGCCGCCGGAGGTCGTGGACGCCTTGAAAAAGGGCGAAATCGACGCCGTCCTCCATTACTCGCCGCGCAGCGCTGCGGCGGCGCTGGGCTTGATCGGCGCCCGCGCTGCGTCTGGGCTCTCACATTTTTGCCTTTCCGCCGATGTAGCGGATGTTTGCGCGGCCTTGGCGCCGCGCGAACGAATTTTCACCGCTTCTCATCCCGATGAAGAGACGCTAATGGATCTGGTGGGCCCGATGATACGGCCCGAGGAGATTGATCGCGCATGAAAAAAGCCGTCGCCCTATGTTCCGCCCTGCTCGCCGCGGCGTCCCTCGCGCCGACCGCCTCGGCCGCGCAGTTTCCTTTTGGTCTGTGGCGCGTCGCTGATGGTTCGGCGGTGATCCGCGTCGCACCCTGCGGCAAGAATGTCTGCGGCTTTGTCGCCGCCGCTCCGCCGCCCGCCGCCGGCGAGAAATCCGCTGTCGGCCAGAAAATCCTGATCAATCTGCGGCGCGAAGGCGACGTCTGGAAAGGGCCGATCTTCAATCTCGACAATGGCAAGACCTATGATGGCGAGATTTCCCAGGGCGGCGACGCCAACCAACTGAAAGTCCAGGGCTGCGTTTCGGGCGGGGGGCTCTGCGGCGGCGAAACCTGGAAGCGGGAGCGCTGAGAAAGGCGGATTCGTCCAAAGACCGGTCTCGTTGACAAGGCGGCGCGCCGCTTCTATCTCTCGCGCGCCGGATTCCCGGCTTTTTCGCGCTCTCGCGCCGCTCCCGTCGTACAAATGTCGCGGTCGTCGAGAACAAGGCGCGGCGTCTTGCTTTCTGCGCCGGGGCTCCCGACATAGGGGCGGCGCGTCTCGCCGGCCAGGATTTTCCAATCGCCGGCGTCCACCAGGTCGCGGGGCAGTCCCCGCGCTGAAAGGTCGTTTCGGATGTTGGGGAACCTCGCGAAGAAGATTTTTGGCTCCGCCAACGATCGCAGGTTGAAGACCTATCGGCCCAGGGTCGCGGACATCAACGCCCTTGAGGCGGAGGTCGCGGCGCTTTCGGACGAAGCCTTGCGCGCCCGCACCGACGAATTCCGCGCCCAGCTCGCGGCCGGCAAGACCCTGGACGACCTTCTCGTTCCCGCTTTCGCCACCGTCCGCGAAGCCGCCAAGCGCGCCATCGGCCAGCGCCATTTCGACGTTCAGCTGATCGGCGGCATGGTCCTGCACGAGGGCTCGATCGCCGAAATGAAGACCGGCGAAGGCAAAACCCTCGTCGCCACCCTCGCGTGCTACCTCAATGCGCTGGCGGGCAACGGCGTCCATGTCGTCACCGTCAACGACTATCTCGCCCGCCGCGACGCCGAGAACATGGGGCGGATCTATAATTTCCTCGGCCTGACCGTCGGCGTGATCGTCCATGGACTCGACGATACGGAGCGCGCCCAGGCCTATGCCGCCGACATCACCTATGGCACGAACAACGAATTCGGCTTCGATTATCTTCGCGACAACATGAAATATGAGCTGAACCAGATGGTTCAGCGCGGCCATTTCTTCTCCATCGTCGACGAGGTCGATTCGATCCTCGTCGACGAGGCGCGCACACCGCTGATCATTTCCGGTCCCTCGGACGACAAGTCGGACCTCTACAACTCCATCGACAAGCTCATTCCGAGCCTTGCGCCCGGCGATTACGAGATCGACGAGAAGCAGCGCAGCACCAATCTGACCGAAGAAGGCAATGAAAAGGTCGAGCAAATGCTGCGCGACGCCGGCCTTCTGACCGAAGGCTCACTCTATGAATCGTCGAACGTGACGCTGGTGCATCACGTCAACCAAGCCCTGCGCGCCCACAAATTGTTCCATCGGGACAAGGACTACATCGTCCGCAACGACGAAGTGGTGATCATCGATGAATTCACCGGCCGCATGATGCCGGGCCGCCGCTATTCGGAAGGCCAGCATCAGGCGCTCGAGGCCAAGGAAGGCGTTCCGGTCCAGCCGGAAAATGTCACGCTGGCCTCGATCACCTTCCAGAATTATTTCCGGCTCTACAAGAAGCTCGCGGGCATGACCGGCACGGCGGCGACGGAGGCCGAGGAATTCGCCGAGATCTACAAGCTCGACGTAGTGGAGATCCCGACCAACCTGCCGGTCGCGCGCCTCGACGCCGATGACGAAGTCTATCGCACTTCGGGCGAAAAGCTCGAGGCCATCGTCGCGGAAATTGAAAGCGCCAACGCGAGCGGCCAACCTTTGCTGGTCGGCACGACCTCGATCGAGAAATCCGAGCAGCTTGCCGATTATCTGAAAGGCAAGGGATATCAGATGATCGATTTCGGCGCGCCCGGCGCCTTGGACAAGCTTTATGCCTCCGCGCGCTCGGGCAAGCCGTCGAAACATTTCGCCGTGCTGAACGCGCGTTTTCACGAGCAGGAAGCCTATATCGTCGCCGAGGCCGGCGTTCCCGGCGCAATCACCATCGCCACCAATATGGCGGGCCGCGGCACCGACATCCAGCTCGGCGGCAATTTGGACATGCGTCTCAAGCAGGAATGCGAGGGGCTCGAGGGCGAGGCGCGCGAGGCGCGGGCGAAAGCGATCCGCGAGGAAATCGCGGAATTCAAGAAAAAGGCTCTGGCCGCCGGCGGCCTTTACATCATCGGCACCGAACGCCACGAGAGCCGCCGCATCGACAATCAGCTGCGCGGCCGCTCGGGTCGCCAGGGCGATCCCGGCAAGTCGAAATTCTTCCTGTCGCTTCAGGACGACCTGATGCGCATTTTCGGCTCCGACCGCATGGACGCCATGCTGGTCAAGCTCGGCCTCAAGGAAGGCGAAGCCATCATCCATCCCTGGATCAACAAGGCGTTGGAAAAGGCCCAGCAGAAGGTCGAAGCGCGCAATTTCGACATGCGCAAGAACGTGCTGAAGTTCGACAATGTGATGAACGACCAGCGCAAGGTCGTGTTCGAGCAGCGCCGCGAAATGATGGCGCAGGAATCGCTCGAGGACATCATCACGGAAATGCGTCACGGCGTCGTGGACGACTTGGTCACGCGCCATGTGCCGCATGACGCCTATCCCGAGACCTGGGACATTGCCGGGCTCGCGGAGGAGGCGAGGAGCCAGCTCAATATCGAGCCGCCGCTGGCCGATTGGGCGAAGGAAGAAGGCATCGGCGACGAGGAGCTGCGCGACAGGCTGGAAAACGCCGCGGACGAAGCCTATGCGGCGCGCGAAAAGATGAATTCGCCGGAGCTCACCCGCTATATCGAGAAGCAGGTCCTGCTGCAGACGCTCGACCATCTGTGGCGCGAGCATCTGATCGTGCTCGATCACCTGCGCCAGGTCATCGGCTGGCGCGGCATGGCCCAGCGCGATCCACTCAATGAGTACAAGTCCGAGGCCTTCGAGCTTTTCGACGGCTTGATCACCCGGTTGCGTGAATTTGTCACTGGCCAGCTCATGCGCATCGAGGTCGCCCAGCGCCCCGAAGAGCCACAACTTCCGCCGATGCAGGCGATGCATCTCGACCCCTCGACCGGCGAGGATGAATTCGCGCTCACCCAGATCAACGCCCGCATTGAGGCTGGCGAATTTTCGCCCCGCGCGCTCGGCGTGCCCGAGCCGACCACGCCGCGCGACCCGAACGATCCGGAAAGTTGGGGCCGTGTTGGCCGCAATGAGCCGTGCCCCTGCGGCTCTGGCAAGAAATACAAGCATTGTCACGGCGCCCTGGCCTGATCGAGCCCATCAGCGCCAGCTGGAGCCCGCCTGAACGCGGATCGCAAGAATGATCGAAAGCCGCGAGCGGGATCGGGCCAGTGTCGCCGACGTGCTCGTTCCTGTCGCGGTAGAGCAGCCTTATTCCTACAGAATTCCCGAGGGAATGGCGCTGGCGGAGGGCGATTTCGTCAAGGTCTCGCTCGGCTCGCGCACCAATATCGGGATCGTCTGGGCGATACGAGGCGCCGATCCCGGTAAGCTCAAGCCCGTGCTTGAGCGGCTTGTCTTGCCGCCTTTTCATCCCGAATTCCGCGCCTTCCTCGATTGGGTCGCCGCCTGGGCGCTGGCGCCGCGCGGCATGGTCCTTCGCATGGCGACCCGCGCGGCGGAAGACGCGGAGGATGAGCCCCTGCGGATCGGCGTGCGCGCGACGGGCGCTGCCCCCAACCGCCCGACGCCGGCGCGCCAGCGCGTCCTTGCGGCGCTGATCGGCGACCTCTCCGCGACCAAGACCGAACTGGCCCGTCTCGCGGGCGTTTCGCCCGGCGTCGTGGACGCGCTGATCGACGACGGCGCCCTGGAGGCGGTCGCCTTGCCGGCGGATACGCCCGGTGGAAGGCCCGACCCCGATTTCTGCGCCCCCATCCTGTCAGCGGCGCAGGATCTGGCGGCTCGGGCTCTGCGCGCGGCGGTCGCGGCGCGCGCCTTCAAGCCGATCCTGCTCGAAGGCGTGACGGGCTCGGGCAAGACGGAAGTTTATTTCGAAGCCGTGGCGCAAGCCCTGCGCGATGGCGGCCAGGCCTTGATCATGATGCCGGAAATCGCCTTGACCGCGCAATTTCTCGAACGATTCGCCAAAAGATTCGGCCAGCCGCCGGCGGAATGGCATTCGGGACTAACGCCGCGCCGCCGGGCCCGGGTATGGCGCGGCGTCGCCGAGGGCGAAACGCGGGTGGTGGCGGGCGCGCGTTCGGCCCTGTTCCTGCCCTTCGCCGATCTGAGAGTGATCGTGGTCGATGAGGAGCATGAGGCGGCTTACAAGCAGGAGGACGGCGTCGCCTATCATGCGCGCGACATGGCGGTGGTGCGGGCGCGACAAGAGTCCTGCGCCGTTGTTCTCGCCTCGGCGACGCCTTCCATCGAAACGCGGGAGAACGCCCAGCAGGGGCGTTATGACTGGCTTCGCCTCGAAAGCCGCTTCGCCGGAAGGGATTTGCCCGCGATCGAGGCGATCGACCTACGCCTGGCCGGCCCGCCGCGCGGCAAATGGATCGCGCCGCGCCTAGCCGACGCCATGCGGGAGGCTTTCGCACACGGCGAGCAGGCGCTGCTCTTCCTGAACCGCCGAGGCTATGCCCCCCTGACCTTGTGCCGGACCTGCGGCCACAAGCTCCAATGTCCCAATTGTTCCACCTGGCTGGTCGAGCACCGTCGCCGCCGGGCGCTGATCTGCCATCATTGCGGCCATGTGGAACGCCGCCCCGAAAAATGTCCGGCCTGCGACGCGCCGGATTCGCTGACCGCCTGCGGCCCGGGCGTCGAACGGCTCGCCGAGGAGGCCGCCGAACTGTTTCCCGATATCCGCCTGCTCGTTCTTTCGTCCGACATGCCGGGCGGGACGGAGCGGATGCGCGCGGAATTGCAGGCCGTGGAAAACCGGGAGTTCGATCTGGTCATCGGCACCCAGCTCGTCGCCAAGGGCCATCATTTCCCGCATCTGACCCTGGTCGGCGTCATCGACGCCGACATCGGCCTCGCCAATGGCGATCCGCGCGCCGCCGAACGGACCTACCAGCTGCTCAACCAGGTCGCGGGCCGCGCCGGGCGCGGCGAGAGGCCGGGCCGCGCCTTTCTCCAGACCTGGCAAAAGGACCATCCCGTCCTGCGGGCGCTGCTGTCCCACGATGTCGAGCGCTTCTACCGGGAGGAAACCCGGATTCGCCATGACGCTGGCCTGCCGCCTTTCGGCCGCCTCGCGGCGATCATCGTCTCTGCGACAAATGGTCCGGCGGCCGAGCGCCATGCGCGCGAACTGGCGCGGACGGCCCATCGCCTGCAAGTCGAGGTTAACGCGCCGGGGAAGGAAATCGTGACTTTGGGTCCGGCCGAGGCGCCGATCGCCGTGCTGCGGGGCAAGGCCCGGTTCCGGCTGCTTGTGAAATCCCCGCGCCGCGCCGATTTGCAAGGCTTTTTGCGGCGCGTGCTGGCCTTGGCTCCGAAGCCGACGGGCGGCGTCCGGGTGGCGGTGGATATAGATCCGCAAAACTTCCTTTAATTTTTTTTTCCGGGCGGGGCGGCAATTTCATCGGCCAACCATAGTTTTGCCGTCTAAGTCAGGGTTGCGCCGTACGGCGCCCTATGTTACGTGAGCCGCGCCTTTCGGGGAGACAGGCTTGCGCTGCTCCCCGTTTCCAGACAGTTCCGCCCTAAGAGAAGATGCGGCGTTTCCGCCGGACTGATCGAGGGCGGATGGTCGTCCGATCTCGTAAGGGAGCTTTTCCGCGTGGCTGAAGTCGACGACTCCAAGAATTCGGGATCACATCGGACATCCGGCGTTGCGGAACGCTACGCCCAGGCTCTGTTCTCCCTCGCCCAGGAGCAGAATGTCACCGATGCGGTCGCCGACGCTCTTCAGAATTTCGCCGGCATGATCGCGGAAAGCGCGGACCTGAAGCGCCTGGTCCAAAGCCCGGTCTTTTCCGCCGAGGAGCAGCTCAAGGCCGTCTCCGCCCTTCTCGACAAATTTGGTTTCGGCGGCATCACCGCCAATTTCATCAAGCTGGTCGCCGCCAAGCGCCGCCTCTTCGTCCTTCCCGACATGATCCGCGCCTTCGCCGACCTGAACGATCAGGCGAAGGGCGTGACCCGCGCCGACGTCACCGTCGCCACTCCGCTTTCGTCCGATCATTCCGTCGCGCTTGAAGAGGCGCTGCGTCAGGTTTCGGGCGGCAAGACCGTCAAGGTCAACGTCAATGTCGATCCTTCGATCATTGGCGGCATCGTCGTCAAGCTCGGCTCGCGCATGGTCGACGCCTCGCTGAAAACCAAGCTCAATTCGCTCCGCACACGTATGAAAGAGGTCGGCTGATGGATATCCGCGCCGCAGAAATTTCCGCGATTCTCAAGAATGAAATCGCGAATTTCGGTAATGAAGCCCAGATCACCGAAGTCGGCCAGGTGCTGTCCGTCGGCGACGGCATCGCCCGCGTCTATGGCCTCGACAACGTCCAGGCGGGCGAAATGGTCGAGTTCGCGAACGGCATCCGCGGCATGGCGCTGAACCTCGAAAGCGACAATGTCGGCGTCGTCATCTTCGGCTCTGACCGCGACATCAAGGAAGGCCAGACCGTCAAGCGCACGGGCGCCATCGTCGACGTTCCGGTCGGCAAGGAGCTCCTCGGCCGCGTCGTCGACGCCCTCGGCAATCCGATCGACGGCAAGGGGCCGATCAACGCCGCCAAGCGCGCCCGCGTCGACGTCAAGGCCCCCGGCATCATTCCGCGCAAGTCGGTCCATGAGCCGATGGCCACCGGCCTCAAGGCTATCGACGCCCTGATCCCGATCGGCCGCGGCCAGCGCGAGCTCATCATCGGCGACCGCCAGACCGGCAAGACCGCCGTGGCCCTCGACGCCATCCTGAACCAGAAGCCGCTCAACGCCGAGGGCGCTCCGGAGAGCCAGAAGCTCTACTGCGTCTATGTCGCGGTCGGCCAGAAGCGCTCCACCGTCGCCCAATTCGTGAAGGTGCTCGAGGAGCAGGGCGCGCTGGAATATTCGATCGTCGTCGCCGCGACCGCCTCCGATCCGGCCCCGATGCAGTTCCTGGCCCCCTTCGCCGGCGCGGCCATGGGCGAGTTCTTCCGCGACAACGGCATGCACTCGCTGATGGTCTATGACGACCTGACCAAGCAGGCCGTCGCCTATCGCCAGATGTCGCTGCTGCTGCGCCGCCCGCCGGGTCGCGAAGCCTATCCGGGCGACGTGTTCTATCTCCACAGCCGCCTTCTCGAGCGCGCCGCCAAGCTCAACGACGCCAATGGCGCCGGCTCCATGACCGCGCTGCCGGTCATCGAAACCCAGGCCAACGACGTGTCGGCTTACATTCCGACCAATGTGATCTCGATCACCGACGGCCAGATCTTCCTCGAAACCGACCTGTTCTACCAGGGCATCCGCCCGGCGGTGAACGTCGGCCTGTCAGTGTCGCGCGTCGGTTCGTCGGCGCAGACCAAGGCGATGAAGAAGGTCGCGGGCAAGATCAAGGGCGAGCTCGCCCAGTATCGCGAAATGGCGGCCTTCGCCCAGTTCGGCTCCGACCTCGACGCCACGACCCAGCGCCTGCTGAACCGTGGTTCGCGCCTGACCGAGCTCCTGAAGCAGGCGCAGTTCTCGCCGCTCAAGATGGAAGAGCAGGTTTCGGTGATCTATGCCGGCGTCAACGGCTATCTCGACGCCCTGCCGGTCAACCGCATCAAGGCCTATGAAGACGGTCTTCTGGCCCTGCTCCGCACCAGCCACGCCGATATTCTCGAGGCGATCCGTTCCTCGAAGGATCTCTCGGCCGACACTGAGGCGAAGCTCAAGGCGGTCGTCGAAGGCTACACCAAGTCCTTCGCCTGATATTCAACCGGGCCCGCTGTCGCGCTGACTGCGGGCTCGCCTCCTGGAACGCTCCCGGCGCCGGCGACGGCGGAAGGAGCGGCGGTCGAGCGGACATCACATGGCCTCGTTGAAGGACCTTCGCAATCGCATCGCCTCGGTCAAGGCGACGCAGAAAATCACCAAGGCCATGCAGATGGTCGCGGCGGCGAAATTGCGCCGCGCCCAGACGGCGGCGGAAGCCGCGCGTCCCTATGCCGAGCGCATGGAGTCCGTGCTGGCCAATCTCGCGTCGGGCGTGACCGGGTCCGGCCCGGCGCTCCTGACCGGCAACGGCAAGGCCGACACCCATCTCCTCGTCGTCGCGACGGCGGAGCGCGGCCTGTGCGGCGGCTTCAACACGTCGATCGTTCGTCTCGCCCGCGAAAAGGCCCTCGCCCTGCAGGCCGAAGGCAAGACGGTCAAGATCCTCTGCATCGGCAAGAAGGGCTATGACCAGCTTCGCCGGCAATTCGAAAAGCAGATCGTCGATCTGATCGACCTGCGTTCGGTGCGCCAGATCGGATTCGAGAACGCGGACCCGATCGGCAAGAAGATCATCGCGATGTTCGAGCAGGGCGAATTCGACGTCGCTACGCTGTTCTATTCGAAGTTCCGCTCGGTCATCCTTCAGATCCCGACCGCGCAGCAGCTCATCCCGGCTGAAATTCCCGGCGAACGCGCCGTCTCTTCGGCGGCCTATGAATATGAGCCGGGCCAGGACGAAATTCTGGCGACCCTGCTGCCGCGCAACATTTCCGTGCAGATTTTCCGCGCCCTGCTGGAAAACGCCGCGTCGGAACAGGGCGCCCGCATGAGCGCCATGGATAACGCCACGCGCAACGCAGGCGACATGATCAAGAAGCAGACGACGATCTATAACCGGACGCGTCAGGCGATGATCACCAAGGAACTGATCGAAATCATCTCGGGCGCCGAAGCGCTCTGACCGACCCTTTAGATTGTGAGGACGAAAAATGGCTGAAGCCCGCCCCCAAGGCCACGTCACCCAGGTCATCGGCGCCGTTGTCGACGTGAAGTTCGACAGTCACCTGCCGGAAATCCTGAACGCGCTGGAAACCACCAACAACGGCAATCGCCTCGTTCTCGAGGTCGCGCAGCACCTCGGCGAGAATTCCGTGCGCTGCATCGCGATGGACGTTTCCGAAGGCCTCGTCCGCGGTCAGTCGGTGGCCGACACCGGCGCCCCGATCTCGGTTCCGGTCGGCGACGGCACGCTCGGCCGCATCATCAACGTCATTGGCGAGCCGGTCGATGAAGCTGGCCCGGTCTCTTACGAAGACCTCCGCGCCATCCATCAGCCCGCTCCGTCCTATGCGGAACAGGCCACCGAGGCGCAGATTCTGGAAACCGGCATCAAGGTCGTCGACCTTCTTGCGCCCTACGCCAAGGGCGGCAAGATCGGCCTGTTCGGCGGCGCAGGCGTCGGCAAGACCGTGCTGATCATGGAGCTGATCAACAATATCGCCAAGGCTCACGGCGGCTATTCGGTGTTCGCCGGCGTTGGCGAGCGCACCCGCGAGGGCAACGACCTCTATCATGAAATGATCGAGGGCGGCGTCAACAAGGACCCGAAGGAAAACAACGGTTCGACCGCCGGCTCGAAATGCGCGTTGGTCTATGGCCAGATGAACGAGCCCCCGGGCGCCCGCGCCCGCGTCGCGCTGACCGGCCTGACCGTCGCCGAGCATTTCCGCGACAAGGGCCAGGACGTGCTGTTCTTCGTGGACAACATCTTCCGCTTCACTCAGGCGGGTTCGGAAGTGTCGGCGCTTCTCGGCCGCATTCCCTCGGCGGTGGGCTATCAGCCGACGCTGGCGACCGACATGGGCGCCCTGCAGGAGCGCATCACCACCACGACCAAGGGCTCGATCACCTCGGTTCAGGCGATCTACGTCCCGGCGGACGACCTGACCGACCCGGCCCCCGCGACCTCCTTCGCCCATCTGGACGCCACCACCGTTCTGTCGCGCTCGATCGCGGAAAAGGGCATCTATCCGGCGGTCGACCCGCTCGACTCGACCTCGCGCATGCTGTCGCCGGCGATCGTCGGCGAAGAGCATTACGACGTCGCCCGCAAGGTGCAGTCGACCCTCCAGCGCTATAAGTCGCTGCAAGACATCATCGCCATTCTCGGCATGGACGAACTCTCCGAAGAGGACAAGCTGGTCGTGGCGCGCGCCCGCAAGATCGAGCGCTTCCTGTCGCAGCCCTTCCATGTGGCGGAAGTCTTCACCGGCTCGCCGGGCAAGCTCGTCGCCCTCGCCGACACGATCAAGGGCTTCAAGGGCCTGGTGGAAGGTCAGTACGATCACCTGCCGGAAGCCGCCTTCTACATGGTCGGCTCGATTGATGAGGCCATCGAAAAGGCCCAGAAACTGGCGGCCCAGGCGGCCTGATCGGGACCATAGACCGGCGGCTTGAAATCAACCGCCGGGCGCCTTGGCCGCGCGCGGCCAAGGCGGACGGCGCAAGCCCAGGTTTGGAGAAACGCATGGCGACTTTTCACTTCGAGCTCGTCTCGCCGGAAAAACTTCTGTTTTCGGGCGAAGTCGAAGCCGTGGTCGTGCCGGGAATCGAAGGCCAGTTCACGGTCATGAAGGACCATGCGCCGGTCATGACCGTCCTCAAGGCCGGGATCATCGAGGTCCAGGAAACGACCACCAAGACCAACAAGCTTTTCGTGCGCGGCGGCTTCGCCGATGTCGCGGCGGGCGGCCTCACCTTGCTCGCCGAGCAGGCGATGCCCCTGGAGCAGTTCGACGCGGCGCAGTTGGCCCAGGAAATCAAAAACGCGGAAGAAGATCTCGCCGACGCCAGGACGGAAGAGGCGATCAAGGCAGCCGCCGAAAAGCTGGACCAGCTCCGCGAACTCAAATCCGCGATCGCAGCCTAAGCGGAATCGTTCCGTCGATTTTCAAGACGCCTGTCGTCCGCGACAGGCGTCTTTTCATTTGTCGACAGGATTAGAATGGTCCCGGCGCCGTGTTCCAACCCAGCGCGCGCATGCAGGCGACATGGGCCGGCGTCCGGCTGAGGGCGAAGCGCGAGAGTTCCGGCTCTGGCGCGGTGGGCAAGCGGTCGACATAGGCGGCCCGAAACGGATTGAATGGCGCGCAATCGTTCAGCGCCATCCGCAGCGATCGCTCCGGCGTCCGCGCCCCTGTGGGCAGGAGGACCGCCGTGGGCTCTCCTTGCGCCGGCAAGGCGCTGCATCCGCTCCATGACGGGGCGAATGCGACGAGGGAGACCAGAAGGAAGGGCCTCATTCCCGCATTTCTCCCGTCGTTTCGAGCGCTTACGCTATCGGGCGCTCCAGCGCGATCATGTAATTGACGTCGGTATCGCCCGAGAGCCGCCATTCGTCGGCGATGGGGTGGTAGACGATACCGGCGCGGTCGATTTCCCGAAGTCCCGCCGCCTGCAAGGGCGTCAACAATTCATATGGCCTGAGAAACTTGCGCCAATCATGCGTCCCTGGTTCGACCCAACGCAGGACATATTCCGCGCCGACAATGGCCAGTGCGTAACTTTTCAGGGTGCGGTTCAATGTCGCGCCAACCAAGAGCCCGCCGGGGCGGACCAGCGCCGCGGCCGCCGTCAGAAAGCCTTTGACATCCGCTACATGCTCCAAAACTTCCATCGCCAGCACGATGTCGAAGCTTTCGCCTGATGCGGCGAGCGCTTCGGCCGTCACGGCCCGGTAATCGAGCTCACGTCCGGATATCGCGGCATGTCGCCGGGCGGCGTCGATATTCTCCTGCGAAGGATCGGCGCCGGTCACCGTGGCGCCAAGCGCGGCAAGCGGCTCTGCGAGCAGGCCGCCGCCACAGCCGAGATCGACGATCCGGAGGTTTTTCAGCGGCTTTTCGGCCCTGCGATCGCGCGGCGTGTCGCCATCGGCGAAATGGCTGCAAAAGAGGTTCCGCAAATAGCGGATCCGCGTCGGGTTGAGTTTGTGCAACGCGCGCTGCGGCCCTTCGAGATCCCACCAGGCGTCGCCAAGCTTGGCGAAGCGCGCCAATTCCTCGCGATCGACGCTGCCGGTCGCTTCGCCTTGAATTTCCGTCATGCGGCGCTCCCAACTCAGCCTTGACACGTTGACACAATCGGCTTGCGCCGTCATGTATAGCCGCGCCCTTCAAGGGCGCAATTCCCGGTCTTTCTCATGAGGAAGAATGAAAGGAAAGACCCCGGGGGCAAAAGCGCGGCTCAATCCGTCGGAGCGGCGCCCAGCCTGATACAATCATAAGACGAAGAGCGATTTCAGGTCATTATGGCGCGTCTGGTCATGAAATTCGGCGGCACCTCGGTCGCCAATATCGAACGAATCCGCAATGTGGCGCGTCACGTCAAGCGCGAGATCGACGAGGGTCATGAGGTTGCGGTCGTTGTTTCGGCCATGTCCGGCAAGACCAATGAGTTGGTCGGCTGGGTCAATGACGCGAACAGACAATATGATCCGCATGAATATGACGCGGTGGTCGCGTCCGGCGAGCAGGTGACCTCCGGGCTCCTGGCGATCGTCCTTCAGGAAATGGGTCTTCGCGCGCGGTCCTGGCAGGGCTGGCAGATTCCGATCGAGACGAACGGCGCCCACGGCTCAGCCCGGATCGTGCGGATCGACGGCGCCAGGCTGGTTGATGGCTTCGGTCAGGGCGAAGTCGCGGTGATTGCGGGATTCCAGGGGGTCGATCCGGCGACCGGACGAGTCTCCACCCTTGGCCGCGGCGGCTCCGACACCAGCGCCGTCGCGGTGGCGGCGGCGATCAAAGCGGACCGGTGCGATATTTATACCGACGTGGATGGCGTCTATACGACCGATCCGCGGGTGGTGCCGAAGGCTCGCAGGCTGGACAAGGTCGCTTTCGAGGAAATGCTGGAAATGGCCTCGCTCGGGGCCAAGGTGCTGCAGGTCCGCTCGGTCGAAATGGCCATGGTCCATGGGGTGAAGACCTTCGTGCGGTCGTCGTTCGACGATCCGGCCAATCCGCAGCCAGGCACGCTGATTTGCAACGAGGAGGATATTGTGGAAGAGCAGGTCGTGACTGGAATCGCCTTTTCGAAGGACGAGGCGCAGATCACCTTGCGCAAGGTGGCGGACAAGCCCGGCGTCGCGGCGGCCATTTTCCAGCCCCTCGCGCAGGCCAATGTCAATGTCGACATGATCATTCAGGTCGTCTCGGACGACGCCAAGACGACCGACATCACCTTCACCGTTCCGGCGGCGGAGTTTGAGCGCGCCCGCGCGATCCTCGAAAAGTCCAAGGATGTCATCGGCTTTTCGAGCATCCAGGCCTCGACCGACGTGGTCAAGGTTTCGGCGATCGGCGTCGGCATGCGCAGCCATGCCGGCGTGGCGGCCGAGGCCTTCCGCGCCTTGGCCGAAAAGGGGATCAACATCCGCGCGATCACGACGTCCGAGATCAAGTTCTCGGTGCTGATCGATGCAGCCTACACGGAATTGGCGGTGCGCACGCTGCACTCGCTCTATGGCCTGGACAAGGCCTGAGCCTAATCGCTTGACGGAAAATCGTCGCGGGCGACACAATGAGGCGGTAGAACTCGTCTGAGGCGCGAATCAGCTATGCTCGCTGTCCAACCCTTGCGTTTCCTGCGGGATGCGGCGAGCGAATCGATAAATTCAGCAGGGGGCGGCGCTGCGCGCTGCGCCCCGGTCAGGAAGTAGGTCATGCGCGGCGCTTTGGGCGGACCCCGTCTGCTGCTTCGCCGGCTTCGCGAGGTCATGGCGGAGCCGGTGAACGCGCAGGCGCGTCTGGACCGGATCGTCATCCACATCGCCGCCAACATGGTCGCCGAAGTCTGTTCGGTCTATGTGGCGCGTTCGGACGGAAAGCTCGAACTCTATGCGACGGAAGGTCTCAATCGGGAGGCGGTTCACCTCACGACCATGACCACCGGCGAAGGCCTCGTCGGTCTCATCGCCGAAAAGGCCGAGCCGTTGGCGCTTGCCGACGCCCAAGCCCATCCAGCCTTCTCGTACCGGCCGGAAACAGGCGAGGAAATCTATCAATCCTTCCTCGGCGTGCCGATCCTGCGCGGCGGCAACACCCTGGGCGTGCTCGTCGTCCAGAACCGGGCCCGCCGGACCTATTCGGAAGAGGAGGTCGAGGCTCTCCAGACGACGGCCATGCTTCTGGCCGAGATGATCGCCTCGGGCGAATTGCAGTCGCTCGCCCAGCCCGGCCAGAGCTTCACCCTGCAAAAGCCGATGGCGCTTGCGGGCGCTCCGCTTTGCGACGGCGTCGGCCTCGGCCATGTGGTGCTCCATGAGCCGCGCATCGTGGTCAAACAGCTCGTCGCCGAGGACCCGCAGGCGGAAATGCGCCGGCTGGAGCAGGCGATCCAGGCCATGCGCGAACAGATCGACCAGCTCATCGCCCGCGGCGACCGCTATGGCATGGGCGAGCATCGCGACGTGCTGGAAACGGTGCGGATGTTCGCCAATGACCGCGGTTGGTTGCGGCGCCTGCGCGAGGCGTTGGAATCGGGCCTCACCGCGGAGGCGGCGGTCGAGCGCGTCCAGAACGACGCCCGCGCCAAATTGCAGCGTCAGACCGACCCCTATCTGCGGGAGCGCCTGCACGATCTCGACGATCTCGCCAACCGGCTGTTGCGCCAGCTGACGGGTCAGGGAACGGTCCATGGCGGCGCGCTGCCGCCCAACTCCATTCTGGTCGCGCGCAACATGGGTCCTGCGGCCCTGCTCGAATATGATCGCGGCAATCTGCGCGGTCTGGTGCTCGAGGACGGCGGCCCGACGAGCCATGTCGCGATCATCGCCCGCGCGCTCGGCTTGCCGGCGATCGGCGAGGTCCCGAACATCACCGATCTGGTCGAAACGGGCGACGCGATCATTGTCGACGGCGGTTCGGGCGAGGTCCAGCTCCGTCCGCCCTCGGACGTCGAGGCGGCCTATGGCGAAAAGGCTCGCCTGCGGGCCCGGCGCCAGGAGCAATATCACCGGTTGCGCGACACGCCGACGGTGACGCGCGACGGCGTCGAGATCGACCTGCACATGAACGCGGGCTTGCTCATCGACTGCGAGCACGCCTCGGAAGTTGGCGCGAAGTCCATTGGGCTGTTCCGCACCGAACTGCAATTCATGGTGGCGCCGAGTTTTCCCCGCCTCTCAGAACAATATGCATTTTATCGCAAGGTGATGGACGCAGCCGAAGGGAGGCCCGTGACCTTCCGCACCCTCGACATCGGATCGGACAAGGTCCTGCCCTACATGGCCAAGGTGGAGGAGGAAAATCCTGCCCTTGGCTGGCGCGCCATCCGGATCGGGCTCGACCGCCCGGGTCTCTTGCGCATGCAGTTGCGGGCCATGCTGCGCGCCGGCGCCGGGCGGGACATGCGCATCATGTTTCCCATGGTCGCCTCCACCTGCGAATTCACGCAGGCCAAGGCGATCGCGCAACGCGAACTCGAATTCCTGCGCCGCCACGGCTATGAATTACCGAGCGGCCTGAAGCTGGGCGTGATGGTCGAAGTGCCCTCGCTGCTTTGGCAACTCGACGAGATCTGCGCAGCGGCGGATTTCCTCTCGGTTGGCTCGAACGATTTGACCCAATATCTTTTCGCGGCCGATCGCGACAACAAGCGCGTTTCCGGGCGCTTCGACACGCTGTCGCCGCCGAATCTTCGCGCCTTGCGGGCGATTGTAGAGGCCGGAGATCGCAACGATACGCCGGTGAGCCTGTGCGGCGAAATGGGGGGGCGGCCGCTTGAAGCAATCGCGCTCGCTGCGATCGGCTACCGCGGCCTTTCGATGACGCCCTCGGCGATCGGCCCGGTCCGGGCCGCCCTGCTTGGGATCGATCTCGCGGCGACGCGCGCCTTTCTCCTGCCGATGATCGAGAAACCCGACCATGGTCGTTCGATCCGGCAGGAGCTCCTTGCTTTCGTTGAGAGAAACGGCGTTCCGCTCTAGCACGGCGGCGCAAAGTCCTCATACGCGCCGAACAGGCGCGAAGCCGTCCCGTCCTTTCGTTATTGGCCATGCTCCCCGCCGAAAAACTCGATCTCATCCTGCGCCGCTACGAGGAAATCGGCCATCGCCTGTCCGAAGGGGTAGAGTCGTCGCTTTTTTCGACCCTCTCCCGTGAATTGGCCGATCTTGAGCCGGTCGCTCAGGCGATTCGGACTTTCCGCGCGCTGGACCTGGAAATCGCCGATCTCGAAAAGCTCGCCACAGATCCACAGACGGACGCCGAGATGCGCGCCCTCGCCGACGAGGAACTGCCCGATTTGCGCGGCCGGCTTGAAAAGGCCGGGCATGACCTTCGCCTTTCTTTGCTGCCGCGCGACGTCGCCGACGAAAAGGGGGCGATCCTCGAAATTCGCGCCGGGACCGGGGGCGACGAAGCGGCGCTCTTCGCGGGCGATCTGTTCCGCATGTACCAGCGTTACGCGGAGCGGCGCGGCTGGACGATGGAGCTGATTTCGGCCAGCGAGGGAACGGCGGGCGGCTTCAAGGAAATCATCGCCCATGTGCGCGGCAAGGGGGTGTTCGCCCGGCTCAAGTTCGAAAGCGGAACCCATCGCGTTCAAAGGGTGCCGGCGACCGAAACCCAGGGGCGCATCCACACCTCCGCGGCGACCGTGGCCGTCCTTCCGGAGGCCGAAGAGGTCGATCTCGCGATCAACGAGGCTGATCTGAGAATCGACACCTTGCGCTCCGGCGGCGCCGGGGGGCAGCACGTCAACAAGACCGAATCCGCCATTCGAATCACCCATATTCCGTCCGGCCTGGTGGTGATGATGCAGGAGGAACGCTCCCAGCATCGCAACAAGGCCAAGGCCATGGACATATTGCGTTCACGGCTGTTCGATATGGAGCGTCAGAAGCTCGCCGACGCGCGCGCCGCTGACCGCAAGAGCCAAGTCGGCTCCGGCGATCGCTCGGAGCGCATTCGCACCTATAATTTCCCGCAGGGAAGAGTCAGCGACCATCGCATCAACCTGACGCTGTACAAGATCGACAAGGTGATGGAGGGCGAAGCGCTGGACGAGATTCTCGACCCGCTCATCGCCGACCATCAGGCCCAGCTTCTCGCCGAAAGCGAAGAAGGGTGAAGAGGCTCAGTGCAAGGCGGCCGCCGTTCGTCAGGATAAAAGGGATGAACAGGCGTCCAGACGACATTATGTTTGGATGATATTCGCCGGTGCGCTCGGCTCGTCGCCGAAGGACGTCGCCGAA
>JAJXYV010000214.1 GCA_021780435.1 Pseudomonadota bacterium
CCTCGTAAATTTTAGGACAATGAATGAAACCTGACCAGAATAACCGGTTGCGGAGCCGCCCGATGGGCGCGCGTCGCGAGTCCAACCCGCTGACCCGCACCTATGAATCGAACGGCCCAGACGTAAAGATACGCGGAACCGCGCGGCACCTTGCTGATAAATATCTTCAATTGGCGAGGGACGCTCATAGGGCCGGCGATCCTGTCTCCGCGGAGAACCATCTCCAGCACGCGGAGCATTATTTTAGGCTGATTGTAGCCGCTCAGGCGGGGTTCCGTGCGACTGACGAAACCCATCCGGACGATTCCGACGATGAGAACGACGACGGCGGATTGCTGAATCGTGTCACCAAGCCCGCGGAGCCGGCGCCGCAGCCCATGGTGGTTCAAACGGCAGCTTATCTCCGAAAAGTTGGCTGACTTTTCAGGGCCATTGGCCATCGGCGCGATTTGTTTTCCGTCCTTCGCCCCGATGACAGACCAGCAAAAATGACAACGTCCCGCCCGACCGAGGACGTTGCGCCCATCCCGATTTTTTGATTTGAGGCCCAGTTGACGATATTTCTGCACAGCCTGTTCGCCCGCGCGGCCTCGCCTTGGGATAATCCGGAGCCTGTTCGGGAAGAGCTTTTCAGCGCCGAGCGCATCGAGGAACATGCGCGAAGTCTCGCGACGGCCCAGAAAGTCACGCCAAAGCCAGAGAGGGGGCATCCGCTGGCGGGTCGCCTCGCCGAGAACGGAGCCGCCCTGCTTGCCGCATACAAGAACCTGTTACAGGGAACCGATGAGGGGCGCGCCGCCACGCCGGCGGCCGAATGGCTGATCGAAAATTACCATCTCATCGAAAAACAGATCCGCGAAATCCGCTCGGATCTGCCGCCAGGCTATTACCGACAACTGCCAAAACTCGCCGTCGGACCATTCGCCGGATACCCGCGTGTCTTCGGCATGGCCTGGGCCTTTGTCGCGCATACCGACAGCCGTTTCGATTCCGACATGCTGGTCGGCTATGTGCGGGCCTATCAAGAGGTGCAGCCGCTGACAATCGGCGAATTATGGGCGGTGTCGATCACGCTGCGGATCGTGATGATCGAAAATCTGCGCCGCCTTGCCGAGCAGATCGTCGAAGGCCGCGCGGCGCGTCATCTGGCGGACGATCTCGCCGATCGGCTGCTGGGCGCGGCCGGACAAAAAGCAGAGCCGCTCAAGGTCTCGCTCGCCGACCACGAGGACGATGCGCGTTCGGAAGCCTTCGCCGTCCAGCTCATCCACAGGCTGCGCGACCAGGACCCGACGATTACGCCGGCCTTGACCTGGCTCGACCAGCGACTGGCCGCGCAGCACACGACCGCCGACGATGTCGTGCGCGAGGCGCACCGGCGGCAGGGCGCGACCAGCGTCACGGTGCGCAACATCATCACCAGCCTGCGCTTGATCTCGGATGTCGATTGGAAAGACCTGTTCGAGGAGGTCAGCCTTGTCGACGAGGCGCTCGCAATCGACAGCGCCTACAAGGACATGGATTTCCCGACGCGCAATCTCTATCGCACCGCCATCGAGGAATTGGCGCGCGGTTCGAATACTGCCGAACTCGACATTGCGCACCGCGCCGTCGCAGCGGCCAAGCGCTTTCATCACGAGGCGTCCGCCCCGGTGGACGCTCGAAAAAGCGATCCCGGCTATCACCTCATCGGTGGCGGCCGCCAGGATTTTGAACACGAGATCGGCTATCACCCGCGGGAGCACAAGTGGCGGGTGCGCCTGCGTCGGGCATCGGGCATCGGTTTTTATGCCAGCGCCATCGCGGTGGTCACCCTGATCCTGCTCGCCGCCGCGCTTCTCGCGCTCGCCGCCATGGGCCTTGGCGCATGGCCGCTCGCCGCTTTGGCTGTTCTTGGCGCGATCCCGGCCGTCGATGCGGCGGTCGCGCTGGTCAACCGGGCGGTCAGCTTCGGCTTCCATGCCGATCTTCTGCCGGCCATGGAGTTGGCCGACGGCGTTCCCTCGCATTTGCGCACCCTTGTCGCGGTGCCGACGCTTTTGACCACGCCGGACGCCATTGAGGAGCAGATCGAGCGTCTTGAGATTCACCATCTCGCCTGTCCCGAAGGCGACCTGCATTTCGCATTGCTCTCAGACTGGCTGGACGCCGCGGCTAAGAACATCGACGGCGACGAGGCGCTGCTGGCTGTTGCGGCGAAAGGCGTCGCGCAGCTGAATCAGCTTTATGGACCCGCTCGCGGCGGCCCGCGTTTCCTCCTGCTGCATCGCCACCGGGTCTGGAGTCCAAGTGAATCGCGCTGGATTGGCTGGGAGCGCAAACGCGGCAAGCTGCACGAACTGAACCGTTTTTTACGCGGCGCCACCGATACCGCCTTCGTCGGCGTCGATGGCGCCCCGCCGTTGGCCCCGCCCGATACGCGCTATGTCGTCACGCTGGACGGCGATACGCGCCTGCCGCGCGACGCCGTCCGCCGACTGATCGGCAAAATGGCGCATCCGCTCAATCAGCCGCGCTTCGACGAGGCGACGGGGCGAATCGTCGAAGGCTATGGGGTGCTGCAACCACGCGTAACCCCTTCGCTGCCGGTGGGGCTCGAAGGTTCGCTGTTCCAACGCATTTTTTCGAGCCTGAGTGGCATTGATCCCTATGCTTCGGCGGTTTCCGATGTCTATCAGGACATGTTCGGCGAAGGCTCCTATGCCGGCAAGGGCATTTATGACATCGACGCCTTCGAGGCCGCGCTGGCCGGCCGCGCGCCTGATTCGACGCTCCTCAGCCATGATCTGTTCGAGGGCGTGTTCGCCCGCGCCGGTCTGGCCTCTGACGTTGAAGTCGTCGAGGAATTTCCTGCGCGCTACGACGTCGGCGCGCTGCGCCACCATCGCTGGGCGCGCGGCGATTGGCAGCTCCTGCCGTGGATTCTCGGTCGCGCGCCAAAACCCGCGGGTTCGACGCAGGCGTCCGCCGCCATTCCGGCCATCGGGCGCTGGAAAATGCTCGACAATCTGCGCCGCACCCTGTCCGCGCCGCTTGCGATCCTTGCCCTGCTCGCGGGCTGGCTCCTGCCGCTCCATGCGGCATTGGTCTGGACCACCTTCGTGCTCGCGACGATCGCCCTGCCGCCGATGATTCCGGTCATTGCGGCCATACCGCCGCGCCGCCCCGGAATCACTCTGGCCAGTCATTTTCGCGCTCTCGGCGGCGACCTCAAGCTGGCGCTGACCTTGTCCTCGCTCACCATCATTTTCCTGGCCCATCAAGCCTGGCTGATGGGCGACGCGATCATTCGCACCCTGTATCGCCTCTATGTCAGCCACAAGAATCTGCTCGAATGGGTTCCCGCGGCGCAGGCGACCATCACCCGGCGTCTCGATTTGTCCGGCTATTATCGCCGTATGGCCGGCGCGCTGGTCGTCAGCGCGCTGGTCGTGATCGTCGGCTGGATTAACGGAGGCGGAAACGCACTGCTGAGCGGCGCCTTTGCGGCGCTCTGGCTGGCCTCGCCCGCTGTGGCGCGCTGGGTCAGCCTGCCGCCGCGTCGCGCCAGCAGAAAACCCCTGTCTAATGACGACGCGCAGGCCCTGCGGCTGACCGCGCGCCGGACCTGGCGCTTTTTCGAGACATTCGTCACCAGCGCCGACCACATGCTGCCGCCCGACAATTTCCAGGAAGATCCGGCGCCGAAGGTGGCGCATCGAACGTCACCGACCAATCTCGGCCTTTATCTCCTTTCGGTGGCCAGCGCCCGCGACTTCGGGTGGCTTGGAGCGCAAGAAACGATCGAACGGCTTGAGGCCACTCTGGCGACTATGAGCGGCATGGAGCGTTTCGGCGGCCATTTCTACAATTGGTATGATACCGGCGACCTGCGCCCGCTCGACCCGAAATATGTCTCCTCGGTCGATAGCGGCAATCTTGCCGGACACCTGATCGCCTTGGCCAACGCTTGTCGCGAATGGCGAGATTCGCCGACAGAACCCAAAGCTTGCCTCGAAGGGGTGGCCGACGCGCTCGATCTGACCCGGGCAGACGCGGCGCGCCTGCGTGACGGCCGCAAGACGCAGACCGTCACCTGGCGGCAACTCGACGATGCGCTGTCTGCGCTCGCGGCGGCGGCGCGCGAGCCATTCCCGGCGCCGGACGATTTTGCGGCTCGCCTGGAAAATCTCGGCCTCCAGGCCGAAACAATGGTCGATATGGCGCGGGCGCTGGCCAGCGAACGCGGCGACGAGGCTGGCGCGGACATGTTGTTCTGGGCGCAGGCCGCCGTGAACGCCATCGCTGCGCAGCGCGCAGATGTTTCGCGCAACGCCGTTGACGCCGCCACATTGCGGACACGGCTGGAAAAGCTGGAAGAAACGGCCCGCTCAATGGCGCTCGCCATGGACTTCGGCTTTCTCGTCGACCGCAAGCGAAATCTGCTTTCGATCGGCTATCTGACGTCCGAAGGCGCGCTTGATCCCAATTGTTATGATCTTTTGGCTTCCGAAGCGCGACTGGCCAGTTTCTTCGCCATCGCCAAGGGCGATATTCCCGCCCGCCACTGGTTCCACCTCGGCCGCACGGCGACGCCCATCGCTCACGGCGCTGCGCTGATTTCCTGGTCGGGATCGATGTTCGAATATCTGATGCCTTCGCTCGTCATGCGGGCGCCGGCGGGAAGCCTGCTGGAAGCGACGAACCGTCTGGTCGTGGGCCGACAGATCGCCTTTGCGAACGAGCGGAATTTGCCCTGGGGCGTTTCGGAATCCGCCTATAACGCGCGCGATCTGGAATTGACCTACCAATATTCCAATTTCGGCATTCCCGGCCTCGGTCTGAAACGCGGGCTCGCCGACAATTTCGTCGTGGCGCCTTATGCGACCGCGCTCGCGACTATGGTTGATCCTCAAGCTGCGCGGAAAAATCTGGAGCGCCTCGCCGGCGTCGGCGCGCTCGGCCGTTACGGCTTCTTTGAGGCGCTGGATTATACGCCGGCGCGCGTCCCTGAAGGCGAACTGCGCGCCGTTGTGCGCGCCGTCATGGCCCATCATCAGGGCATGACGATCGTCGCCATCGCCAATGCCGTGCTCGACGCCAGGATGCGGGCGCGGTTTCACGCCGAACCAATGGTGCAGGCGACCGAACTGCTGTTGCAGGAGCGCGTGCCGCGCGAGGTCGCCATCATCCGTCCCTGGGCGGCGGAAATGAAATCCTCCGCCAAAAAAGGGCGCGACGCCGAGCCGTCGGGCGGCCGGCGTTATTCCTCCGCGCATCAGGCGACCCCGGCGACGCACCTGCTTTCCAACGGACTTTATTCCACAATGTTGACCAGCGCCGGCTCCGGCTACAGCCGCTGGGGAAAACTCGCCCTGACCCGCTGGCGCGAAGACTCAGCCTGCGATGATTTCGGCTCCTATATTTTCCTGCGCGATGTTCACAGCAGCGAGGTCTGGTCGGCGGGCTTTCAGCCGAGCGGCCGCGAAGCCGACGATTATCATGTCGCCTTCAACGAGGATCGCGCCGAAATCACGCGCCAAGACGCACGGCTGACGACGACTTTGGATGTCGTGGTTTCCTCCGAGGACGACGCCGAAGTGCGGCGCGTTTCGGTGACGAACAACGGCCCCCGCGTTCGTGAAATCGAAATCACATCCTATGCCGAACTGGTCCTCGCCCCACAGGCGGCGGATATCGCGCACCCGGCTTTTTCCAAGCTTTTCATCGAGACCGAGTTCCTGGCCGATGTCGGCGCGCTGCTGGCCACAAGGCGCAGGCGCGATCCGAGCGAACCGGAAATCTGGGTCGGACAGATCGCCGTCATCGATGGCGAAACGGTCGGCAAGACCGAGGTCGAAACTGACCGGGCGCGTTTCCTGGGGCGGGGCCGGAGCGTGAGAACGTCGATCGCCATGATCGATGGGAGGGCGCTTTCGAATACGGTCGGCGCAGTGCTCGACCCGATTTTCGCCCTGCGCCGGCGTGTGCGGATTCAGCCGGGCGCCACGGCGCGAATTTCCTTCTGGACGATGGCGGCCTCAACGCGCGAAACCTTGCTCGACATTGTCGACAAGCATCGCGACGCCACCGCCTATTCGCGCGCGACGACACTCGCCTGGACGCAGGCTCAGGTGCAATTGCATCATCTCGGCGTCACGGCCGGTGAAGCCAGCCTGTTTCAGCGTCTGGCGAGCCATGTGATCTACGTCAATCCCGCCTTGCGGCCTCCCTCCGACACGATTCTTCGCGGCGCCGGGGCGCAAGCGGGACTTTGGCCACTCGGTATTTCCGGCGATCTGCCGATCGTGCTTTTGCGCATCTCCGACGCCGACGATCTCGATATCGCGCGTGAATTGCTCCAGGCGCACGAATATTGGCGAATGAAACAGCTCGCGGTCGATCTGGTGATCCTCAACGAGCGCCAATCCTCCTATGTCCAGGATCTTCAGGTCGCTCTCGAAACCCTGATCCGCAGCCGTCAAATTCGACCGGGAATTCGCGGCGAGGATTCGCCCGGCGGAGTCTTCGTGCTGCGCGGCGACCTCATTGCCCCTGAGACGTCCGCCCAGCTTGCTTCTGTCGCGCGGGTCGTCCTTGTGGCGCAGCGCGGCGGGCTGTTCGCTCAGCTCGAACGGATCGTCGAGACGCCAACGTCGATAAGACCGTCCGCCAGCCTGCTGACGAAGGCGACGTTCGCGCCATATCCGACGCTCACAGCGACTCCGGCGGAAAAATTGGAATTTTTCAACGGGCTCGGCGGATTCGCCAAGGACGGGCAGGAATATGTGACGATTCTTGGTCCTGGCCAGGCGACCCCGGCTCCCTGGATCAATGTCGTCGCCAACGAAAATTTCGGCTTTCAGGCGGCGACCGAAGGCAGCGGCTACACCTGGTCCGTCAACAGCCGCGAGAACCAGCTCACGCCATGGTCGAACGACCCCGTCGCCGACCGGTCAGGCGAGGCCTTTTATATCCGCGACGACGATACCGGCGAATACTGGAGCCCGACCGCGTTTCCCATCCGCATCGAGGCGGCGACTTATCGCGCTCGCCATGGTCGCGGCTACAGCCGGTTCGAGCACACCAGCCACGACATCGAATCAGATCTCCTGCAATTCGCGCCGATCGGCGCCTCGATCAAAATATCGCGGCTTAATTTGCGCAATCTGTCAGGGCGCACGCGCCATCTCGGCGTGACCGCCTATGTGGAATGGGCGCTCGGCCCATCGCGTTCGGTCGGACTGCCTTTCGTGACGACCGCATCGGATTCCCGCTCGGGCGCGATCTTCGCCCAAAATCGCTGGAGCGCGGGTTTCGGCGCGCGCATCGCCTTTGTCGATCTCAGCGGGCGGCAATCCGACTGGACCGGTGATCGCGGGGAGTTCATCGGCCGCAACGGGACGCTCAGCGCCCCGGCGGCGCTGGTCAGCGGCGCGGCCTTGTCGAACATTGTCGGCGCGGGCCTTGATCCCTGCGCGGCCATGCGCTCCTGCGTCGTACTCGCGCCGGGCGCCAGCGTCGAAATCACCTTCCTGTTAGGCGACGCCTCGGATGCGCAGGAAGCGCGAGGCCTGATCGAACACTACCGCGGCGCTGACCTTGATGCGGTATTCGCAAAAGTCGGCCTCTACTGGGACGAGCTTCTGGGCGCGGTCACGGTAAAAACGCCGGACCGGGCCATGGACATCATGCTCAACGGCTGGCTGCTGTACCAGACGATCGCCTGCCGCCTGTGGGCGCGCTCGGCCTTCTACCAGGCCAGCGGCGCCTATGGTTTTCGCGATCAGCTCCAGGACGGCATGGCGCTCTCCGCGTCTCGTCCGCAGATGACGCGCGAGCACATTTTGCGCGCGGCGGCGCGGCAGTTTGCCGAGGGCGACGTCCAACATTGGTGGCTGCCGCATTCGGGTCAAGGCGTACGCACCCGGATTTCCGACGACCGCGCCTGGCTGGCCTTCGCGGTCGGCCAATATGTCGATGTCTCTGGCGATGCCGCTGTTCTCGATGAAAAACTTCCATTTCTCGAAGGGCGGTTGCTGGGGCCGTTGGAGCATGACAGCTTTCTCGCTCCGGCGATCAGTGACGAAACGGCAACTCTGTTCGAACATTGCGCCCGCGCGCTCGACAGCAGTCTGGCGCAAGGCGGCCATGGCTTGCCGCTGATCGGCGCAGGCGACTGGAACGACGGCATGAACCGCGTCGGCGCAAGAGGCGCAGGCGAAAGCGTGTGGCTTGGCTGGCTGCTCTATGCAACGTTAGACAAGTTTGCGCCTCTCGCCGAAGCCCGTGGCGAGCATGCTCGCGCAGAAAAATGGCGCGCCCACGCAACTGCCTTGCAGGCGTCGCTTGAG
>JAJXYV010000264.1 GCA_021780435.1 Pseudomonadota bacterium
GCCACATCCTCCGCCTCGGCCTCGGCGCCCGGCGCGCGAAAGGGGTCGTGAAAGGCGTCGAGCGAACCCTGCTCGCCGGAGGAGGATCCCGTCATGCCCTTGCGTAATTCCGGCGCTTTGCCGGCGATCTGGTCGAGCGCGGCATAGGGATTCTGGAACAACGTCTCGTCATTCATCATCGTCCGGGCGTTCGGATCCTTTTCCGCGTCCTTGCCCTTCAGTTCGGCCGCGCCCTGTTGATCTCCCTCGGGCGGAGCCTTGTTGGGCTCGCCTTCGGTCGTTCCGGGCTTCTGCTCCTTGTCCTGCTGGTCGCGAACGCCTTTCTTGTTCTTGGCGAAATCCTCCATTTTCACCGGATTGAAATAGCGCGCGATAATCGTCTGCGAATCCTTGTTGGTGGAGTTCAAAATCCACAACACCAGAAAGAAGGCCATCATCGCGGTGACGAAATCCGCATAGGCTATCTTCCACGCGCCGCCGTGATGCCCCTCCTCGCCTTCGACGCGGCGCCGAACGATGATGACTTCCTGCGCCGGCTCCTCACTCATCGGCGGAGCTCCGCGGCAGGGCGCCCAAAGCCTCCAGCCAGGGACCGAGCTGGGTTTCGACGATCGTGTCCTCGACGCAGACGCGAACGTCGATCGACTCGCTGGGCTTGAATGCGATCCGCGCCTTGTGCGCGCGGAATTTCTCCTCCAGCGCGGCGAGGAGATCGGCGGGCCCGGAAATCTCGAACAGCGACGGCGAGCGCGCCGCGAACAGGGCTTCGAGCGTCCCGACCAGCGCTTCCGTGACGCGCGCTATGGCCAGTTGCGTCAGGAACGGCCGCAGGATATGGGCGATCGTCTGCGCGCAACGCCGCTCGAAGTCCTGAAGCGCCGCATAGTGCGCCGCGGCTAGGCGCTCGCCCTCATTTTCCGCCCAGTTTGCGCGCGCTTTTGCGATTTCGTCTTTCTGACGCGCACGAAGGCGATCGATTTCATCCTCTCTTTCCTTCAGGCCAATCGCACGACCCTCCTCGAAAGCCTGGAGATGCGCTTGCTCCAGCCGGCGCGCCGGCTCCCCGGCGTCGGGCGCCGGCTTCTCGAATTGCCGCAGAAGGGGCGATTTTCGTTCGGGCGCCTCGGCGGCGCTCGCCCGCGGCGGCCACGGCCTGACGTCGGCCGGACGCGCCTCCGCCTGCTGCTGGCGCGCGAGATATTGGGCGAAAGGAACCGGCTTCATACGCGCTCCCCGTGACGAATCCATTGCTTGAGTATCGCCGCCGCCTGCGCCTCATCGAGTTCGATGAGCTGTTCAAGGCGCTTCTGCGGCGCGCGGCTGCGGCGCGGCGTCCAGTCCTCGAGCAGCGCCTGGTCCTCGCGTGGCGCCTGCCCGATCATCGCTGGCTCTCCCAGCGCGTCGAGCGCAGGCGAGGCGCCGGCGCCCGCCAGCGCGAGCGCGCCCTCGGCGGCCGGCGGCTCGCGCATTTCAATCAAGGCGCGGGTCGCGGGGCGCAAGCCGACCCAGACGACGAGCACGGCGACGCCGAGCATGGCGAGCGCGCTGACGATGCTGCCGAACTGGCGCATCAGCGCCTCGGTGAGCGAAATCGGCGGAACCGGCTCCAGTTCCTTGCCGCTGTCGATGAAATCCACCGCCGCGACCTTGATGACGTCGCCGCGATCCTTGCGCAGCCCGGCGGCCGAGGACACGAGTTGCTCGATCTCGGCGATCTGCTTGTCGACCTGTTCGGGCGCGGCCTTGTCGCCGAGCGTCGCCACTAGGCCAGGACGATTGACGAGAACGGCGACGGAAAGATGTTCGATGGCGAAACCGTTCGAAACCGTGGACATGGTCTTGGAGGAGATCTCGTAATTGGTCAGATCCTCCTTCTTGTTGCTTTCCTCGCTGGTCTGTTTGCCGGCGCCCTGTGAGGGATTGGGCTGCGGCACGTTCTGACCGACCGTTGTCGGCTGCTGCGACGAGGTGTTCTGCGAGCTTTGAGTCTCCTTGTCCGTGCGCACCGAACGTTCGACCTTGGAATCCGGATCATAGGTCGTCTCGGTCGTTTCCTTCTTGTCGGTATTGAGACGGACCGCGACGCTGATCTGGAAATTGCGCAGCGAGAGATAGGGCGCGAGCGTCCGCCGCACATTGGTCTGGATTTCGTCGCTCACCCCCTTTTCGAGCGCGAGCATCTTGCCCGGACCGGAATCGCCGCCATCTTCGCCCGACGCCAGAAGCTGGCCATCGACATTGAGCACGGTCACCTGATCCACCTTCATGCCCGGCATCGCGGCGGCCACGAGATGACGCACCGCCTGGGCGATCAGGGCGCTGTCCACGCCCTCCGTACGCAGGACGACCGAAGCCGATGGCGGCTGCTTGGCGCGGCGGAACGATCCTTCGTCCGGCATGACGAGGTGCACGCGCGCGGCCCGGACGCCCTTCATGGTCTGGATGGTGCGCGCCAGTTCGCCCTCGAGCGCGCGAACCCGCGTGATTTCCTGCATGAAGGAGGTGAGGCCGAGCGAGCCGAGCTTGTCGAATAATTCATAACCCGTGCCGCCCGCGCGCGGCAGGCCCTGCTCGGCAAGCAGCATGCGGGCGCGCGCGGTGTCGCCATAGGCGACATAAACGGTTGCGCCGTCGGCGGAAACGTCGAAGCCGACGCCCGCTTCCTTGAGCGCGGCGCCAATGCGCGTCACATCCTCCTTGTCGAGTCCGGCGTAAAGAATCTCGTTGGTCGGACGGCTCAGAAAATAACCCGCCGCGCCCACGAGACCGAAGACCGCGACGCCGATCGCCGCGAGGAGCGCCAGACGGCGCGGCCCAAGCGCAAGGAGATTGGAGACGAGGCGTTCGAATTGTTCGCGGAAGGCCATTCCGAATTCCGGCGCGGACGGTTGACTTCAAGCCGCATCTTCCGCCGGCAAACTTGCGCGGGGGTTTTCACGGAAAGAATTTGGAAAGGATTTTGACGATGGCGGGTTGGCGCCGCGCGCTCAACGGCGACGGCCGCCCGAAAATGCGCGGCTGTTGAGGCGGCTCTTAGAACGTGAAATCAATGAGGCAGATGGGAGGCCGCAAGGGCGCGCAATTCGGCTTCGGGCACAGGGGCCTTGCTGGCGATCGCCCAGAGATCGAACGAGGCCGGACGGCGAATATGGGCCACCGAGGCGAAGCCCGCCGCCATCAGTTCGCGCGCCAGCAATTGATCGGTAAACCCGCATTTATGCGCCATGAAATGATTTCCGGCGGCAAGCGCGCTGCGCAGCCCGAAAAGAATATCGAGCGGCGCAATGGGTCCCGCGGGCGAGATATAGGCCGCCTCGACCAATTGGCCTTCCGCGACCAACGCCGAGACGGATTGGAGATCCGGACACGTGATCACGGCATAGCCGTCGCATTTGACGACCCTGCGGAACTCGGCCAGAGCGATCGGCACTTCATGGGGATAGAGATGCTCGATATTGTGGGCGGAGTAGAGCGCGTCCACGCTTTCGTTTGCCACCGCCTCCATATTGACCATCGTGCCGATAATGTCCGGCCGCGCGCCGACATCGATATCGAAGCGCAACTCTCGCCAGCCGTCGCCGGCGAAGACCGGCGTCGTATGTTCTTTCCGGTTGCCGCCGCAGCCGACATGGAGGAAGGTTTTCACGTCTTGTCCTTTCTTTGCGCGCGATGGGTCTTCAGGCGACGAACAGATTGATCGTCGCCGGCTTTTCCCCCGCGGCATAGCGACGCCACATGAGGCGGAAAGCCTGCTCCAATCCGGCGGCGAAACGTTTTGCGTCGCTGAAGGGCGCGTCGCGCAACGCCTCGCGCAGGGCCGGCCGATGCGCGGCGAGCCAGTCTGGGTCGCTGGCGAGCGCGACCGCCTTCGCCACGTAATCTTCGGGCGACGCGGCCACGCATTCTCGCGCGCCAAGCCCCATGTAATGCAGGAATGAAAAGGTCTGCCGCGAGGCCAGCCTGTCGCTCGGCAAGGTGACGACCGGAACCCCCATCCACAAGGCGTCGCAGGTCGTGGTCGCGCCGCCGAACGGGAAGGGATCGAGCGCGATGTCGATGTCATTATATTCGGTCAGCATGTCGCGATAGACCGAGGCGCCGCGCCATTCGACCCGCTCCGGCGCGAGCCCCGCCGCCGCGAAGGATGCGGCCAGGCTTTCGCGCGCGCTCGCTTCCGCCAGGCTCCGCGATTTGAGGACGAGCCGCGAATGCGGCACGGCGTTCAGCACCCGCGCCCAAAGCGCGATGACGCTTGGCGCGAGCTTGGTGATATTGTTGAAACTGCCGAAGGTCACATGACCGCGGCTGAGGCAGGGCGGCGCGGCGAGCGGAGCCTCCGCCGCGAGCACCGTATAGCAGAAACGCCCGAACGGCAGGCGCGCCAGGGCCTCCGTATAGCAGGCGTCTGCGGCGGGCGGCGCGGAAACGGGGTCGAGGATCAAATAATCCATCGAGGGCAAGCCCGTCGTGCCAGTGTGGCCGACCCAATGGACCTGAACCGGCGCGGGCTTGAGGCCGAACAATACGACACGCGTTTTATTGGTGTGGCCGGCGAGATCGACCAGGATGTCGATCTCGTCCTCGCGAATCATCTCGGCGACTTCGGCGTCGCTCTTGCCGAAAATGTCGCGCCAATGTTCGGCCGCGCCGCGGGCGCGCGCCGTCCATTCATCTAGCGTCGTGCAGTTGTAATAGCAGAAGATTTCGTAGCGCTCGCGGTCATGCGCCTCGAGTGCGCCGATGGAGAAGAAACACACCGGATGGGCGTTGAAATCGCCCGATACGAAACCGATGCGCAATTTTCTTTCCGGCGACCGGTCGCGACCGGGAAAGCCCCGCGGATCTGGGCGGTCGAACGCGGCGCCGAAGACACGGGCGGTCGCCAGAGCGTCCGCATTGCCGTAACGCTCGGAATATTGCATCGCCATCAGCATGTTGCTGTAGGCCGGCGCATAATCGGGATCGAGCTCGATTACGCGCTCATAGGCGTCAAGCGCATCCTCGCGCCTTCCCAGATTTTGCAGGGCGACGCCAAGATTGTTCTGCGCCGCCGCAAAATTGGGATTAGCCGCCAGAGCCTTGGCGAAACAGGCGACAGCCCGCTCCGCGCTCGCGCGGCCGAGAAGCTGGTTCGCCAGATTGAAATGCGACGACGCCCGCGCGTCTTCCTCGAGAAGCGCGATCGCCTTCTCGTAAGCGGCAATCGCCTCGTCCGTCCGGTCGATCTGCAGCAGGGATGCGCCGAGATTGTTGTAGCCCTCGAGATAATCCGGGTCGAGCTCCAGCGCGCGGGCAAAACAGGGAAGGGATTCGTCGAATTTCCCCTCGGCGAAAAAAATCGAGCCGAGCGTGGCGTGCGCGGCGGCGAGGCCGGGCCGCAATTGGAGGGCGCAGCGCGCGGCCGCGTGGGCCGCCTCGCACTCGCGCCGCGCCAGGAGCAAAACCGCCTTGTTGTTATAGGCTTCGGCATAAGCCGGACGCAGGGCGATGGCGCGGTCGAAGCTCTTCAGCGCCTCGTCGAAATCCCCGCAGGCCCGCCTCAGATTTCCGAGCGTGTTATGCGCCTCCGGGCAAGAAGGATTGAGCGCCAGCGCCTTTTCGACCGCTTCCCGCGCCGCGTCAGGCTGCCAATTTTCGAGCAGGGCCTTGGCCAGATTGGCCCAGGCGTCCGCATAATCGTCACGCAACGCCGCTGCGGCGCGATAAGACGCGATCGCCTCCTCGCGGTGTCCGAGCTTTTCCTGAATGGAGCCCAGCGCATTGCGGGCTTCGGGATAAGCATAGCGAAACTCCAAGGCGCGATAGACGGCCGCGAGCGCCTCGTGCGGCCGGCCCAGCGCGAGCAGAACGAGACCCAGATTGTTGTGGAACGTGGGCTCGCCGCGCTGCGCCAGCGCCTCGCGGATGAAGGTTTCGGCGAGGTCGTCGCGTCCGAGCTGATGCGCGAGAACCCCCATGCCATGGAGCGCGTCGGCGTGAAGCGGCGCCGCCGCCAGAATGGCGCGATAGAGCTTTTCGGCTTCCTCAAGCGCGCCGGCCCGATGCGCCTGCGCCGCAAGGGCAAAGCTTTGCCGCAGGACCTCCTGCGGCGACAACCGAATCTGTACCGGTCCAGCCTGTCGCTGCGCCCCAATGCTCGTCATCCCCGCCCCTCGCCTGCGTTCCGCAACGGACTGAAACATGGCAAGCTGGCGCGAGGCTGTGCGGACCGCCAAGGAAAAGGCCGCGCCCTCGTCAGGCGCGGCCTCGGTTCGAGCACCCGGTTAAAAATCAGAAGATTACTGGAACAGTTTCAGGATCATCTGGCTCGACTGGTTGGCGATGGAAAGCGACTGCACGCCAAGCTGTTGCTGCGTCTGCAAGGCCTGGAGGCGGGTCGACACCTGGTTCATGTCGGCGTCCACCAGCGAAGCGACGCCATTGGTCAGGCTGCTCTGCATGGCGGAGACGAACGTCTGCTGGGTCGTGACCTGCTCCTGGGCCGCGCCGATCGTCGCCGCGGCGGTTTCGAGCGAGGTGATCGTGGCGTTGACCGAGGTCAACATAGCCTGGATCGAGGTCGTGGCGCTTGAGGTCGAGACGTTGAATGCTCCGGTGCCCAGAACAGCGCCCGATCCGGCGCCGCCGACCGCGGTCAGAATGCCGCCGGAAGCCGCGGCGACCGAAGTCGCCGCGGTGCCATTGGTGAACAGGTTCACCGAGCCCGCCGCGACCGAAATATAGCCGGCGCCGCCGCTGTTCGTATAGCTGCCGACAAGGTCGACGCTGCCGGTCGCCGCGGCATTGGTCGAGCCATTGACCGTGCCGTTCAGCCAGTTCTGGCCGTTGAAGGCGGCGCCCGTCGCGATCTGCAGCAACGAATTCTGCTGGGCGGTGATGTCCGCCTGAATCTGGCTCAGGTTGGCGCCCGGGTTTTGGGCGGAGACGAGATCATTCTTGATGTTGTTGACGACCGAAACTGTCTGTTCGAGCGCGGTGGTGAAGGTCGACAGCATCGAAGCGCTGGTTTTCAGCGCCGAGGTGACGGCGCCCAAGGCGCCATTATCGGAGGTCATCGTGGTGGCGATCGACCAATAGGACGTGTTGTCCGACGCATGCTGAATTGCGAGGCCGGTCGAGAGCTCACTCTGCACCCCCGACAGCGAATTCTGCGTCATGGTCAGGCTCTGGAGGGCGGTCAGGGCGGAGGCGTTGGTCAGCAGATAAGACATGGCGAGGCGTTCCTCTGGGATGTTTGAACGAAACGGACGACATCCCGGGCTTTCCGGAACAACAGGAGCGGCCTCATGCCTTCGAGCCCTGGCGGCTCAACCCATCGTGCTTGAGCACAACCTATGCGGGAATTGTTTATCAATATTTAACAGGCGCGCCCGCGCGTTATTTTTCGCTCAGTTGACCGAGCGCACGAGGCTGCCAACCAGCATGTTCCAGCCATCGATGAGCACGAAGAACAGCACTTTCATCGGCAGCGAGATCAGCGATGGCGGCAACATCATCATGCCCATCGACATGGTCAGCGTCGCCACGATCATGTCGATGATGAGAAAGGGCAGAACGATGAGAAAGCCCATCTCGAAGCCGCGCCGCAGTTCGGAAATCATGAAGGCGGGGATGAGCACGCGAAGATCGACCGTCGCGCGATCCTTGATCTCGAAGGCGCCGCGCGAAAGGTTCTCGAAGAGCTTCAAGTCCTTCTCGCGGGTCTGCGCCAGCATGAACTGCCGGAACGGATCGACGATCTTGGGAAAGGCTTCCTCTTCGCTCAACTGATTGTCCATCATCGGCTTGACCCCGTCCTTCCAGGACTTGTCGAAGGTCGGCGCCATGACGAAGAAAGTCATGAACAGGGCGAGGCTGATCAAAACCAGATTGGCGGGCGTGCTTTGCAATCCGAGGCCCGAGCGCAGGAAGGACAAAGCGATGACGAAACGGGTGAAGCTCGTCACCATCATCAGCAGGCCGGGCGCCAGCGACAGGACGGTCAGCAGCGCCACGAGCTGGACAATGCGCCCGCTCGTCGTCGCGCCCGCGGCGTTGAGGGCGTCGGCGAAGCCTGAACCCTGCGTCTGCGCATGGGCCGCGCCGGCAAGAAGAACAAGACCCAGGGGCGCAAACAGGAAAGCGCGTTTCATTGCACCACCAGGGATTTGATAATGAGCTCTTTCACCCGGCCGTCCGAACGGATTGCGGCGCGTTCGCTCAGATCCTGCCGCAGATGCTGGAGGCCCGCGACGCCTTGAATCTGCTGCAGCGTCATGGTGCGCATATAGGCAAGGATGTCGCCGGAGATCTCGCCCGCCAGGGCCTCGCCATGAGGCGGCGCCTTGCCCACGAAAAGCAAGGTTGCTTCGAGTCGGATCCAGACGTCCGAAGGCGCCGCCAGATTGGTCACGACGGGTGCAAGATCGATCGCGCCCAAATCCGCCATCGGAGCATTCGCACTCCCTTCCGGGACCTTGGCGCCGCTTTGCGCCAAACCTGCGGAAGCCTCCGGGCGCGGGCCCTGATAGCCTTGAAACCCGCCAATCCCTGCGGCAATGACGGTGGCGACGACGAAAGCCGTCGCATTCTGCGCGAGGCTCATTCCGCCGGCGCGTTTTGCTGCTTCAGCCGATGCCCCGTTCTTGCCCGCCATGCGCCGCTCCCCGCGTTCAGAAGGGTTTCAGGGCGTCGAAGACCTGCTGCCCCCAGGCTGGCTGCTGCACCTCGCTGATCCGGCCTTCGCCGCCATAGGAAATGCGCGCCTCGGCGATCTTTTCATAACCGATCATATTGTCCTTGTTGATGTCGCGCGGCCGCACGATGCCGGCGACGCGGAGGACGCGCTTCTCGAAATTCACCCGCACTTCCTGCGTGCCGCTGATCACCAGATTGCCATTGGGCAGAACACGGGTGACCACGGCCGCGACGGAGAGCTGGACCTTCTCCGCGCGGTCGATGCTCCCCTGCCCGTTCGAGTTGCTCGACGCGCTGAAGTTTCCGCTCGAATTGATCTGCGTGTTCATATTGTTCTGATTGGGAATGAAGCTGAACCCCATCGTTTCCTGGGCTGTCTGCGAGCGGCCGGACGTGTTGCCGAAAGTCGCCTTGTCGTTCATCATGATCATGACGGTGATGACGTCTCCGACCTTCATCGCTCGGGAGTCGGTGAAGAGATTGGCGGCGCCGTCCACGAAGAGCGACGTGCCGGTGGGATGGCGCGCCGGCGCCAGCTCATAAAGCGCGGGATCGGTCGAAGCGACGAAGCCGCTGCCCACCGGAGACATCGGCGGCGAAACGAACAGCGGCGACCTCTCGTTGAAACAGCCGGAAAGGGGGCCCGCCGTGGTCAGAGCGAGGACAAGCGAGCCGGCTCGAGAGAGGCGAGTGATCACGATTTTTTTCCATCTGATTTCGGCGCTGCGGCGGACAGGAGATCGCTCAGGCGCGCCGCGCGCGCCGCATTCATTTCATTCATGACCGCGCTGGCGACCGACGGCTTCATCTTGAGCAGGACTGCGGCGGCGGTGTCGTCGTCCATCTCCTGCAATTGCGCGGAGGCCGCATCGGGCTTCATCTTGCTGTAGATCAGGACCATATTGTCGCCGGCGCGCGCGAGAAGCGCCTCACGCTTCGCGACCCATTCGCGCACCTCCGCGGCCTTTGCGTCGAGTTCGGCGATCTTGATGACGAGCTGCGCCTGAAGCGCCTTGATTCGCTGCTCCTGCCAGGCCAGCCGCGCGCTAGCTGCGGAATTCGCGATCGCGCCACAGAAATTCTCCACGCCCTTCACGCCATCGACCGCCAGCGGCTTGATCGGCGACAGGGCCGGCTTGCGGACAGGAACCTGCCGTACGCCCGGCGTCTTCGGCTCGGGCGCTGGCTCCTTCTTCCTTTCCTCGCCCGAGGCCTGCTCATTGGCCCAGGCGCACGGCGCGGCGGGCGCGAGCGCGACGAGACAGAGCAGAAGGGCCAGGATGCTGCGGAAACGGCGGATCATCGACATTCATCCTTTCCCGCACTTTCGGGCCGCAAGCTTGCGTTGGGCTGACCCGAAGGGAGATCGCGCCTTGCGCTATTGCACGATGATGTCTGCCTGCAGCGCCCCGGCCGCCTTGATGGACTGCAGGATCGCGATGATCGCAGGAGGCTTGACCCCGATACGATTCAACCCGTGAACCAATCCCTTCAGACTGCGCCCACCGATCATCGCGACCCAGCCGCCGCTTTCCTCGGCGTCGATCTGGGTTTGCGGCGTCACCACGGTCCGACCGCGCGCGAAGGCATTAGGTTGTGAAACCTGCGGCGTCTCGGTCACGCGCACGGTGAGCGATCCTTGCGTGACAGCGACCGGCGAAATCTGGACGTCGAGCCCGATCACGACGGTTCCGGTGCGCGAGTCGATGACCACGCGCGCGGGAGCGTCAGGCTCGACCATGAGCTCGCCGACCTCGGCGATGAAATGGGTTGCCCCGACGCCGGGCGGCCCATTGAGCGCGACGGAATTCGGGCTCTGTTCGCGCGCCGTGCGACGGCGGTAGCGCGCCCAGGAATAGGCGTTGATCGCATCCGCGACGCGCACGGCGGTCGCGAAATCCGGATTGTGCAATTCCAGATTCATGACCCCATCGGCCGGCATCCGCGTCGCGATTTCGCGCTCGACCGTCGCGCCGTTGGAAATATGGCCGGCGGTCGGAACGCCCTGGGTCAACGTTTCCGCCTGCCCCTGCGCCACGAAGCCAGTGACCGAAACCGCCCCTTGCGCGACAGCGTAGACCTGCCCGTCGGCCCCGCTCATGGTCGTCAACAACAGCGTGCCGCCCATGAGCGACGCGGCGTCGCCCATCGACGACACCGTGACGTCCACCCGCGTTCCCTTCGCGGCAAAGGGGGGCAGATCTGCCGTGACCATCACCGCGGCGACGTTGCGTGTGCGCAGATTCGCGTTGCGGACGTTCACGCCCATGCGGTCCATCATCGCCTGAACGGATTGTCCGGTGAAGGGAGCGTTCTGCAGCGTGTCGCCGGTGCCCTGCAGGCCAACAACGAGGCCATAACCGATCAATTGATTGTCGCGCACGCCCTTGACCGAGGCGATGTCCTTGATGCGCACGGCCGCGCCGGCTTGAGCGAGCGCGACGAGAACGAAGACGCAGGCGATCAGGAAGCGCATTTCAACCGCCCTGAATCAGAATCGATCCGTCCGCCTGAACGACGCCTGTCACCACCAGGCCGCTGTCGATGTTGCGCGCCTGGACCACCTGGCCGACAAAGCCATTCTGCAAGGCCTGAGCCTTGGTGACGATGCTCAGGCCATCGTCCTGGTAGACGATCGAAACCAGCGCGCCCATCGTCACCGCGCGCGGCTCCTCGACGGCCATCGGCGGAATCGGGCGCCCGGGTAGAAGCGTGCGGCGCGCAACCTTGCCGATCAGCCTGGCCCGATCCCAAACGATCGTTCCCTGCGGCGCCAAGATATCCAGGGAATCGACCAGCATCGAGTCCTCGATCTTGTCGCCGGGATAGATCACCAGCGCCGGCACGGGGATCGCCCTCTCGCCCGCCAGGACCGCGCAAGGCGTCGCCATGGCCCCGAGCGCAAGCAAGAGCAATCGGCCGAGGCGCGGCCTCATGACACCCTCAGATTGGAGATCGTGCCGGCCATGGAGCTTGCCGCCTCGACCACTTTCGAATTCATTTCATAGGCGCGCTGGGCGCTGATCATGTTGGAGATTTCCGACACCGGATCAACATTGGAGGCTTCGAGATAGCCTTGGTTGATCAGGCCGAAGCCCGGATCTCCCGGCATGCCGTTCACCGGCTGGCCGGAAGCCGCTGTTTGCTGGAAGAGATTGCCGCCCAAGGCCATCAAGCCGGCGTCGTTGACGAAATTGGCCACAGTGAGCTGCCCGATCTGCTGCGGGATCGTCTGGCCGCCGATCGTCGCGGTGACGAGTCCGGTCTGGCTGACCGTGATCGCGGTGGTGTTGGTGGGCACAACGATTGTCGGCTGGATTTGATAGCCGTCGCTGGTGACGATCTGGCCATTGGCGTTGGTGCTGAACGATCCCGCGCGCGTGTAAAGAATTTCTCCGGTGTTCGTGGTCACCTGGAACCAGCCGCGGCCATTGATCGCGAGATCGAGCTGATTGCCTGTATTGGTCAGGGAGCCCTGAATGTTCAGGGGACGAATGGCGGCGGTGCGGACGCCGAGGCCAATCTGCGCCCCTTCCGGCACCACGGCGTTCTGGCCGCGACTCGAAACGCCCTGCAACCGCTCCGCCTGATAGATCAGATCGGTGAATTCCGCGCGCGAGCGCTTGAACGCGGTCGTGTTGATATTGGCGATATTGTTCGCGATCACTTCGAGATTCTGGGTCTGGGCGGTCATGCCCGTCGCGGCTATGGCGAGCGCTCTCATCGGCCTTTTTCCTCAACTCAAATCTGCATCTGGCTGACCTGCTGGAAGGCGGCGACCGCCTTGTCGCGAATGGCGAGCGTCGTTTGCAATGTGCGCTCGGCCGACATCACGTTGTCCGTGACCTGTTGGACGCTCGCCTTGCCCTGAACGCCCGCCGTGGCGGTGGTTTCGGCCGAGCGCAAGGTATGGAGCGCATCGCCCGCAGCCTGGGCGAGCGCCGCGCTGAAATCGGCGCCGGCGGTCGCGGAAGACACGGCTGGCGCCTGAGGCGCTGCCTGGGTCACGGCCTGAACTGCGCCTGAGGCGATGGAAAACAGGGCTGGAATCATGTCAGGACCTCATCAGATCAATCGTGTCGTTAATCATCTGCCGCGTCTGTTTCACCACCTGGAGATTGGCCTCGTAGGAGCGGTTCGCTTCGCGCATGTCGGCCATCTCGAAAAGGAGATCGACATTCGGCATTTTTACATCGCCCTTCCCGTCGGCGGCCGGATTGCCCGGCATGTGCTCGAGGCGGAAGGGCGTCGCGTCCACGCCGAGCGCCTTGACGGCGACGATCGAGTCGCCGGTCGCGCGATCGAGTTCGCTCTCGAAGGTGATGGTCTTGCGCGCATAGGGATCGGCGCCGGCATAAGCGCCGGTCGATTGCGCATTGGCGATATTTTCCGACACGACGCGAAGGCGCGCCGACTGGGTCTCGAGACCCGAACTGGCGATGCGCAGCGAGGAGGAGAGCGGGTCGACGACCACAGCTTCGCGCCTTTTCAGTTCTTGACCGCGTTCATCAGCATCTGCTGGAAGGAGCGGACGATATTGACATTGAGCGAATGGGCGCGGCCGATGTCGCCAGCCTTCATCATCTCCTGTTCGAGATTGACCGAATTGCCGGAATAGACGACGTCCCAGCTGTCGCTGGGCTTGGCCCTGACGCGCTCGCCCGTGTCCGACACAGGCTGGATATGGCCGCTGCTGGTGGTGGCCATCGAAAGCTGCAGATGCGACAGGACGGCGTCGAACGGCGTCAGGTCGCGCGCCTCGTATCCCGGCGTGTTGGCGTTGGCGACATTGGAGGCGATGGTCGCCTCGCGCGCCGCGAGCCAGTTCGCCTGTCGCGTCGCGAGCGAAAACAGCGCCAGCGCCTGCATGAAATCCTCCGCCGAAGCTTCCTGTCGTCGCCGGATGGCGCGACGACCTTCAACGTCAGATTAGGGCGCGAATCTTGCCCGAGGCTGGCCCGGCTCAGCAGAGCGCGCCGCGCGGAAGGGCGACTTCGTCGCGCCCGCGGCGGGTCAGAATCACGCGATTTTCGTCATGGGGCCGGAATTCGGTCGAATAGCCGATCACGCTTTCCGCAGCGCCCAGGACGAGATAGCCGTCCGGCGCCAAGGCGCGCGCAAGGCGCGCGAGAACATTGCGCTTCTGCTCTGGCGCGAAATAGATCAGGACATTGCGGCAGAAGATCACGTCGAACACGCCGAACGACGAAAAATCCGCCATCAGGTTCTGCTGCCGGAACTCCACGCGCGCCTTGATATTCTGGTTGATCGCCCATTGATCCTTGCGCTTGGTGAAATAGCGAACGAGATGCGACATGGGTACGCCGCGCTGGGCTTCAAAATGGGTGTAGACCCCCTCGCGCGCTCGCTTGAGGACAGAATCAGCAATGTCCGAAGCAACGATGTCCACGCTCCAGCCGGCGAGCTTGCGCGCCTCCTCGTCAAGGATCATCGCCAGGGAATAAGGCTCCTGGCCCGTTGAACAGGCCGCCGACCAGAGCCGGATCTTGCGGGTCCGCGCGCGCGCATTCAGCAGTTCCGCCAATATGGCGTCGCGGAAGCCGTCAAAAGGCGCGCGATCGCGAAAAAAGAAAGTCTCGTTGACGGTCATCGCCTCCGTCACTTTCTTCGCCAGCGAACGATCGGCTTCGAGCCGCGCGACCAGTTCGGCGAGGCTCTTCAGGCCGACCTGCTGCATCACCGGATCGAGCCGCGCCTCGACGAGATATTGCTTGTCCCGATCAAGCGAGAGGCCTGAGGATTTCAACAGGAAGCTTTGCAGGGCCGTGAACGCCTGGGACATGACGCGATATCCGGATTTCGCAGGTGATGAAGCAGGATCAGACGCTGTCGCGCGAAATCAGCCCAAGCCGACCTCTTCGAATTTCGATTTCACGATCTGCTTGTTGAAGGGCTTCATGATATATTCGTCGGCGCCCGCCTGCATCGCGCGCGTGATATGTTTCACGTCGCTTTCCGTCGTGCAGAACAGGACTTTCGGTGTCGCTCCGTTGGGCATCTGCCGAAGATTGACCAGGAACTCGAGGCCATCCATCACCGGCATGTTCCAGTCGAGCAGGATCGCGTCGGGCATGCTGGCGGAAACGGCGGCGAGCGCCTTCTGCCCGTCCTCGGCTTCGGAGGTCTTGAAGTTCAGCTCTTCCAGAATTTTTTTCGCGATGCGCCGGATCATCGGGGAGTCGTCAACTACCAGAACGTTCTTCATTGCAATCTCCATTCGTCTATGTGCGCCTGACATTCTCGTTCGACGCCCGTCGGATCAGCGGTCGCCGCTGAAGTCGAACACCGCCTCAATATTCAGCAACGGCAGGATTCGCCCATTGATGCGATGATAGGCGACGGCGAATTTCGCCCGGCCCCGCGCGATATGCGGCGGCGGCGTAATCGCCGAGTCCGGGGCAAGGCTCAGCACGTCGCCGATCTCGTCGACGAGCAGCGCGAAGGCCTCGCCGCCCTGCTCGATTCCGATCGCGAGGCTCCCCGGCCCCTCCTCTTCTCGCGCGAGCCCGAGGCGCCGGCGCAGACTGACCGCCGTGACGATCTTGCCGCGCAAATTGACGAGGCCCACGATGTCGCGCGGGCCGCCCGGCGCCCGCGTGATCGAGCCGATGCGGAAAATCGTCTGCACCCTGGTCACGGGCAGGCCGAACAGGTCGTCGGCGACCTTGATCGAGAAATAGCCGTCGAGCGCTCCGGCCGCGCCGTGGGACATCTCTCTTGCGATGCGGGAAGGCTCGACGCTCATGCGGCGGCTCCCGACGCCAAGGCAAAACTCTCACGACCATCGTCACCTGCGCCGACGCACGCGCGGATGAGGCCGAGCAGGTGGTTGCGCTGGAATTTTCCCACCGCGCCAGCCATGCCCGCCGCAGCCGCCGCACGGACGATTTCGCGGCTGGCGAACGGCGCAAGCGCGAGCGCGGGCGCGCGGGCGCCGGCGCCGCGCAACCGCGCCGCCAGTTCATAGCCCGCGCCATCGGGAAGATCGACGTCGATCAGAACGGCGTCGAATCGCGGATTCCGCGCGACCTGGGCAAGGGCCTGCGCGGCGGACGCCGCCTTGACCACTTCGTAGCCTGACGCCAGGAGAGTCGCCGAGAGCATGTCACGGAAAAAGGCGGCGTCGTCCACAAGCAGGAGCCGGCGCTCGCATTTCGTTCCGTCCGCCTCCGGCCCGCGAAGCATTTCGACGAAATAAGCGATGTCCACCAGTTCGATGACCTTGCCATTGAGATGGGTAACGCCGACGACGCCTGGAGCGTCGCCCATGATTTCGATATCGAGCTTGTCATCGACAATGTCGAGAATGCCGTCGACCAGCAGACCGAAGGGCTCGCTGCCGGGCGAGATGACGAAGATGGTGTTGTCGCCGTCCTTGACCATGACGTCGGGCGCCGCCGCGACGATCGGCATGAGACGCCCCTGATGCCTGGTCAACATCAGGCCGTTCGCTCGCTCGATCCGATCCGACGGCACGGATTCGATGCGCGCGACATTGGACAGGGGTAGAACCTTGTCCACGCCCGCGCCGGCCCGGAAATAGATCAGGCGCATTTTGTCGGCCTCGGTCCCGCGCGCCGCCTCGGCCTGCGCTGCGGCGGCCTCGCGCGCCTGCTCCAACCCGAGTGCTTCGCGTAACCCGTTCGGATCGAGAATCAGGACCACCGTGCCGTCGCCGAGAATCGTATGTCCGGAAAAGGCCGCGAGATGCTGGAGCGAGCCGCCCATCGGCTTCACCACGATTTCCTGAACGTCGATGACCGCATCGACAGTGATCCCGAAAGCATGGGCTCCGACCCGCATGATCACCGCGAGCTGGCCGGCCGCATCGGACGGCTGAGGGGGACGATCGAGTTCGAGCAGCTCCGCCAGATCGCCGATCGGAAGAACAGCCTCGCGCAGCTGCAGGATCTTAGAGCCCTGGACGATTTCAATCCGGTGTTCGCCGCCATCGAGGCCGACCGCCTCGACGACCGAATGTTGCGGCAAGGCGAAACGTTGGCCGTTGGCCTCGACGATCAGGGCCGGCGCGATCGCGAGAGTCAACGGAATCTTCAAGGCGAAACAGGAGCCTTTCCCAGGCGAAGATGTCAGCGCCACCGAGCCGCCGATCGCCTGGATGTTCTCGCGCACGACATCCATGCCGACGCCGCGTCCAGACACATTGGTCACCTGTTCGGCTGTCGAGAAGCCAGGCGCGAAGATGAAGCGACAGATCTCTTCATCGGTCATGCGCTCGATCTGCGGCTCCGTCGTCAGGCCGAGCTTCAAGGCCTTGTCCTTGATGCGCGCCAGGTTGAGCCCGCGGCCGTCGTCGCTGATCTCGATCGTGATCTGACCCGCCTCGTGGGACGCGGCGACGCGAATGGTCCCCGCCGTTGGCTTGCCGAGACTTACCCGCTCGTCAGGCGACTCGATTCCGTGATCCGCGCAGTTGCGAACGAGGTGCGTGAGCGGATCACGGATCAATTCGATCAGCTGGCGATCGAGCTCGGTGTCGCCGCCAGCGGTGACGAGATTGATCTTCTTGTTCAGATCCGTCGCCAAATCGCGGATCATCCGGGGCAGGTTGGCGAAGACGCGCTCGACCGGCTGCATGCGGGCGCGCATCACCGCGTCCTGCAGGTCCGAGGTCATGGCCGAAAGGCGCTGCAGCGGCGGCTTGATCGTGTCGTCCTCGCGATGCCGCGTGATTTCGAGCAACTGGTTCCGCGTCAGCACCAGTTCGGACACGAGCTGCATGATGCGCTCAAGCGTGTTCAGATTGATCCGGATCGTTTCCGCGCGCTTGCCCTGAGCGGATTCGCCCTGAGAGGGCGCCGCATGTCGCGCAGGCTGCGCTTCCGCGGCAATGGGAGGCCGCGCCGTCTCGGCGACGATCACCGGCGCGACATGGCTCTCCTCTCCGCCGCGGCCCTTGCAGCGGGCGACCTGGACTTCGAGCAAGTCTGTCATGTCGGAATCGTCGCCATCGCCCTCCTGTCCGGTCTCTTCCAGTTCGGCAAGCAGGGCCTTGATGCGATCGACCGCCGCGAGAATCGCGGACACGACCTCCGGCGTCGCCTTCGCGCCTTCGCGCAAAGCCCCGATCAGACTTTCGGCCGCATGGGTAAGACGCTGCAAGCGCGCCAGCCCGAGAAAACCGCAGGTTCCCTTGATCGTATGGACAAGGCGAAAGATGCTTGCGATCAGGCTCTCGTCTTCCGGATGGCGCTCGAAGGCGACGATCTGCGCCGAAGCCGCCTCGATCTGCTCCGCGGATTCCGTCAGGAATTCCTGCAACATCTCATCCATGGTTCAGCTTCCGCTCGGGCTGGAGATCGTCGCGCTCTTGCCGCGCGCGGCGCCGACGGGACCTTCATTGATCAGGCGGGCGACATGCTGCAGACCTTCGCGCATCGCCGCCGCCGTCGATTCGCAGGGCTCGACGATCGACCCGGGAAAGTTGGGTCCCGCCAGCTCTGCGGCAACCTTGCATTGTGCGGCCTGAGCGATCTCGATCAGGCGTTTCAAGATCGATTCGAAGCGTTTCCGCAGCGCCGGATCCACCCCCTCGTAACGGCGCACCGCTTCGGAAGCTCCCGGCAACGGAGACTGCTGGAAATATTCGCGATAGCCGCGCGGGCGCCAGGCGAGCGCCTCGTCTGTCATTTCCGGCATGGTCGGGAGGAATTCGAGAAGCAGGATTATTTCATTGAAAACATTTAGATAATCGTTTGCAAGACCGGATGATGGATTCACGATTCCCAGCGCCGAATCCTTCACCTGGCGATCGCAACTGCGAACTGCCTCCTCATCCACCGCCGCTTGGTCTGACATCGGTCTTTTGCTCGCACAGGTTGCGTTTTTATGTTATTGCTCGCAAAGAGATAACAAACAATTACGATCTCGGCAGGCGAAGGAATACGACGTCGCGGCGTGATCGCGAGCGGCAGAACAGAGAAAACGCTACTACAGGTTGTTATTTTTTAACAAAGGATCGGCAAAGCTCGACCCCGGCGCGCATGCCGGCCCCAGTGGGCTCTGTCGTGCGCGCCAGGCTTGGCGGGTCCTTCGCCGCGCCGCCCGCGGGAGGCCGGCGGCGATAAAGACAGGAGCGGATTTCTGACATGCTGACCCCAAAATCCGCGCCATCCCTGATCCGCGTTCTCGTTGTCGACGATTCCAGCTTCATGCGTAGCGCGATCACGCGCCACATTCAGCGCGACCCCTGCTTCCAGGTGGTGGGCTCGGCGAGCAATGGCCGCGAAGCGCTGGCGAGGGTCCGCGAACTGCGGCCTGACGTCGTCACGATGGACGTCGAAATGCCCGAGATGAACGGGATCGAAGCACTGCGGCGGATTCTCGCGAAAACGCCGATTCCCGTCATCATGGTCAGCGCGCAGACGGCTGCCGGCGCCAAGACGACAATCGAGGCGCTGCAGATCGGCGCGATGGATTTCATTTCCAAGGCGGCTGGTTTCGAACATTTGCATGAAAAGCTCCTCGCTCTGGTCGGCGCCGCCCGCGCCGGTTCGGCGCCTGCGCCTGCGCTTCCCGACACGCGACCTTTCCACGCTGCAACCAAGCCGCGCCTCTTTCAGGCGACGCCACGGATCGTCCTGATCGGCAGCAGCACCGGCGGCCCCCGCGCGCTCATGCAGGTGCTCGAACGCCTCCCGGCGCGCTTCCCGCTTCCCATCGTCATCGCCCAGCACATGCCGCCCCAATTCACCGCGGCAATGACGAAGTGGCTGAACGATCATTGCGCGTTGAAGATCGTCGAAGCCGCGGACGACATGGCTCTCGCTCCAGGCGTGGCCTATGTCGGTCCCGGCGGCATGCAGTTCCGCATCGCCGGCGGGCGGGCCCGGATCGCGCGGGACAATGGCGAAAGCCTCTACAAGCCGAGCGTCGATGTCCTCTCCGAGAGCGTCGCCGCGGCCTATGGCGGCCATGTTTTCGCGATCATGCTCACGGGTATGGGCAACGACGGCGCCAAGGGTTTCCTGAAGCTCAAGGAGGCCGGCGCCTATGTGATCGCCCAGGATCGGGCGACCTCCGCCGTCTGGGGCATGCCGCGCGCGGTGGCGGAATCGGGCGCCGCCGATGAAGTCCTGGCGGTGACCGAGATCGGAAAACGGATCAATTCGCTGATTTCGGCGCCGGTCTGAATCCGTCGTCAGGGCTGCCTGGAGGCGCCGCCTTCCCTCTTCTCGGGCGCGATCTGCGCGAGCGACCTTGCGCTGGCGACGACCACCCAATATTCGCCGATCTGGCGGATCGAAAGGATCTTGCCGATGGCCGGATGTTCGTCGCCGACGCGGACGCGGCGGAATCCGTCGGACGTCTCGATCAGGGCGGCGCCGTCGCTGAGATCGACAATCCTGACATTCGCCGGCGCCTGCGTGCTTTTTGTCTCGCCGGCGGATGGCGCGGAGCCGACCGGGGTCATGTCGATCGCGATGGATTGCCGCGTCCTGCGCGTCTTGCCGTCGATGGCCGCGGCGCGCACCGCAGCCTCGACCGCCCGAACACGGTTGGGCTGTGCGAAGATCGCGAAATCCTGCATGGCGTTGATGCGCGGCCCGCCTTCCTGATGGTTGAACATGAAGACCGCGAACCAGACGGAGCCGGCCGCGCAGGCGAGCCCCGCGGATTTGAGGACAAAATCGTTCATTGGGCCCTCCCCGGATCGGCGGCCTTGTCGCCCTGCAAGGCGTCGGCGAGCTCGCGAAAGGCGTCCATGCTCGCCGGATCGTCGAGCGTCTGCCCCATGCCTTCATAGATCTTCGGAACGAAGGCGATGGCCTGATCCATCAGCGGATCGGAGCCCGCGTGATATCCGCCCATCAGGCGCAGGTCGCGCGAGGATTCATAGCGCGCAATCATCGCCCGCAATTTCATCACCAGCGCACGTTGCTCCTTGGACCAGACATGGTGCGCCAGACGCGACACCGATGACAGCACGTTGACCGCCGGATAGCGCCCCTGATCGGCGATGGCGCGGTCAAGGACGATATGGCCGTCGAGCGCGCCGCGAATATTGTCGGCTACCGGGTCGTTGTGATCGTCGCCATCGACGAGCACGGAAAAGACACCGGTGATCACGCCGGCGCCCGCCTCGCCCGGCCCCGCGCGCTCGAGCAGTTTTGGCAATTCGGAAAAGACGCTCGGCGCATAGCCGCGCGCCACCGCCGGCTCGCCGGCGGCGAGCGCCACGTCGCGCGCGGCATGGGCGAAGCGCGTGATCGAATCGACGATAAGCAGCACCGACTCGCCCTGATCACGCAAATATTCTGCGATGCTCATCGCGGTTTTCGGCGCGAGGCGTCGCATCATCGCGCTCTCGTCGGCCGTGGCGACGACCGTCACCGCGAGCTTGCGATTTTCGCCGAGGGCGTCGTCGAGAAATTCGCGCACCTCGCGGCCGCGTTCGCCGACCAGCGCGATCACCACGCTGTCGAAGCCCGGCGAACTGGCCAGCATGGCGAGGAGGGTCGATTTGCCGACGCCCGATCCAGCGAAAATGCCGATGCGCTGCCCGGCGCAGATCGGGGTGAAGAAGTCCACGACCCGAACGCCGCTCTTCACCGGCCGGCGCACGCGCTCGCGCCGCATCGCGGCCGGCGGCTCCGCGTCGATTGGAACCGATCGCGGGCCTTCGAGCAGGGGACCGAGCCCATCGACGGGCCGGCCGAGGGCGTTGAGCACCCTGCCCTTCCAGGAGCGGTGAGGCTTCAGGCGCATGGGACGCGCGCGCCAGGCGAGATGGCCGACCCCGGTCTGGACGCGGGAGTCGAAACTTTTCACGGTGACCGCCGCGGCGTCGATCCGCACAACCTCGCCCGGCGCACCCCGCTCATCGTCGTCGATACAGACGACGTCGCCAAGCTTCAACAGGCGGGACAGCCCGGCGACCCGATAGGCTGACGGCCCCACTTCGGTGATGATTCCGCCGATGCGGACGGGATCGATCCGAAGATCGGCTTCCAGAACGTCGTGCAAGAGAGTGTTCAGAGCCTGCATGTCACGCCTCCGCCGTCACGAGGTGGCGCCCAGGGACTTGATCGCGTCCAGGAGCGACGTCTCGCTCGACTGGATCGCGTTGGACGTGCTGTCGAAGGCGCGCGACACATCGATCATCCGGGTCATTTCCAGCACGGGATTGATGTTGGAGCCTTCGGCCATGCCCTGCGCGACGCCATCGCCGGTGAAGTCCAGAACCGGCGTCGCCGGAATGTCGGGCTGGACCGATGAATTGTCGTAACGGCCCAGTCGGGCTGCGGGGTCGATCATGAACACGCCGATCGCCCCGATCTGCTGGCCGTTCTGGCTGATCATGCCGTCCTGCGAGATCGTTGGCGGTCCGGCGGCGGGATCGAGCAGGATCGAGGCGCCGCCGGCGTCGAGGATCGGATAATTATTGACGGTGAGCAGGGCGCCACCCTCGTCCATGTGGAGACGGCCGTCGCGCGTATAGGCGACGCCGCCCGGCGTTTGCAGGGCGAACCATCCATCGCCTTGCACGGCGACGTCGAGCGGGTTTCCGGTGGAGACCAATTCACCGGTCTGGCGCGAAATATAACTTTCTCCGGCGGTCGCGAAGGCCGTCGGCGCCGGCCCGGCGTTCGAGAGCACGGTCGAAAAGCTCACGGCGTCGGCGCGATAGCCTCCAGTGTTCATGTTGGCGATATTGTTCGCGATCGTGTCGAGACGCTTTTGCAGGGCGACCTGACCCGAAAGCGCGACATAGAGACCTGATTGCATTCCGGCGCCCCCGCGCTGCGCATCCGAAGCCATTAAGGCCGCGCCGCGCTTGCTCGAGGCTGACCTCGACCCTACAGCCTCGCGCAAGCCCGACCCCGCCTAATGCGGACGGTCAATCAAGCGGAGCGCGGCCTTGAATTTCGTCATCGGCCTGGTGATTTCCTTCGGCTGCATGCTCGGCGGCTATGCGGCGATCGGCGGCCATCTCCACACCCTCGTCCAGCCCTTCGAGTTCCTGATCCTCGGCGGCGCCGCGCTCGGCATTTTCGTCGTCGCCAATCCGACCTCGGTCATCAAGGACACAGGCGCAGGGGTCGTCGAGGCCATCGCCGGGAAGGGGCCAAAGCAGAAGGATTTCCTTGACCTGCTCTCGCTGCTCCACGCGCTGATGCGCGAGATGCGCGGCAAGTCGCGCGGCGAGGTCGAAGCCCATATCGACAATCCGGGCGAATCCGAGATTTTCCGCGCCCATCCCAAGGTCCTGGCCAACAAGTTGCTCACCGGCTTCGTCTGCGACTATTGCCGGCTGATCATCATCGGGACCGCGCGCTCCTATGAAATCGAGGCGCTGATGGACGAGGAAATCCAGACCATCAGTTATGACAAGCTCAAGCCCTATCACGCCCTGACGACCGTCGCTGACGGCTTTCCGGCCCTGGGCATCGTCGCGGCGGTGCTAGGGGTCATTCACGCCATGGGCGCGCTCGACCAGGGACCGGAAGTCCTCGGCGGGCTGATCGGCGCGGCGCTGGTCGGCACCTTTTCCGGCATTTTCGCCTCTTATGGCATTGTGGCCCCCGTCGCCCAGCTCATCAAGGCGACGCGCCAGAAGCAACTGCGCCTCTTCATTCTCGTCAAGCAAACCCTGCTCGCCTATATGAATGGCGCCATGCCGCAGATCGCGGTCGAATTCGGCCGCAAGACCATCCCCGCCAAGGAACGTCCGACCATCGACGAGGTCGAGAACGAAACCACCTCCGGCGGCGCCGAACGGCAGGCGGCCTAAGCCATGGACGCCAAGATCGACTCCGCAGGCCAGGGCGCCGCCGAAAAGCTGCTCGACAATCCGGGGCTGAGCGTCGAGCGCCTGCCCATGCTGAGCCTGATCTTCGACCGGCTCGCGTCGGCTTGCGCCGAAAGCATGCGTCCTTTTTCGCCGGCGATCCTGACCTGCTTCGTCAATTCGATCGCCACCGACCATGTCTGGGACGCGCTCGACGCCTATGACGGCAGCATCGCCGCGATCCTCTATTCGCCCGAGCTCGACGCCCGCATCCTCGTCGGCCTCGACCGGCGCTGCATCTTCTCGCTGATGGAGGTCCTGCTCGGCGGCGACGGCCAGGAGCCGCCCCATGACGACGATCGCAATTTCTCGACCCTCGAGACGCGCGTCGCCCAGACGGTTTTCGAGATCGCGGCCGAAGCGCTCCACTCCGCCTTCAGCCCCATCATCGCCACCAAATTCCGGCTCGAACGGGTCGAGACCCGGATGGACTTCACGGTCATGGGGCGGCGCAACGTTCTCGCCGTGATCGCCAAGATCCTCATCCAGGCCATGGATATCGGCGGCCAGATGTTCGTCGTCATCCCGCAACCGGCGCTGACGCCGATCCGCCAGCAATTGTCCCGCGACCTTTCGAGCGACGGCTCGGCAAGCGATCCGCGCTGGCAGAAAATGATGCGCCGGGGCGTCGAAAAGGCTGAAGTCACGGCCTTCGCCATTCTCGACGAGAACAGCCTCACGCTGGGCGAGATCTCCGGCTGGCGCGTCGGCGACATCGTTCCGCTGAAGGCCACGACCGCGACCAAGATCCGGCTTGATTGCCGGAACCAGGCTCTGTTCTGGTGCGAACTCGGCCAGGCGAAGGGCCATTACACGCTCAAGGTCGCCGATCGGGTCGACAATGAGGAAATGCCGCTCGCCCAGTTTCTCCAACTCGCCGGCGCGGCCGAACAGAATTGACCCCAGGCTCACAGGATCGACACGAGGACGCCATGTCTGACACCGAAGAATTGGCCCAGGCCGGCGCCGGAATTGAAAGCAGCGAAGCGGCGGCCGATCCCGAAGCGAACAGGCACGACGCCATCCTGCGCATCCCCGTGACGGTGCAGGTGGTGCTCGGCTCTGCCCGCATGCCGGTCGCCCATCTGATGAAGCTCGGCCGCGGCGCCGTGGTCGCCCTCGACCAGCGCGTCGGCGAGCCGGTGAATATCGTCGTCAACGGCCGCATCGTCGCGCGCGGCGAAGTCGTGGTCGTCGACGAGGACAATTCGCGCTTCGGCGTTTCGCTGACCGAGATCGTTGGATCGTCCGATGCCGACGCCTTCGTCTGAGGATTCGAGCCATATCGGCGGCCACTCCGGTCGCGCCCACGCCACGGCCCGTCCCCTCTTCGGCGCCGAAAAGGTCGCCGCGCTGCTGCTGGCCATCGACAAGCCGATCGCCGGCCGCCTGCTGAAGCGGCTCGACTCGCTCGAACTGCGTCAGGTGACCCGCGCGGCGTCCGAGCTTGGCTCGGTCAATCCGGCGACCATCGAAATGCTGATCGCCGATTTCGAACAGCATTTCTCCTCTGGCGCCGAATTGCTCGGCTCGGCCGGCGAGGCGGAAAATCTTCTCGCCGGCGCCCTGCCGCCGGAAGAAGCCGCCGAGATTCTCTCGGACGTTCTCGGCAATTCCAACAAGGCGATGTGGGACCGGCTTTCGGCGGCGCCGGAAAGCGCCCTCGCCTCCTATCTCCAGAAGGAGCATCCGCAGACCTTCGCCTTCGTCCTCTCCAAGCTCTCGTCCGGCGCGGCGGCCCGGATCATGGCCCAGACCCCGCGCGAGCTGCGCAACAGCCTGATGCGGCGCATGCTCTCGCCGCGACCGGTCATGGACCCGATGATGCGCCTACTCGAACGAACCTTGCACGAAGATCTCCTGCTCAATGTCGCCCGCAACACCGGCGCCGACACCCATTCCAAGATTGCCGACATCATCAACAAAATGGAGCGCGACCAGATCGAGGACGTGCTGCAATCGCTCGCCGAGGACCGCCCCAAGGACGCTGAAACCCTGCGCGGATTGCTGTTCACCTTCGAGGATATCGCCAAGCTCTCCCTCAAGGCCCGCACCGCCGTCTTCGACCGCGCGCCCGCCGACCGCGTGGTCATGGCCCTGAAAGGCACGGACGTCGCGTTCCGCGAACTCATTCTGTCCTCCATGGGCGCGAGGGCGCGACGCATGGTGGAAAATGAATTGAATACGGGCGGGCCCGCGCAACAACGCGACGTGATGAAGGCGCGTCGCGCCATCGCCGACGCCGTCCTCGAAATGGCGGAGCGCAATGAGATCGAAATTCACGGCGGCGCCGAAGCCGACGCTCTATTCGAATGAGCCGCGAAGCTGAGTTTCAACGCGGATGAGCGACGCGCCCGACCGGGAAAGCCAGACCGAAGAGGCGACCGAGAAGAAGATTCACGATTCGCTCGAGAAAGGCGACACGCCTTTTTCCCGCGAGGCGTCGCTTTTCGCCAGTCTGCTCGCCTCGCTGCTGTTCTTTTCCTTCTTCCTGCGGTCCGGCGCGGCCCGCCTCGTCGCGGCCTTGCAGAACATCCTCGACCAGAGCGGGCAATATCGGCTCGGCGAGGGGCGGAACGCCGCCCTGCTGCTCGGCGCCGTCGGGAAGGTCGCGGGCGCCTTCGTCGCGCCGGCCCTTTTGCTGCTCATCGTCGCCGGCGTCATCGCCTCGGTCGCGCAAAATCCGCCGCGTCTCATCGCCGAGCGCATCGCGCCCAAATTCGGGCGTATCTCGCCGCGCGCCGGCTGGTCGCGGATTTTCGGCCTGCGGGGCGCCGCCGAATTCGGCAAGAGTCTGCTGAAGCTTGGCGCGGTCGGTTTGGTCGTGACATTGGTGGTGAAAGGCGAGGTCGCTGGCGCCTTTCTGCTTCTCGCCAGCGATCCGGCCGCGCTTGCCGACCATCTGCTCGACATTGCGCGCGGTCAACTGGCCAGTATCGCCGCCGTGACCGGCGCGCTTGCAGCCGCCGACCTCGTCTGGTCCCGCATCCACTGGCGGCGCGACTTGCGCATGACTCGCCAGGAAGTGAAGGAAGAACAGAAGCAATTGCTGGGCGACCCGATGGTCAAGGCGCGCATGCGCTCGGTGGCTCTCGACCGCTCGCGCAAGCGTATGATGAGCGCGGTTCCGACGGCGACGCTGGTCGTCGCCAATCCCACCCATTACGCCATCGCGCTGCGCTATGTGCGCGAAGAAGGCGGGGCGCCGAAAGTCGTCGCCAAGGGCCAGGACCTGATCGCCTTGAAGATCCGCGAGATCGCCGAGGCCCACGACATTCCGGTGGTCGAGGACAAGGCTCTGGCAAGGTCCATGTACGACCGTGTCGATGTCGACATGATGATCCCGCCCGATTTTTACCGCGCCATCGCGGAGATCATCCACTTCCTCAACAGTCGCGGCGCCGGCCGCCGCAGCCCATGAGGCGAAAGCCATGATCGATTCAGAAGCAACCAGCGCCTGCGAGCGCATTCTCGCCGCGAATGTCGCGGATGTCGCATCCGAACTCCGGCTGATCAATGTCGTGGACCTGATCGGCTATATCACCAGCGAAAAATCCGCGACGATCGAGGATCTCGTGAACAGCGCCTCCGAGCTCTATTTCAAGCCGGGCGCCCTGCGCTACGGCTGGTCCGCCGATCTCGACATCCTCTGGGAGGCCCTGCCCGCGATCGCGCTGAACATGGAATTCTCTTGGCGCGGCGTCACCGCCTTCTTTTCTCTCCGCCTCGATTTCGATTGCGGCGGCGTCGATCTGCAAAATGTCGTATGCGAGGATGTTCGATGCCACGACCAGATCGGACTGCGGCTGGCGCGCGCCCTGGCCGACGCGCGTCTCGCGCCGCCACGCCGCCTGAAACGCGGCGCGGCGCTCTGACCGGCGCGCCGATCAGGCGATCTTTGCGCCCAGGCGCATGCCTCCCCAATGTTTTCCATTCACGAGGATCGGCGCCGAAATGTCCTTGATCAGTTCGACGCGCCCGCCGCCAAGTTCGCGCGGATAGGTCTGGCTGAGGATCCGCTGTTTGTTGCGCGCCGCCATCAATCCCGTCATGTCGTCGAATATCCTGCGATTGCGCGAATTCGCGTTGTTCCACACGGGATCCGCGCCCTGCGGGGCCGAATATTTCCTGTTGTGGACGGGAAGGTAGCCGTTTCGATCGACCGCCGCCGAAAAGACAATTCCCGAATCGAGGTCAAGAATCGGCTCCTGGATCGGAGGAAGGCGGCGCTCGAGGAATTCCAGCGCCCGATTGCGATATTGCGTTGGATTGGTCCCCGGGATCGGAACGTAATTGACATCGAACAGGTCCGCTTCGGCGACTTCCCCTTCGGCTATGGCCCGCTCGAAAAGATCAGAAACCATTTTTGCCCGCGCGGCGACGATCTCCCGCATGGACGCTTCCTTGCCGCTGAGTCGGTTCAGCAGGGCATTCAAGGCAAGGGCCGTGGCCTCGGGAATTTCGACGAACTGAAAACGCTGGCCGTGCTCGATCTCCGGCGCGACACGCGCGCGCAACGGCCCGATCTCCCTCAATTCCGCATCGACGATCATCCCCGACTCGAGGCTTCCGGAAAGACCGGCGACGAGAGCTCCGCCTGCGGAGATTTCGATGATTTCTCCGCTGCTCCGCCGCCCGTTCAACAAAATGTCGACGGGCACGCGCGCGGGCGAGCGAGGATGTTTGCGCCGCTCCAAGTCGGCGAAATTCTTCACTGTCACAGTCAGGCGCGTGGACAGGCGCTCGAACAAGGCGCTGATCTGCCGCGATTGATCGGAAACCCTGGCGGCGGCGCCGTCGACATCGCCGACGGCGCCCGTGAACATGTTCACGCTGCCGCCAAGCTGCGCGGCGCCCTGCGCCGCCGCATTGGCGCTTTGCCCTATTTCCTGAACCGCCTCGATCTGCTGGCTCGAGCTCTGCGCGACGGAAGACGCGATCTGGCTGATCTGTCCGATCAAGGCGCGAATATCGTTCATCGCGGCGATGGACGATTTCATCGCGCCTTCGATCTCGGCGATCTGACTCGCGATTTCACGGGTTGCGGCGCTTGTTCGCTGGGAAAGAAGCTTCACTTCATTGGCCACGACCGCAAATCCACGACCGTTCTCGCCCGCGCGGGCGGCCTCGATCGTGGCGTTAAGCGCGAGCAGGCTGGTCTGGTTCGAAATCCCCGCGATCAGCCCGACGATTTCCGACACCCGCGCGGCGGAAGCCGACAAGGCGGCGAAGCGGCGCTCCGCTTCGTCAGCGCGTCCGACCGCATTGCGCACGAGGCTGTTCGCCTCGCCGGCCTGACGGCCGACTTCCTGGCTCGACGCGTGCATTTCCTCCACTGCGGCGGCGACCGCCGCCATGGATTGCGACGTCGTCCCGACGCCGTCGCGCACCAGATCGACGCCGCCACGCAAACCGTCGAGCAGCTTCTCCAGGTCGCCGACAATCGCGCGCAAGGCGCCCGATTGCGAGGCGACGACGGCGTTCGAAGCATCCATCTCCGCTTCCACCGCCACTTTCAGCTCGTTCGCCTCGACTTCGCGCGCAACACTTTCAGAGCCGACAAAAAAGGCCATCAAATTGGCGGCCATGTCCGTGAACACTGACGCGGCGAGGGCGTCGACCAATTCCGATTCGCGGGGATGACCCTCGAGTATGACTTTTGCGAAACGCCTGAAGAAATAACCATAGGCGCCAAGATAGTCATCGGGCGGGATTTTCACCCGGACATGGGTTTCGCCGATACGCCGGGCGCGACGCTTCAGCTCCTCGCCGGGCGCCTTGGCCAGAAGGAGCCTCCAATGTTCGAGATTGCTCGACCGCACCCGCGCCGCGGTCGCCGCGTCGCCGAGCAACGCCGCCTTTTCGGGATTGCCGGCCAGCTCGGCGTAGAACTCATCCAAGATCTTCTCGATCTGAGGCGCGATCGTCGCGCTCAGGGTCGCATAGACATCGTCACGCCGGATTTCAGTCGGGCGGGCCTTCTTGATCGGGTAGAATCCCATGTCGCGCGCACCATCGCTTGAAGGCGCAGAACCCCGCGGGGGCGAGCGCCGATTGACAGATGCGTCAGCGTAACGCGCGCCGCTTGTCCGGACCTTGTCGCGAATCCCTTGTCAGCGCGGCGCCTGTTCCTTCGGCATATAGGCGAAGTCCTGAACGAGGACTTCCTTGATCAGCCCGGCGCCCAGCTTTTCATTGGCCACGCTCCGAATCTGGCCGGTCAAGGCGCCGATGTCATATTTTTCGAGATGCCGGAAATCGAGGCCCGGATCGCCATAGACCGCGCGGAAGGCGTAATCGAGAATGAACGCCTCCGGATTGACATTGAGTTTTTCCGCAGCCCGCGCGTCAATCGCATAGAGAAACTGCATGATGACATAGCCGAGCAACGCGCCATCGGCGATGATCGGGACATTGATCACGCGAGTCTTGCGATATTCGTAGACGTGGTCGTCCGCTCCCGCCTCTATCGCCAGGGCATGCGACATGCGCCATTCCGCGGCCGCGTAGCTGGCCAAAGCGGTCGCCGCGCTCGCCCAGATGGCGAGGATGAGCATCTTGACCATTTTCCGCTCCCGCCTACGGGATTCCGCCGCGTCCGTAGGTGCCGTCGGATTCGGCCGCCTCGATCGCCCGCATGAGAAGGCCCGCGATTTCGTCCACCGCCTTGAGGCTGCGGGCCAGTAGGGCCTGGTTCTCCTCCAGCTTGCCGACGAGTCTCAAGACCCTCGCGCGCCCCACGCCCGCCAGTTCCGCGGCGTCGAAATGGCGCAGGATGCGATTGATTTCGAGCAGACCTTGATGTTTGCGATGGTTGAAATCCGCGAGCTCGGCGACGCGATTCTCATGCAGAACAGAAGTCTCCTGCTCGATCGTCGCCTCCATACGATCAAGCGCGTCCTGAAGCGCCGGAATCGACTTGGCCAAAGGAGAAGCCAGACTGCTTCGATGGATCATTTTTGCGCCTCAGGCGGTCGTCGCCGCATGTTTCGTCGAATGCAGCAGGTTCTTGTGGGTGGCGAAGAGGCGTTCGCCGATTTTCAGCGCGCCGGACTTCGCGATCTGGTCCGCGATCTTCTCCGATAGCATCGATCGCCAGACGTCGCCCGCGACGCCGGAGCCGAACACATCCGCCGCGTCCTTGGGCAGCATCTGATCGACGAAGCTTTTCAGCAACATGCTCTCGAGGCCGATCTCGGCCTTGTGCTGGGGAGTCTCGGCTTTTTGCAAAACGGGGGTCGCGGCCCGATACGAAAAGTCCGGCAACGCGGTCCTGGCGGCCGGAAGCCCGTCGAGCGTCGCGGCGAAGGCCCCCGATGCCTCGGCTGACGCAGCGGCAAGGGCGCGCGTCGTCGCCATCGCCTTTTGCGGATCGGCCGCCCGCGCCACATCGAGAATGATATCGGAAGCAGGAGAAATCGCCATGCCCGGCTCCAGTTGCACGATACAATCTAGGCGTCCTGGCTTACGGCAGGCTTGTCGATGGCGCGCCGGCCTGCCGCTCGCCGATCTCGAGCAGGCGGCGTTTTTCCTCGTCCCGCTCCAGCGCGCCGGCGGCTTCACGCAGCAGCTTTTCCACGCCTTGCTTCTGGACCGAGCGCCGCAGGACTATTTCCTTTTGCGCATTGGCCTTGGCCTCCAGCGCCGCCGCGCCCCGCGCCGCGCCGACCACGCGACGGCACGCCAGGCTCAGAAGCAAAGGATCCTTCTCGCCGACGCCGTCGAGAAATCCCAACATGGCGTCGCGGTCGTCCTGGGCTTTCGCCTGGTGGCGCTCGATCTCGACAAGCCGCGCCTGCTCCAATTCGCGCAGCTGGGCCTTGACCGCGAGCAGCCGTTCAAGAGCTTTCTTCCGTTCCCGCATCAATCGCCTCGCAACGCCCAATCGCCAAAAGCCGACAGGAAGGCCGAGACCATCGAGCCGGAGATGAAGTAGAAGAGGATCAATCCGCCCGCGACGACGAAGGGGCCGGAAATGAAGAACACCGGAATCTGCGGCGTCAGCCGGTTGATCAGGCCGATCGCCAGATTGACGGCGATGGCGAAGACGATGAAAGGGCTCGCGACCCGCAGGGCGACGACGAACGCCGACGACAGATCGCCGACGAGCATATGCAGCGCCGCCTGCGGCCTTAGCAGGAAGCCGATCGGCATGATCCGATAGGAGCTGATCAATCCGCGGATCAACTCCCAATGCAGATCCGTCACGAAAATGAGCGCGGTCGCCGTCGTGGTGATCAAGGTTGCGATCGGCGGCAGGGGTTCCGTTTCATCGATCGGCGCGCCAAGCGCGTTGCTCAGGCCGATATTCATCGAAACCGCCATCATCAGCGTCTCCAGGGCCAGAAAATAGAAGCGCCCGAGCAGGCCGATCACGCCGCCGATCCCAAGTTCGGAGAGGATGGCGCCCGTCAGCGCGCCCAGATTCGGGAAGGCCACGGCCGCGCCGGAGCTCAGCGACGGCGTCAGCGCCAGGGTCAGGACCAGGGCGATGAACAGCCGAACACGCGCCGGCGCGCGCGGGCTGGAAAAGCCTGGCGCCAGCATGAGGCAGGCGCCGATCCGGCAGAACAGGACGAAGACCGTCGCAATCATGTCGGCGGACAGGAAGCTCACGAAATCGTCCCCAGGGATTGGATCTCGATCCCGCGCGCCAGCTCCAGATGCGAAAGCACCGGCAAGGTCGCGAACAGCCGCTCGACGATCATCCGCACATAGGGGCGCGTTTCCGGAGTCGCGACGATCACGAATTGCTGGCCGGCGTCGAGATGCTTGCGGATAACGGGCGAGGCCTGCTCGCCGAACTCCTCGACCAGCCGCGGATCGATGTCGAACTCGACGACATCGCCCTTGGCGTCCCTTTTCAGGCTCTGATGGAACACCAGGTCCCAACGGTTGCCGAGGCGCAGGATTTTCAACACGCCGCCCTGGGCGAGATCGCCACAGATCTGCTGCGCCATGCGCAGCCGCACATGTTCCGCGATCTGCTCGGCGCGGCGCGCATGCGGCGCGATCTCGGCGATCGCCTCAAGGATGAGATGGAGATTGCGGATCGAAATCCGCTCGGTCAGAAGGAGCTTGAGCACCGCCTGCAGACCGGAATAGGAAATCAGCGACGGGCTGATCTCGTCGAGCAGGCGCTTGTATTCAGGGCCGAGCCGGTCGAACAGCGACCGCATGTCCTTGTAGGACAGCAATTGCGCCAGATTGTTGCGCAGCACTTCCGACAGATGGGTCAGCAGGACCGACATGTTGTCGACCGGATGGAATCCGGCGCGCTTGGCCTCGGCGACATAGGTTTCCGCGATGCTGTAGGCCTTCATTCCGAACGCCGGCTCGCGGGTCTCGTCGCCCGGAACATCAGGACGCTTGCCATCGCCGTTGATGACAAGATAATCGCCGATGCGAACCTCCTGGCGGGCGACGATCGCGCCATGAATCTTGATCTCATACGATTTCGGCGGCGCCGAGAGGCTGTCGGATAATTTGATGTCGGGAACGACAAAGCCATATTGCGTCGCGAATTTCCGACGCATTTTCGCGACCCTCGTCGAAAGCTCATGTTGCGAGGCCAGGAGCCGCGCCGCAAGCTGCTTGCCCATGACGAGCTCGATCTCGTGGGTGCGCAGCGATTCCTTGACCGAATTCCGCGTCTCGGCCCGCGCTTTTTCTTCCCGGACGCGCTCGGCCGCTTCGGCAGCCGCCCGCGTCTCCGCGAGCTTGCGCGGGATCCCGTAGCCGAGAAAGGCCAGAACGCCGCTGAGGGCGGCAAAGGGGAAGAATGGCAGCATCGGCGTGAGGCCGAGCGCGAAGAGCAAAGCGCTGGCCACGAAAAGCGCGCGCGGATGCCCGCCGAGCTGACCGAGCACCGCCTTGTCCGCGGAGCCGCGCGTGCCGCCTTTCGAAACGAGAAGGCCGGCTGCGAGCGAGACGATCAGCGCCGGAATCTGCGACACGAGCCCGTCGCCGACCGACAGTTTGGTGTAGACATCAGCCGCCGCGCCGAGATCGAGCGCATGGCGCGTGACGCCGATGACGATGCCGCCAAAGACATTGACCGCGAGGATGATCAGTCCGGCGATGGCGTCGCCGCGCACGAATTTCGACGCGCCATCCATCGAGCCGAAAAAGGAGCTCTCCTCCTCCAGTTCGCGCCGGCGCTGCTGCGCCTCCTTCTCATTGATCAGGCCGGCGGAGAGATCGGCGTCGATCGCCATCTGCTTGCCGGGAATGGCGTCGAGTGTGAACCGGGCGCCGACTTCCGCGATGCGGGTCGCGCCCTTGGTGATGACCAGAAAATTGACGGTAATGAGAATGACGAAGACGACGAGACCGATGACGAAATCGCCGCCCATCACAAGGCGCGCGAAGCCGCCGATGATATAGCCGGCCGCCGTGACCCCCTGCGCGCCATGCGTCAGGATCAATCGGGTCGTCGCGATATTCAGCGACAGGCGGAGCATGGTGGCGACCAGCAGGATTGTCGGGAAAGCGGAAAATTCGAGCGGCTTCTCGATCCACAGCGCGACGAGCAGGATCA
>JAJXYV010000043.1 GCA_021780435.1 Pseudomonadota bacterium
CCCTGGTGACAACCGTCAGCCGGTCCTCCGGACGCATCGCGTCCTTCATCTCATAAGCCATGATGACGCCGCCCAGCCCGGCGCCCATAATGACGATCTCCGCCATCCCTGCCTCCCAATTTTGACGACGTTGACGTCCGCCTCGCCCGCCGTGCTTTTTTATCGCATTAGATTATTCGTATTTATTGGAATGTCGAGCGGAATCCTCGGTGCGCGCCCGTTGTTTCGAGGCCGCGCACCGCCCCTTTTGTCCAGCCGGTCCGCTCAGTAGCGGGAGTCGGCTGGCTTGTCTCCCTTGGGCCAGTCATTCACCTTCGGGGGGTAGTCTGCTCGCGGCTGATGCGTGAAGAAGTCCGCGATGTCGAGCGCGTCCTGGTCCGACAAGCCGCCTTGCGCCTGCGGGAAATTCGCTTGATGCGCGATTGGCATGTTCGCCTTGACAAAACCGGCGGCGGTGAACGTGCGCGCCATGCCGGCGCCAATATTATAGGAGTCGTCGCCCCACAGCGGCGGGAAGACCCAGCCGCCAGCGGCGTTTCTCCTCCCTTCGCCGTTCTTGCCGTGGCAGACCGCGCATTTCTCGGCGTAAACCTGCTGGCCGCGAACCGGGTCGGGCTTCATCGAACGATCAAGTTTGGGAAGGCCGCGACCGCGAATTTTGCCATCGGGGCCTTTCTCGCCTTTCAACCAGGTCATATAGGCGACCATGGCCTTCATTTCGGGGGAATCGACCGGCAATGCCGAACCGTGCATCGAGCGCTGGAAGCAGCCGTTGAGTCGGTCCTCGATCGAGATCACCCGACCGGCGCGCTTGTTGTACACCGGGAACAAGGTCGTGATGCCGAAATAGGGCGAGGCCTCGGCGATCGTGCCGCCGTCAAGGTGGCAGGAATTGCAGTCGAGCGCGTCGCCGACATTGTTCGGCAGCAGCTTGTGGGTCTCGGCCATCAGGCGCAGGCCATAGGTGAGTTGAGCCGAATCCTGCTCGTTCAAAAGGTCGGCCAGACGCGGCGTCAGGACCGTCTTCGGCGCGGGCGGCGGCAAGGCGAGCTCCGCGCGCATCGAAGCGACCTGGGCGGTCGTCACGGGGTTTGCGTCGTTGCCCCAGGACTTGCGCGCGAAAGTCAGGATCTCTGCGAGTTCGTCGTCCGTCAGTCGTGCGAAAGCCGGCATCTGGAACTGATGCTTGCTATGCTCGGTCTCGGCGGCCTTGCCGCCGGCGAGCACGACGTGAAGGACGGACGTCGGATCCTCCGAGGCAAAGGCCGGATTGCCGGCGAGAGCAGGGAAAATGTTCGGCGCGCCGAGCCCGTCGCGGCGGTGGCATGACGCGCAGAATTGCTCGTAGCCGAGGCCGCCGCGCGTCCCGTAGAGCAATTTTTCGTCCATGGCGACGGTTTCGGGCGGCTTGGTTCCAGCCGGCGCCAGCGAGACGAGATATTGGGCGATCGCCTGGAGATCGTCGCCGGTGAAATGTTGCGTGCTGTAGTGGATGACTTCGGTCATCGGGCCAAAGGCCGCGGACCGCTTGTTCGCGCCGGTTTTGAGGAGTTCGACGAGGTCATCCTCGGAGGTCAGGTTGCGCAAGCCGATGGCGCGCCACGGCGTCAGTGTCGAGCCGGCGAGGAAATTGGGGCTATCGTTGCTGTAAGCTTTTTCCTGCATCGCCAATCCGCGTGGCGTGTGGCAGGCGCCGCAATGGCCGAGCCCTTCGATGAGATAGGCGCCGCGATTCCACTGCTCGTCCTTGGTCGGGTCGGGCGTGAACGGCTTCTTGTCAAGGAACAGCATATTCCAGCCGAACATGCTCCAGCGGATGTTGAACGGGAAACGCATCTCGCTTGGCTTGTTCGCCTGCTCGACCGGCGTCACGCCCTTCATGACATAGGCGTAAAGCGCCTTGACGTCCTCGTCCGTCACCTTGGCGAAAGAGGGGTAAGGCATCGCGGGATAAAGATAATGCCCGTCCGCCGCCACGCCGCGACGCAGGGCGGCGCCAAATTGCTCGAGCGTGTAATTGCCGACGCCGGTTTTGGGGTCGGGCGTGATATTGGTCGAATAGACCACGCCTCCGGGAGTCTTGAACGGAAGGCCGCCCGCCATGAACTTGCCGCCTTCGCCCGTGTGGCAGGCGCCGCAGTCGCCGAGACGGGCCAGATATTCGCCGCGCGCGACGAGATCGGCGTCGTCCGCCCGCGCGGAGGCGATAGCGAGACCCTGGGCGAGAAAAGCCGCCGCCGCGAGACGCGCGTAGACCTTGGTGTTCAACATTTTTCCTCCCATTCCGGCGCGCCTTTGCGGCGCTTTTTTTCTCGCGAGCAGGTCGCGTTTTATTCGAGGTCAGGCGGCTCGGCGTTCCAGCCAGACGAAAAGAACCAAGGCGATCAAGCCGAGCCCCGCGAACCAGACGATGTCGTGCACGCCCGTCAATTCCGGCAGGCGGACCTTTCCCAAGGCCCACACGTCGAGAATGTTCGCCTTGATCCAGCCATAGCTGAAGGCATAGAGGATCGCCCCTGCGATCATGCCCAGGACGCCGGCGAGGGCGTGCAGACTGCCGGTGGCGGTGGCCGCCAGAGCAGTGCCGGGGCAATAGCCGAAAAACACCAGGGCCACGCCGAACATGACGGCGCCGAGGAGCACGCCAAGAAGGTTGGCGTCCTTGATGTAATATTGCGCATCGCCAATCCGGACGAGCACGAGGACGCCGAGCCCGCCGATGATGATGGCGGGAAGCATCACCTTGATCATCGTGAAATCGCAGAAGCAGAACTGCCCTTCGATGACATTGCTGTCCGTCACGCGGGCGCGATGGAGCAGAAAGCCGAAAACATAGCCCATGAGGAGGGGTAGGACGACGCTCACTTGATTCCCCTCCGCCCGAAGACCACGCGCGATCCGATGATGGCGCTGGCGAAAACCACGACGATGAAGAGGCCGCTGGACAAGGCGAGCTGGAGCACGCCGGAGATGCCATGGCCGCTGGTGCATCCTCCGGCCATGCGCGCGCCGAACATCATCAGCGCGCCGGCGAAAAAGGCTGCCGCAAAACGTTTGATCAGTGAGCCGCCGAAGCGCCCGCGCCAGAAACGCGGCACGGCTTCAAGCCGGAATGTACCTGACGCGAGGGATGAGACGAAGGCTCCAGCCATCATTCCGATCAGGAACAGGACGCCGTAATCCCATGAAAAGGGCATCGGCGACCAATAGGGATTTGCCGCGACGGCCTCGTTGCCGAAGATCGCCGCAGCGACAGGCGCCGCGACCCGCGAGAGCGGTGTCGTGACGCCAATCGGCTCCTTGGACACGGCAAAGGCGACCCAGCTCAGGACGCCGATGCTTGCGCCGACGAGATAGGGAGACAGGTCGAGCCTGCGCCCTTCCGTTTTTGACGCGACGTGATCCGTCGGCATCGCCATCGTGGTCCTTTGCTGTTCGAGGCGCCAGTGTCGCGGCATTTATTTGGTGTCGCCCGCGTAAGGCTTGAATCCGTATTTCTCGAAGATCGCCAAGGATTCGGGCGACTTGATGAAATCCAGCCATTGCTTGGCGGCTTGCGGATGCGGCGCGCCCTTCACGACGGCGCCAGCATAGATCGCCGTCGTATTCTGATCATCGGGAATATCGACATGGCTGATCGGATGCCCGGCTTTTTCCTGGAAGATCGCTTCCGACTGCCAGGTGACGCCCGCCTGCGCGCGACCCTGCATCAGATAGAGCGGGGACTGGCGATGGTGGATGTGGGTCATGATTGTCGCGCCGTCGGCGACCTTGGTCTCGTAGACCGCCTTGACGAGATCCTCGCCGCCGGCCTTGGCCAGCGAGGCCTTGATTTGGCGGCCGATGCCCTCGAAGGCGGGATTCGGCATGACCAGCTTGACGTCCGGCTTGCCGAGATCCTTCAGGCCGGTCACATGCGCTGGGTTGTCCTTGGGGACCATGATCGTCAGCGTATTCGTGACATAGGGCAGGGCCGGGGCCTCCAGCATGCCCTCGCCAATATATTGGTTGATCTTCTTGAGGCCGGCGAAATAGACGTCCGCCTTGGCCGTCCAGGTCATGTTGCCGACCGTAATCGCGCCGCCGGCCTTGATCTGCTCGACGAGCAGGCCGGGCGGGATCGTCTCCCAATAAATGCGGCCCTTGTATTCAGGGTGCAGCTTCTCGAAAGCAGCGACGAGCTCTGCCGTGGCAAAATAATAATTGCCGCCGAAGAACAGCGTCAGTTTGGGATCCTGCGGCGAGCCGTGGAAATCGGCGAGGTTGTCGGCGTCCGGCTCGGTGAAGTCGAGACCGCGTTGAGCCGGGTCGACGTCGTCATTGGCGCCGCCTTGCCATGGCGGCGCGAAATTGGACCGCAATTTGGCGCCTTCCGCGCGCGCGCCGAATGACGCGCCCACAACCAGCAACGCCGCTGCGGCGAAAAACGCCGCGCGTGAAAAACTTTTCATGTCGTTGGTCCTTATCGAAGGTATGTGAATCCGGCCGCGGCGAGCTCGGGAATCGTCCCGACGATGCCCGGCGTCAGGATTGCGCTCGGAACGATGTGATTGGTCAGTTCCGCGGCCATCGCGTCATGCGACAGCTTGTCGGGATTGACGCCGGCCTTGATCAGCTTCTCGCTGACCTCCCACATCGTATTGTGGCAGGCGAGGAAGACCACCCCGCGCCGCATCAGCGCCGGGATGGAAACATTGTGGCTCGAGAAAACGCCGTCGGGATTTTCGAAATCCTTGGCGTCGGCCGAGGCGCCCGGCTGCTCGTTGAGGAACGTATTGCTCGGGACTTTGTCGCCGGCCAGCTTGCCGAGCTGGTATTTGTCCCACATCGCCTGATCGAGCAAGGCGAGATGGGCGAGGCCATGAGTCGCCGAGACGATGAGGAAGTTCGGGTGCTTGAAGCCGAAGACCTGGGCGTTCAGGGCATTGCGCATGCCATTGAGCCACATGCCGCCGATGTCGGTATTGTCCCAGCATTGTTTCGGGGAGCCGCGGTAGGCCAGAACCTCGGTGAGCGCCTGATGGTCCCAGTAATCCTTGTCGGTGAGAATCATCGGAACGGATTTGTAGTCGCGGCGACGCGGCGCCTTTGCGAGCTTCGCCGCAAGTTCGGCCAGCGTGTCGGCGCCTGCCGGAAGGGTCATCGGCTTGGCGTCTTCCGCATGCGCGCCTTGGATGGCAAGGCCGGTGGCAAGGCCAAGGCCCATCGCAAACATCGCGTCTCTGCGGCGCAAAACAACGTCGGTCATGACTTCTCCCCTGAAAACCGCCGCTCGAACTTTTTATGCGCCTTTGCGGCGGAGCTGGCGTGTCGCTCGGTGCGACATATTATCACATTCGTATCATTTCAGGCACGCGACCAATGTCAAGACGGCGGCGAAGTTTTCCTTCGCCGCCGCGTCATCGTCACATGGTCAACTTGATCAGGGCCAGCGCCGTCAGGCTGATGAAGGCCGAGGCGAACAGGCCAAGGGCCAGCGGCTTCAGCCCCGCCGAGAAGACATGGCGCAGGTTGGTGTGCAGGCCCATCGCGGCCATGGCCATCGAAAGCAGGAAGGTCGTCGCCGCGCGGACCGGGTCGCTGATGGCGTGCGGAATGGCGACGAGGCTGTTCAGCGCCGACATGGCCAGAAAGCCGACCAGGAACCAGGGGAACGGCGGACGGCCGCGCTCGCCCGCGCCCGACAGGCCCATGCGGGAATAGATCTCGCCGAGCAGAATGATCACCGGCGCCATCATCGCCACGCGGGTCAGTTTGGCGATCGTGCCGATATAGAGCGCTTCGTGACCGCCCTGCGAGGAGGCGAAGACGGCCTGGGCGACTTCATGCACCGACGCGCCGGCCCACAGGCCGAAGGCCGGGTCCGACAGATGGAGGACGCCTTTCAGCGCTGGGTAGAGGAACATGGCGAGGGTGCCGAAAAGCGTGACGCCGGCGACCGCATAAGCCGCATCGTCATCCTCGCCGCCGGTCGCCACCTTGGCCGCGACGATCGCGGAGGCGCCGCAGATCGAGGTGCCGACGCCGATCAGCAGAGCAAGGCCGCTCTCGATGCCCATCAGGCGTCCCATGACGATCGTCGCAACCAGGGTGCCGACGAGACCGATGGCGACGATGGCGATGCCGTGCACGCCGACTTCCGCCGCTTGTTGCGCCGTGATCTGGAGGCCGATCAGCATGATCGCAAGGCGAAGAATGCGCTTCAACGAGAAGGTGACGCCTTCGCCCGTGCCCGGAATGTTGCCGACCGTGTTGTGGATCAGGGCGCCGATCAGGATCACCAGAATCATCGGGCTGAATTTGTCGACGCCGGGGATCAGGCGCAGGGCGTATGCGACCAGCGTGATCGCCACGGTCAGCGCCAGACCGGGAAGTAGCGCGATAACAGGGTGTTTCTTGTGTACGGCGACTGTGGCTGCTGTGCTGGACATGCGACGGTTTACCTTCTGTGAACCGTCGCACTATCGAATATATCGAATTATCAATCTATCGCATATTTATGGTCGATTCGTTCGATAAAATCGATCATTTCTCCGTAACCTGGGGCGGCTCGGAAGCCTGGGCCTGCGACCATTCGCTCATCATGCGCCCCCAGCGCTCGGCGGTCAGGGGATCGATTTCGAGAATGGTGTAGCGCGCGCCCTCCCGAATGGTCAGGCGCAGCAGGGTCATCCCGCCATCATAGGCGACTTCGTCGAGCTTGATCTTGCGCCGGTAGGGCGCGTCGATCTCGCCGATTTCCCGCTTCGGCGCCGTCGTCATTGGCGCGGGCTCTCGGCGCGGTAGAAGGCCTGCTCGAGCCTGAGCTCCCATTTGCTCGGCGTGTCGGGATATTCCGGCTTGATGTCCATGTAGAGGTGGATCTCGCCGTCGCGCGCGGCGTCAACCACGCGCCGTTCGAGTTCCGTGAAACTGTTCATTTCCGGGTGGGCGATGATGATCTCGCTGATACGCGCCATTGCTTCCTCCTAGTTTATGTCGATTCGATTGTGAAACCGCACGCGGCAAAGGCGCCGCCAGGTGTCCGCGTCGTTCTCGAAGCCGGCGCGGTCGTGCAGGACATTGTTGCACAGCAGGCCCTGGCCCGGCGCCATCTTGAGCCGCCGCACATGGGGATCGGATTCGATGAGCGCAAGGAGGCGGTCCGCCGCGCCGCGCGTCGCCTCGTCGCGCCATTCGACGAATCTCTTTCGCGCCGTGTAGCGCATCGTCAGCGCGCCGGAATCGTCCAGGAAGAAAACCGGGCCGGCGTTCGTTGCGCGGAAACGTCCGCTGTCGTCGGTCGCCTCGGGGATCGTCATCGCTTGCGGGTGCATCAGCAGGCGCAACGCCTCCTCATCCGAATCGCGCAAGCGCAGATAGGCGAGTTCATGGTCCAGCAGGCGATTCTCGCCGCCCTGCGAGGCCGCCGCCGCGCAATGCAGGATCATGCCGCGGACGCAGTTCGAGGGGCCGTGGTAATTGTAATAGCCATCCGTATGCCAGGCGATTCGCAGATTGGTGTAGGGAATGTATCCCGCCCGCCCGCCTTCGCGCGCGACTTCGATTCGCACGACCCCATTGCCGTTGGCCGAGCGGTGATCCTCCCGCGCGCGCAGGCCGAAGGATCCGGTGAAGGCCAGCAGCCATTCGTCGAGCGCGTCTTCGTCAGAGGGTGCGATCCGCCATTCGTAAAGGGCGAAATTCGTCGCGACGACCTGCGCCAGCAAAGCGCGGCGTTCGGCTGCGGAAACCGATCGGGGGTCTTCGATCAAGGTCGGCGGAGCGTCGCGCGCGGACTCCGCTTGCCGGAGCTTGATATCGCGCCAGCGACGCCAGGAATCCTTGTCCTCCAGTGAAAAGGCAGAGGGGCTCCAGCCGCTTTCATCTCCGCGGCTCTGGATGCAAGATATTGAATTTATGTTATTTTCTTCATTGGCTAGAAAATTTTGCATTTTGTTGACCTCCGCCTATTCTCATATTCGCATTTTCTGTTATGATCGCAAGAACTAACGAAAACGAGCAGCCAATCAGGGCAAAGCCCGAGAAGGCCGCATGTGAATAATGGCGTCGGCACTCGGTTCGGCGTCCAAGGGAGGTAACAAATGTCGCAGGACGATTCCATTCGCACGGAAGGCAAGGGCGCGCCTAAGCCAATGCATCCCACGCCCATGCTTGACCAGCTGGAGAGTGGACCGTGGCCGAGCTTTGTCACCGGCCTGAAGCGTCTGCGCGACAATGCCGACGCGCAATACGCGCCGATGATGAACGACCTGC
>JAJXYV010000047.1 GCA_021780435.1 Pseudomonadota bacterium
GCCCGCCGTGATCCAGGCGCAATCGCCTGGCGCGCAAGATTATTACAACCGGTTCAACCGGCCGCAGCCCGGCGGCGCGCCTCCAGTCGCGCCCGGCGCCGGACCGGCTCCCACGCCGATGGCCCCGGCGGGAGGAGGTTTCCCCCATCCCGGCGCGCCAACGAGCGCCGCTCCGGCCATGACGCCTGCGGCGCCGATGGCTCCAGCCGCGCCTCATCCGGCCGCCCCCGGCGGAGTTATCCCGCCAGCTCCGGGCGGCGCGCCCCTGCCCCATCCCGGCGCGCCTGCCGGCGCCGCTCCAACCGCCCCGGCCATGACGCCTGCGGCGCCTCATCCGGCCGCTCCCGGCGGAGCCATCCCGACAGGTCCGAGCGGCGCGCCCCTGCCGCATCCCGGCGCGTCGCCGCCAGCCGTGGGCGCGCATCCAGGCGCCGGACCCGCCATGGCTCCGGCCGCGCCGCTGCCGCATGTCAACGCGCCCCAAATCGCGCCACAAACTGCGCCTCCGGTCGCACATCCGGAAGCGCCCGCCGCGCCGCAAGTCGCGCCCCATATGATCGAGCCGCCCGCCTCGCATGTCCCGCCGCCGGCAATGCCCCACGTTGCGCCCCGTATGACGGAGCCGCCCCATCCCGCCGCGCCGCCAGCCCCGCCCCACATGGCGCCGCCGCCCGCCCCGCATGTCCCGCCGCCACCGGCCGCCGCGCCCCATATGATGGAGCCGCCCGCCCCGCATGTCCCGCCGCCGGCAATGCCGCATGTTGCGCCCCCGCCGCCGCATATGGCGCCGCCCGCGGCTCCCCCCCATATGGAGCCGCCGCATCCCGGCGGCCCGCCGCCCCACGAACGGCCGCGTTGCGGCGGGCCCGGCGAGCCGCCTTGCCGCTGAAAAACGAAACCCGCCGCGAGGACATCGCGGCGGGCTTTTCATTCGCGCTCCATTCTTGAAATCATTCCGGCGCGGGAGCAGCGGAGACGATCATCGCATCGGCAAACCAGCGAGCAAGAAAGCCGCCCGCGGCCGGCGCCATCTCGTCTGCTCCGCGCTCCGGATATGAAAAAGCTAGAGTCGCGCAGATTTCACCGAAAGTCGCTCCGGCCCTGGCTTCGATCAAGGCAAGTCTTTCCAAGGGCTCCAATGCCCGATAATTCACATCGAGATCCCGGCGCCAAACGACCAACGCGATTTCCGCGCCATCCGGCGCCTCCGAAATGCACTCATCGGCGTGAAAAGCCTCGTAGGCGGCGAGCGCCGCCGCCGTCGTCTCGACTACGATCACGCTCTCGTCGAAGCCGAAACATAGGCGCGGCCAATCCTCCTCGCGAGCAACGCCGAGAATCTCGATCGGCAAGGGCGCCGAATCCCCGGCGTCGAAACTCTGCGCCAGCGCCGCCTCCAACGCCGCCAGTCCGCAGACGAAAGCGTCGTCCGAATAAGGCGGCGTCGCGCGCAGGAATTGGGGAAGGCCCGCGCCGAACCAGCGCGCGTTGCGGAACAGGGACGGATGAGCCGACGAATAGGACTCGACCATCGCTCCGAAGGCGACCTCACCCAGCGCTTCGCGCAGGACCGGGTAATCATTGGCCAAAAATTCCGCCATCCGCAGGCGGTAGCCGTCGTGATAGACTGCAAAGGTTTCCGCTATGTCGGTCGCGCGGACGGGCGGGCGCAGGAGAGCGAGCAGCCGCAGGTCCGGCTCCGCCGCCAGAACGCTGCGCTGAAAAAGCGATTGTACTTCGGCGAGCTTCACGCGGCTTCCCTTTCCTCGGCCTCGGCCAGGAGGCGCATATGCGCCAGTTCCTCGAGCAGTTCCGAGAAGGGCGGGAAACGGTCGTCGCGCTCGATCATCGCGGGGATCGGCCCGAAAGTCCGCTGCACATATGAAAACAGCGCCCAGACATCGTCGCAGACCGGATGGTCGTGGGTGTCGATCTTGTGGGTCCCGAGATCGCTGTGGCCGGCGACGTGGATCTGGGCGACGCGCTCCCTGGGCAGCCGGTCGAGATAGGCGTGCGCGTCAAAGCCGTGGTTGAAGGCAGAGACATGGACATTGTTGACGTCGAGCAGCAGCAGGCAGTCGGCGCGCTGCGCCAGTTCGGCAAGAAAGTCCGCCTCGCTCATCTCGTCGCCGGCGAAGGCCACATAAGTCGAGGGATTCTCCAGCGCGATCCGCCGGCCGAGGAAATCCTGAACCCGGCCAACCCGCGCGACGCAATGGTCGAGCGACTCGCGCGTCAGCGGCGCCGGCAGCAGGTCATGCAGGTTGAGGCAATGGACTCCGGTCCAGGCAAGATGGTCCGAGACAAGTTCGGGCTCGACGCGCGCGACCAGTTTCTTGAGAGCGCGCAGATAATCGAAGTCGAGCGGATCGGTCGAGGCGATGGACAAGGACACGCCATGCATGCGCATCGGATAATCGGCCCGGATGCGGTCGAGCGTGGCCAACGGGCGGCCGCCGGGAACCATGTAGTTTTCGGAAATGATCTCGAACCAGTCCACGGGCTGCGGCGCCGCGAGAATTTCGGGATAATAGACCGGCCGCAGGCCGAGTCCGAAGCCCTGAGCGCGGCTTGAGCGCGCCGCCTGATCGCTCCCGGTCACAACAACCTCCCCAGACCGCAAAAGAAAGTCCCGCGCGGGCTTGCCGCGCGGGAAAAACGCAAATTCAGCCGACCGTGCCGCCAAGACCGGCGCAGGCCTTGGCGGATTTCTCGATCAGGAAGCCCTGACCCTTGCAGACATTCTGGCCCTTGCAGGCGTTGTTGGCGGTCTTGCAGGCGCTCTGGCCCTTGCAGGCGTTGACGCCCATGCAATGAACCGGCGCCTTCTTGGCTTGCGCCTGGGTGGTGAGAGCGGCGCCGGAAACGGCGAGGGCGATGGCGGCGGCCGCGATGCTGGCGCCGGAAACGACTTTCATCTGCATGTTCGAACTCCCTGAGAGCGCGCCCGAAAATCGGGCGCCTTGCGCAGACTCTGTCGGCCTGCACAGGGAGATACGGAACATCGGCGCGAAAGGTTACTATTGCGGATGAAAAAAAAATCAGCCGCCGGTCAGGCTCATGTGTCGCGCGGAGGGCGCAAGCTCGCCGGACGCCTGGGCGACGAAATCGTGCCCGCGGGGTTTCCGCCGCATCGCGTCGTCAAGCGCCGCGTTCAGCGCCGCGTCGTCGTCCGACGAGCGCAGCGGGCCGCGCAGGTCGGTTTTGTCCTCCTGCCCAAGGCAGGTGTAAAGCTCGCCGGTGCAGGTGACGCGCACGCGATTGCAGCTGTCGCAGAAATGCGCGCTGAGCGGCGTGATGAAGCCGATCCGCCCGCCGGTCTCCGCGACATCGAAATAACGCGCCGGCCCGCCGCTCGCGTGGGTGGAGGGCGAAAGGGTCAGACGTTCCGCGAGTTTCGCGGCGACCTGGTCGAGCGGGAGGAAGCTCTCGATGGAATAGGCCGCGTCCTCGCCCAGCGGCATGGCCTCGATGAACGTCACGTCCATGCCGCGCCCATGCGCCCATTCGACGAGCGGGAGAAATTCGTCCTCATTGACGCCCTTCAGCGCCACACAGTTGATCTTGACCTTGAGCCCGGCCCAGCGCGCCGCCTCGACGCCGGCAAGCACCTGGCCAATATCGCCCCGTCGGGTGATCGTGCGGAATTTCTCCGGATCGAGCGTATCGAGCGAGACATTGACCCGCCGGACGCCGCATTCCGCCAGTTCGCCGGCGAAGCGCGCGAGCTGCGAGCCATTGGTGGTGAGGGTGAGCTCGCGCAAGCCCTTGTCGGAAAGGCGCGACAGGCCGCGAAACAATTGCATGACATTGCGCCGCACCAGCGGCTCGCCGCCTGTGATCCGGATTTTGCGCACGCCGCGCGCGACAAAGGCCGCGGCGACCCGCTCCAGCTCTTCGAGCGTCAGCAGATCGCCCCGCGGGAGGAAATGCATTTCCTCTGACATGCAATAGACGCAACGAAAATCGCAGCGGTCGGTGACGGACAGCCGGATATATTCGATCCGCCGGGCGAAGGAATCGACCAAAGGCGCCGAAGCGGGGAGTTCGGCGGCGGGCGAAGGATTTTCGAACTGTTGCGGGCGCATCTTTCCTATATAGGCATTTTTATCCGCGCCAACACGTTATAGCGCAATGAAGAATTTTATAAGGAGCCGGAATGCCGGGTAAAGCGCATAGCCTTCGGGCAGAGCCGTGAAAAGCGTCCTTCGCGATCTCGGCGGCGCCCTGCGCTTCTTCTCGCGCCTGCCCATCCCGGGCGGCGAAGGCGATTTCGCGCGCAGCCTTCGGTTGGCGCCTCTTGCCGGCGCCCTTCTCGGCCTCGCCGGAGGGCTCGTGTTCATCGCCGCGCTGAGCCTGCGCCTGCCGGTCGCGGCCGCCGCCTTGCTTGGGCTGGGCTTCGGCGCGCTGGTCACCGGAGGGCTTCACGAGGACGGCCTCGCCGACATCGCGGACGGCTTCGGGGGCGGATTCACCGCCGCACGCAAGCTTGAAATCATGAAGGATAGCCGGATCGGCGCATTCGGCGCGCTCGCGCTGATCCTGAGCGTGGGCTTGCGCGCCAGCGCGCTCGCGGCGCTCGCGGCGCGCCCTGCGAGCGCGCTCCTCGTCATGATCACGGCAGGCGCCCTGTCGCGCGCCGCCGCGCTCGCGCCCCTGGCCTTGCTGCCGCCGGCGCGCGCCGACGGCGCCGGGCGCGCGGCGGGCGCGTCGGGAGCGCTGAATCCGGCCTTTCTTCTGGCCCTGCCCTTCGCCTTTCCGCCAGCCCTTGGCGTCTTCGACGCCGCGATCTGCTTCAAGGCGCTCCTGCTGGCGGGCGTCTCGGTTCTCGGGCTCAGCGCCCTCGCCCGCGACCAGATTGGCGGCCAGACCGGCGACGTGGCCGGGGCCGCGCAACAGGTCGCGGAAATCGCGGTCCTCCTCGTCTTTTCGGCCGCAATCTAGGCAGCGTCGCTTACTTTTCGGCGCCGGCGGCTGGGCGATCCCGACGGCGGCGGCCTCAGGCGCTCAGGCGATCCTCGGCTTTCGGAACGAAAGCGTGATCGACCAGCGCCAGGGCGTCATCCACGACCCGCGCGCCGGCGCCGCGCTGCACGGCGAAGGTCGCAAGATGGCGGCGAAAAGCGCGGGCGCCGGGGCGGCCGGCGAAAAGGCCGAGCATGTGTCTGGTGATGTCGGCTAGCCGCACGCCTTGCCCGAGCTTGCGCTCGATATAGGGCAGGAAGGCCTCGACCGCGGCGCGGCTACTGTCATGCGGCGCCGGGACGCCGAACAGGAGCGGATCGACGTCCTGCAGCATCGACAGGTTGTGGTAGGCGGCCCGCCCGATCATGACGCCATCGACATGGTCGAGCTGGGCGCGCATGGCCTCGATGCTGTCGATCCCGCCATTGATGGCGATGGGAACCTCCGGCATCGCTTGTTTCAACTCGTGCACCAAGGCGTAATCGAGCGGTGGAACCTCGCGGTTTTCCTTCGGCGACAGGCCCTTGAGCCAAGCCTTGCGCGCATGGACGACCAAGGCGTCGGCGCCAGCGGCGACCACGGCGCGCGCCATGGCGAAAAGAGCGGCGCGCGGCTCCTGGTCATCGACGCCGATGCGGCATTTGACCGTGACGGGCAGAGGAGTGGCCGCCTTCATCGCCGCCACGCAATCGGCGACGAGCTGCGGATCGCGCATCAAACAGGCGCCGAAGGCTCCATTCTGCACGCGATCCGACGGGCAGCCGACATTGAGGTTGATCTCGTCATAGGCGAATTCGGCGCAGATTTTCGCGGCCCGGGCCAATTCCTGCACGTCGGAGCCGCCAAGTTGGACGGCCAACGGATGCTCGCTCGCATCATAACCTAACAGGCGCTCTCGGTCGCCGTGCATGATCGCGGCGGACGTCACCATTTCCGTGTAAAGCCGCGCCTTGCGCGAATGAAGCCGCGCAAGCACCCGAAAATGGCGATCCGACCACTCCATCATCGGAGCCACGGAAAAGCGCCAGGGGGATAGAGGGATCGCGTTCTTCGCTTCGGACGTCATTTTCGGCTCGGACGGGTCAGACCGTCCTTGTGGCGTAAATCCCTTCCCTGAGCGAGAAAAAAATAAGGCGCGCCAAGCGGGCGCGCCCCGGAGCGTCGAGGAAGGCCCTCGCGCTCACTCGATCAGACGGGCGCGTAGGCGCGCATATTCCTCGTCGGTGATGGTCTTGGACGCCTTGAGTTTCTCGAGCTTCTCGAGTTCGTCGGCCACGCTGAAGCCGATGAAGCGGCGCATGTCGTCCCGCGCGTGTTTCACGTCCTGCAGGCGTCGTGCGGCCATGCCGTGGCCCTGGAAGATCAGGTAGGCGAGGACGCCGAGATAGGGCACGAAGATCAGGCCGATGATCCAGAGCGCCTTGATCCAGCCCGAAACGTCATGGCGCCGGAAAAGATCGCTGATCACGTTGATCAGGATCCAGATCCACATGATGAACAGGAAGATCGTGATGGCGTCCGCCAGGAAATTCCAGAAATTGAAACCGCCGTCGAAAAGCATGGTTCAAATCCTTTCAGCGCTCGGACACGCGAAATCACGCAACCGTCAATGAAGGACAGGACACGTCCTCGCGCACGCATTGGTCTAGGCCAAGCCGCGTCTTCCGGCAAGGCGGCCGGTCCTTCGGGGGCCGCGGGCTCCCCGCTCAGGCCGCGCCTTAATTAAGCCTTTACCATGTGGCGTCAAAGCTGACGCGCAATTCGAATTGGGAAGGCCATGGGATATCTCCATCCGCCGCCCGGCGACGCCCCGGTCATCGTGATGAAGGACGTTGGCGGCGACGTCAGGCAATATGCCGCGCAGACTTACGCCTATATCCAGAGCGGCCGCGAGGTGAGGCTCCACGAATGCCGCTCGGCCTGCACCTTGGCTCTGGCCGTCCCCAATGTCTGCGTCTATTCGGACAGCGTGCTGCGTTTCCACAAGGCCTACAACCCGATCACCCGGGCGACCAATGACGGCGTTTCCGACGCGATGATGTGGGCCTATCCGCCAGCCGTGCGCACGCGCCTCGGCGTGCTGACGCGCCAATATAAGTCGCTCACCGGATCCGAACTGATCCGGCTCGGCGTGCGCGATTGCAATACGCCCGCGTCGCCGAAAATCCTGGTCGCGCGAGCGAACGTGCGGCCGATCGACTCAGGAAACCCGCTCGCCAACGCGTTCGGCGGCATGATGGCCGGCCTCGGCGCGCCCAATATTCCGGTCTATAGCGGCTATAATCCGCCCGTTCGCATACAGCCCGTCAAAGTGCAGGTCGCCGAAGCGACGCCGATATCGCCGGAGGCGCCCCGCGTCGATGCGCCGAATGTCGCGACCGAAAGCGTCGCCGCCGGCGAAACCGCCGCTGTGACCACGCCGACCGAGGCGCCCGTTCCTCCGCCCCGGCCAAGCGAACTGGCCGCCATGCCTGTTGCGGCCGCAAAGCAGACCGAACGGCCGCCCTTGCCGGCCGTCCATCCCCTCGCGACCGTCACGCCGCGCGTGAATATCCCCGCGTGGGACGCGCCCATCCGCGGCGCGGCGCCCGTTCTCGCTTCGGCGCGCTTTGCGCCCTTCCCCTATCGGATCATCCGCAAGGGATAAGGGGCAGCGGCCCGAAGGCGCGGACGGGTCGCCGTCAAAACAGGCTCAGCTGGCGCTCGCCGCCTTCCGGGGGCGTAAAAAGGTCGGTGCTCAGCCGAAGCCGCGCTTTGCCGAAGCCGATCCTTTCGCTCGCCAGCTCGAACCTGCGGCCGATCATCCAGGCATAGGGCCCCGTCCCGGTCATGCGTCGTCCCCAGGCGGAATCGTAAAGCTTGCCCTCACGCGATGAACGCAGCAGCGAAAGCACCTTGCGATATTTGTCCGGAAAATGTTCGAGCAGCCAGTTGGCGAACAGATCCTGCGTTTCGAGCGGCAGACGCAGGAGGATATAGCCGGCTTCGCGCGCGCCCGCAGCAAAGGCGCGGGTCAGGATCGTCTCGATCTCGTGGTCCGTCACGCCCGGCACGACCGGCGCGACCATGACCGCCGTCGGGACGCCAGCCTGAGACAATTTCTCGATCGCCTCGAGCCGGCGCTGCGGCGTCGTCGCGCGCGGCTCCATGGTTCGGGCCAGACCGCGGTCGAGCGTGGTGATCGAGAGCGCGACCTTGATCAGCCCCTTTTCCGCCATCGGGCCAATCAGGTCGAGATCGCGGAGCACCAGCGCCGATTTGGTGACGATCGCGACCGGATGGCTCGTCTCCGCCAGAACCTCCAGAATGCCGCGCATCACCCGATGCTCGCGTTCGATCGGCTGATAGGGGTCGGTATTGGTCCCGATCGCGAGAACCTTGGGCTGATACCCTGGCGACGCCAGTTCGCGCCGAAGCGCTTCCGCCGCGCCATCCTTGACGAAGAGCCGGCTTTCGAAATCGAGCCCCGGCGAGAGTCCGAGATAGGCATGGGTCGGCCTGGCGAAACAATAGACGCAGCCATGTTCGCAGCCCCGATAGGGATTGATCGACCGATCGAACGAAATGTCCGGCGACTCGTTGCGGGTGATCAGCGTCCTCGGCTTTTCATGGACGATCTCGGTTCGGAAGGGCGGCAGGTCATCCAGAGCCCCCCAGCCGTCGTCCAGATCGACCCGCTGGAATTTTTCGAAACGCCCCGAAACATTGCTGGCCGCCGCCCGGCCGCGACGGCGGTTCGGCGCGACGCCGGGGCTGTCGCTCGAATGCGGCGATTGGACCTGGGGAGCCAGCGGAAGCATTGCGGTGTCGCTCAAAGCAAATCAGATTTTAGAACATTTCATGAACATTAAGAACCTGTCAAGACTTCAGCGCAGGCGCTTGCGAAAATCCGCAAAGGCTCTAAAGGCATTTTCATGGTCACAGCCATCGTCCTCTCCCCTTCCCTCGATGCGGCGGCGCCTGCCGAACGGGCCGCCGAGGCGGTGACGCGCAGCCTGTGCGCCCTGGTGCGCGCGTCGATGGAAGGACTGGTGCGGGACGCGATCATTGTCGGCCCCGCCGCGGACGACCTTGCGGCCGTCGCCGATGAAGCCGGCTGCCTCCATATCGAGGCGAATACCGCGCGGGAGGGCTTCGCGCTCGCGCTGGGGCGGCCGCGCGCCCATTTCGTCTTTGTCCTCGCCGGCGGTTACGCGCCGCAATATGGCTTTGTCGAAGAGGCCGCCGACGTGCTGAACCAGCCTTCCTTCAGCGGCGCGCTTCTCCGCCGCTCGCCCGACAGCCTGATGACCCGGATCGCGCCCGCGCTTGCCCAGCCCGTCGGCGCCGTGGCGCGGCAAGAGGCGCTGCGCCGGGCCGCGCCGCGCGACCTTCCGGACCTGATCCGGCGGCTGAAAATCCGTCGCGCCCTGACGTCGCGGGCCGACAAGCTGGTCTGACGCGCCATATTCCGCTTTCCGCGCGCAGGGCGATCGTCTAAGGTTCGGCGTCCGCCTAGCATGAAAACATCAATCATGGCCATGCTTTAGCCAAGGAGTCCGCATGACGTCCGCGACGATCTGCGACAAGACCGCCCGCGTTTTCAACGTCGTGCTGATCAAGCCCACCCATTACGACGACCAGGGCTATCCGATCCAATGGTATCGCTCCGCGATCCCCTCCAACACGCTCGCCTGCATCTTCGGTCTCGCGCAGGACGCGGCGCGCCGCGAAATTCTGGGCCCGGGCGTCGAAATCCGGCTTCATACCTTCGATGAGACCAACACCCGCATCCGCCCGAACGACATAGCGCAATTGGTCCGGGAGAACGGCGGCGACGGCGTGATCTGTCTCGTGGGCGTGCAATCGAACCAGTTTCCCCGCGCGCTCGACCTTGGGCGGGCGTTCCGCGCCGAGGGGCTCCGCGTCGGGATCGGCGGTTTCCACGTTTCCGGCTGCCTCGCCATGCTGCCCGAACTTCCGCCCGAAATCCGTGAGGCGCAGGCGCTCGGCATCTCGCTTTTCGCGGGCGAATCGGAAAACGGCCGCCTCGACGACTTCCTGAAGGACGCCTTTGCCAGCAAGCTCCAGCCGCTTTACAATTACCTGAACGACCTGCCCTCGCTCGAAGGCGAGCCCTTGCCGATCCTGCCGCGCGCGCGGGTGCGCCGCACCATGGGCAAATTGTCGAGCCTCGATTTCGGGCGCGGCTGTCCCTATCAATGCTCATTCTGCACCATCATCAATGTGCAGGGCCGCAAGAGCCGCTTCCGCAACGCCGACGACCTCGAACGCATCCTGCGCGAGAACCAGGCTCAGGGCGTGAACCGCTTCTTCATCACCGATGACAATTTCGCCCGCAACGCCCAATGGGAACAGCTCTTCGACCGCATCATCAAGCTGCGCGAAGAGGAAGGCATGGTCTTCGGCTTCACCATCCAGGTCGATACGCTCTGCCACAAGATTCCGAATTTCATCGAGAAGGCGACCCGCGCCGGCGCGAACCGGGTCTTCATCGGGCTGGAGAACATCAATCCGGACAATCTGATCGAGGCCAAGAAGCGTCAGAACAAGATCACCGAATACCGCGCCATGCTGCAGAAATGGCGCGAGCACGGCGCCCATACCGCCGCCGGCTATATTCTGGGCTTTCCCGCCGACACCAAGGAAAGCATCCTGCGCGACGTCGAGATCATCAAGCGCGAACTGCCGCTCGATATTCTCGAATTCTTCTTCCTCACGCCCCTGCCTGGCTCCGAGGACCACCAGCGCCAGCTCGCTCAGGGCGTGTGGATGGACCCGGACCTCAACAAATATGACTTGAACCATCGCGTCACCCATCATGCGAAAATGTCGGACGCCGAATGGGAGGAGGCCTATCGCTCCGCCTGGGCCGCCTATTACACGGACGACCATGTGAAGACGGTCATGCGCCGCTCCGCCGTTCACGGCCTGCGTTCGATCAAGTCGCTGCGGTCCAAGCTCCTGATGTTCCACCTCATGATCAAATATGAAGGGGTGCATCCGCTGGAGGGCGGAGCCTTGCGGATGAAATTCCGCAGGGACCGCCGTCCCGGCATGAAGCTGGAAAATCCGCTCCTCTTCTATCCCCGCTATGCGTTCGAGACGGTCCGCAAGGCCGTCGGCTACTGGCGGACGGTTCGCAAATTCGACCGGTTCATGCACGACGCCATGGCGGCGCCAGACCGCGAGGCCTATACGGACGTCGCCGTCGCCAGGAACGGCGAACAGGAATTCGAGGAAATGGCGCTCTATCACGCCACGACCGGCGGCGAGGCCGCGCTGGCCCGCAAAAAACGCGACGAAACGATCCGCAAGCAGGCGGCGGTCCACGCGGCGGAATAATTGGCATGATCGACCTGCTTGATGCGACGCTTCCGGCGCGGGCCGTGCGCGAGGCGCTCGGGCTCATGCCCCACCCGGAAGGCGGGGCCTATCGCGAGATCTGGCGCGACGCGCCACAAGGCGGCGGACGCGGCGCCGCCACCAGCATTTTCTTCCTGCTTGCGGCGGGCGAACGCTCGCACTGGCATCGCGTGGACGCCGCCGAACTCTGGATCTGGCAGGCGGGCGCGCCCTTGCGGCTCGAACGCGGCGCGGCAGGGCTACAAGAGCGCCTCCGCCTCGGCCCCAACCTCGGCGCCGGAGAAACGCTTCAGGCCGTCGTCCCTAAAAACGTCTGGCAGGCGGCGGAAAGCCTCGGCGCGTGGACGCTGGCTTCCTGCGTCGTGGCGCCGGCTTTCGAATTTTCAGGTTTCGAACTGGCATCGCCCGGCCGGGCGCCCGCCTAATTCGCCTGCGAGAACGTATTGCAGGACGACACCTTGCCTGACTGCAGGCCGCGCTCCAGCCATTGCACGCGCTGGGCCGAACTGCCATGGGTGAAGGAATCCGGCACGGCATAGCCGCGCGCGGATTTCTGCAGGCGGTCGTCGCCGATGGCCTGCGCCGTGGCGACCGCCTTTTCCACATCGCCCGGTTCGATCACCTGCCATTTCTGGTTGGCGTTGGCCGCCCAGACGCCGGCGAGGCAATCCGCCTGCAATTCGATGCGCACCGAAATCGCGTTGGCCTTGGCCTGTGACGAGGCGTTTTGCTGCGCGGCCTGGGCCTTGGGCAGGATGCCGAGCAGATCCTGAATGTGATGGCCCATTTCGTGTGAGATGACATAGGCATAGGCAAAATCGCCGCCGCCGCCGAATTTCGTCTGCATGTCGCGGAAGAAGGAGGTGTCCAGATAGATCTTGCCGTCGAGCGGGCAATAGAACGGCCCCATGGCCGATCGCGCCGCGCCGCAACCGGAGCGGGTCGCGCCGTTGAACAGCACGATCGGCGCCGGCTTGAATTTCACGCCGGTCTGGGCGGGAAGGACATCGCTCCATACATCCTCGTTCTCGGCCAGGATCGCGGAGACGAATCGCCCGATCTGGTCCTTGGGCGCGCCGATATGGCCCTGGGGCGCAGCCTGTTGCTGCTGCGAGCGCCCGCCCATCTGGTTGACCATTTCGGCGCCGCCGATCAGAACGCGCGGGTCGATTCCCAACGCATAGCCGATCACGCCGAGGACGATGATCGCGCCAAGCCCCAACTGGCCTGACGAGCCGCCGCCGGCCATCATCGGACCTTCGTCGCGACGATCTTCAATATTGTCGGACTGCCGAAAATCTTCCCATTTCATTGCAAATCGTCTCCGCGAGCGCGCGCCAACCCTTTTTGGCAACCCGCCTCCAGCCTGGGGAGCCCGTCAGTCATAGGCGACCTCGAGGCCGAGGCGGTCGAAAGCCTCGTCGATGGCTTCGAGAATTTTCTGCAATTCGTCCATCTTGATTTCGGTGTCGTCGTCCGGGGGATCCCAGCAGACAATGTCGTCCAGGGCGACGATGAAATCGGCCGCCTCTTCGCTGCTCGGCGGCGCCGTCGCCGGCAGGATGGTGCGGGTGCGTCCACGCCAGACGACGCGGATCGCCCCTTCGGTCAATTCCACTTCCGGTCTGTCGCCACGCTTCCTGGCCATGCAAGCCTCCGGTTTCCGCGCATCATGGACGGATCCGCGCGGCAGGCAAGCCCGCCGCGCGAAAATTCAGCCGCGGAATTTCCCTGCCAAGGCCTCGGCCTTGCGCATCACGCTCGGCAGCGCGGCTTCCTTCATCTCGGCGGGCTTTCGCCAGCGCCCGCCCTCGGGCGCCGCCGCGCCGCGCGGCGCGGCGCCGACGAAAACAGAGAGCTTCAGCGAAAAATGCGTGAAAACATGGTCAACCTCACCGGCCCTGGCCCAATTGACGCCGACGAAAGGCGCGAAGCCGGGGGGCGGCGCCGACCAGTCCGGCGCCCGATCGACGCGCCAGTCCGTGCCGAAAAATTCCTCCATGCCGCCGAGCAGGCCACGCGGCGGGCGGGTTCGCGTCAGGAATGCGCCATCAGCGCGGCGCAGGACGAAGACCGCGCCGCGCCGCAGCGGGCGCGGCTTCTTCGCCGCGCGGCGGGGATAGTCCTCCGGCGCGCCGAGCTTGCGCGCCGCGCATTCCCCGCCCCAGGGACAGAGGACGCAGGCGGGACTGCGCGGCGTGCAGATGGTCGCGCCAAGGTCCATCATGGCCTGCGCGAAATCCCCCGGCCTTCGGCGCGGCGCGATCTCGGCGACGAGCGGCGGAATGTCCTTTTTCGCTGCCGGCAGTGGCGTTTCCAGGGCGCGCAGACGGGACATGACCCTTTCGACATTGCCATCGACCACAGTCGCCGGCCTCTCGAAGGCGATGGCGGCGATCGCCGCCGCCGTATAAAAACCGACGCCGGGCAGTCGGCGCAATTCCGCCTCGTCCTGCGGAAAGCGGCCGCCGAAATCCTCCGCGATCCTGCGGGCGCAGGCGTGCAGATTTCGGGCGCGAGAATAATAGCCGAGCCCCGCCCAGGCCTGCATCACCGCCTCGATCTGCGCGGCGGCCAGGTCCTCCACGCGCGGCCAGAGGTCGAGGAATTTGAGGAAATAGGCGCGCACGGCGGCGACAGTGGTCTGCTGGAGCATGACCTCCGACAGCCAGACGGCATAGGGATCGGGCTTTTCGCCCGGCCTGGCGCGCCATGGCAGATCGCGGCGATGGCGATCGTACCAGGCGAGCAGCTTTTCGCCGACGTGGAGGTTGCTTTTGTCCATGACGCGGCCACAATGGCTCATGACGCCGACAAAGAAAATCTCCCGCCCGGTCCCGCTCGCCGATCTCGTCGGCGCGGCGGTCGACCCGACGCTGGCCAAGCTGGGTTTCGGACAGTCGAGCCTCATTCTGCATTGGGACGCCATCGTCGGCGAGCGCTTCGCCGCCTTTTCCGAGCCGATCAAGCTGCAATGGCCGCGCCGCCCCGACAAGCGACCGGACAACGCTCCCCTCGAGCCGGCGACCTTGATTCTGAGGGTTTCCGGGGCGATGGCGCTCGAAATCCAGCATAGCGCGCCGCTGCTGATCGAGCGCGTCAACGCCCATCTCGGCTGGCGCGCGGTCGGCAAGCTGGCGATTCGCCAGGGCCCGCTGACCCGCGCGACACGGTCCTCGCGCCCGCCGCCTCCCGATCCTCGCGCGCTCGCCGAGGCGGAGCGGACTGTCGGCGCGGTCGAGGACGAGGCCCTGCGCAAGGCGTTGATCCGACTCGGCGCCCGCGCCATTGGCGGCGCCCCCCGCCGCGACTGAAGACGCCCGAACTCCCTTGTGCATTGCGGCTAAGGCCTTTTGCGACTCGGCGCGAATGTGTATGAAGGACCGTTCTTCCCTGAGGCAGGATCGCCCCATGTCCCTTACCCCATCTGGCGCGGCGCGCCGTCGTTTGCTCGGCCTCGGCGCGGCCTTCGTTTTCGCCCTCGCGCCGCTCGCCGCCAGCGCGCAAGCCCCGAAGCCCGACGCGGCCGAAGCCGCGGCCAAGGTTCCGCTCGACCTGCTGATGGCCGAACCGCCCCTGCCCGACGTCTGGCTGGGCGATCCCAAGGCCCCAGTCACCATTATCGAATACGCCTCGATGACCTGCGGCCATTGCGCCCGGTTCGAGGAAGAGGTCTTTCCGATCATCAAGAAGAAATATATCGACACCGGCAAGGTGCGTTACACGATGCGCGAATTCCCGCTCGACCCGCTCGCGGCGGCCGCCTCGATGCTAGCGCGCTGCGCTGGCGACAAGCGCGAGGCCATGATCGAGTTCCTGTTCGCGCAGCAGAAGAACTGGGCCTTTGTCGACAAGCCGGTGGAGGCGCTGCGCGAAACGGTGAAGCAGACCGGCATGGGCTCGAAGGAATTCGAAGCCTGCCTCAACGATCAGGCGCTGTTCGACAAGATCAACCAGATCCGCAACACTGCCGCGCAGAAATTCGGCATCACCGCGACGCCGACCTTCTTCATCAACGGCGACAAGAGGTCCGGCGAGATTCCCCCGGCCGATCTCGACGCTCTCATCGCGCCCTATCTGAAGAAATAAGCTCGGCCCGATGCGCTATCTGCCCCTCAGCGACCAGGAGCGCGCCGACATGCTCCTGCGCATCGGCGTCGAGACCGTTGACGGCCTCTATGCCGACGCGCCGCGCGACGCCCTGCTGGCGAAGCCGCTCGACCTGCCCCTGCGACGGACGGAGCTCGAGGTGGAGCGCCGGCTGTCGGCGCTCGCGAAACGGAATGTCGCGGCCGGCGACGTTCCCTTTTTCGTCGGGGCCGGCGCCTACAAGCATCATGTGCCTGCGAGCGTCGATCATCTGATCCAGCGCTCGGAATTCCTGACCTCCTACACCCCCTACCAGCCGGAAATCTCGCAGGGAACGCTCCAGGTCCTGTTCGAATTCCAGACCCAGGTCGCCAATCTCACCGGCATGGAGGTGGCCAACGCCTCCATGTATGACGGCTCGACGGCGACCGCCGAAGCGATCCTGATGGCCCATCGCGTCACCCGGCGCCGCAAGGCCCTGGTTTCCGGCGGGCTGCATCCCCATTATGCCGAGACGGCGCGCACCCTGTCGGACATGGCCGAAGACGAGATCGTCCTTCTGCCGCCCGACCCGCTCGCGACGGAGGACCTGATCGGGCTTATAGACGAGAGCCTGTCCTGCCTCGTCGTGCAAAGCCCCGATTTCTTCGGCAATCTGCGCGATCTCCGCCCGCTCGCCGAGGCCTGCCGCGCCAGGGGCGTGCTTCTGATCGCGGTCGTGACCGAAGCGCTTTCGCTCGGCCTTATCGAATCCCCCGGCGCCATGGGCGCGGACATTGTCGTCGGCGAAGGCCAGTCGATCGGCAATGGCCTGAATTTCGGCGGCCCCTATCTCGGCCTGTTCGCCACGCGGGAAAAATATCTGCGCCAAACGCCGGGCCGGCTCTGCGGGCAGACGCACGACGCCAAGGGCCGGCGTGGCTTCGTGTTGACCCTCTCGACCCGCGAGCAACACATCCGCCGTGAAAAGGCGACCTCGAACATCTGCACCAATTCCGGCCTGTGCGCCCTCGCCTTCTCGATCCACCTGACGCTGCTCGGCGAGAAAGGCCTGCGTGAGCTTGCCTTGATCAACCACGCCAACGCCGTGGCGCTGGTCGAGGCGCTGGAAAAGACGCCGGGCGTCGAGGTGCTGAACCGCAGCTTCTTCAACGAGTTCACCTTGCAGGTGAAGGGTTCGGCGGCGCAGCTCGTCGAGCGCATGGCGGCGCGCGGCGTGCTCGCCGGCGTCCCTGTCTCGCGCCTGCTTCCGAAGGCAGGGCTCGACGACCTGCTTCTGGTGGCTTCGAGCGAGGTCAACACGAACGAAGACCGCGCCACCTTTGTCGCCGCCCTTCGCGAAGAACTGAGCCTGGGAGCCGGCGCATGAACAAAGAAGGCCGCCCCACCCAGCCGCAAGGCGCGACGCCGCACGCGCCCAAGACCTTCACGGGCGCCAGGGCGCTGCAGATCCATGAAGCCCTGACCTTCGAAACCGGCCGCAACGATTACACCGGCGTCGATCTCGATCCGCCGGCGCCGTTCACGTCCCGCCTCGGCGGCCTGGAGCGCAAGAGCGAGATCGGCCTGCCAGGCCTCTCCGAGCCGGAGGCCATGCGCCATTATGTCCGGTTGTCGCAGAAGAATTACGCCATCGACATGGGCCCCTATCCGCTGGGCTCCTGCACGATGAAGCACAATCCGCGCCTCAACGAGAAGATGGCGCGGCTGCCGGGTTTCGCCGACATCCATCCGCTTCAGCCGGTCTCGACCGTCCAGGGCGCCCTGGCGCTGATGGAGGAACTGGCCGACTGGCTGCTCCAGCTGACCAACATGTCGGCGGTCGCCCTGACGCCCAAGGCGGGCGCGCATGGCGAAATGTGCGGCATGATGGCGATCAAGGCCGCCATCGCCGCGCGCGGCGAGGCCGCAACCCGCAAGGTGGTTCTGGCGCCCGAATCGGCCCATGGCACCAATCCGGCGACCGCCGCCGCGCTCGGTTTCTCCGTGCGCGGCGTCCCTGCGGGGCCGGACGGGCTGGTCGATACGCAGGCGGTCGCCGCCGCGCTCGGCCCCGACGTCGCGGCGATCATGCTCACCAATCCCAATACCTGCGGGTTGTTCGAGCGCGACATCGTCGAGATCGCCCGCCTGGTCCATGAGGCCGGGGCCTATTTCTATTGCGACGGCGCGAATTTCAACGCCATCGTCGGCAAGGTGCGGCCCGGCGACCTCGGCGTCGACGCCATGCACATCAATCTGCACAAGACCTTTTCGACCCCGCATGGCGGCGGCGGGCCGGGCGCCGGCCCGGTCGTGCTGTCGGAGAAGCTGGCGGCTTTCGCGCCGGTCCCCTTCCTGCGGCGCGACGGCGAGGCGCTCACGCTGGTCGAGGAGACGGATGGCGCGGACTCTTTTGGCCGCATGGCGGCGTTCCATGGCCAGATGGGCATGTTCGTGCGGGCGCTGGCCTATATCCTCTCCCATGGCGCCGACGGCCTGGCGCGAGCCTCGGAAGACGCGGTGCTTGCCGCCAATTATGTCCGGGTCTGCCTGAACGATCTGTTTTCGGCGCCTTTCGGCGACCGGATCTGCATGCACGAGGTCCTGTTCGACGACCGCTGGCTCAAGGACACCGGAGTCTCCACGCTCGATTTCGCCAAGGCGATGATCGACGAAGGCATCCATCCAATGACCATCTATTTCCCGCTGGTCGTCCACGGGGCCATGCTGATCGAGCCGACCGAATCGGAATCGCTGGTCTCGCTGTCCTTGTTCATCGCGACCCTGCGCGACTTGGCGTTGCGCGCGCTGCGCGGCGAAAAGGAGCGATTCCTGGGCGCGCCCTATTACGCCCCGCGCAGCCGGCTTGACGAGACGGGCGCTGCCCGCAAGCCGGTCCTGCGCTGGACGCCTCCGAAGCCGGCGGAGGACTGAGAGGCGGGCGACGCTTTTCCCCAACTTTCGCCGCGGCCGCGCTTGATTCGACGCGGCTTCTGGCGCCTTGTTCCCTTTGCAGAATGCGGAGCGCCCTAACGCCAAGATGAAATTCGACAAGCTGCGCCTGACCGGATTCAAGAGCTTCGTGGAGCCGACGGAATTCGTGATCAACCCCGGCCTGACCGGCGTCGTGGGGCCGAACGGTTGCGGCAAGTCCAATCTCGTCGAGGCCCTGCGCTGGGTCATGGGCGAGAATTCCTACAAGCAGATGCGCGCCTCCGGCATGGACGACGTCATCTTCTCCGGCGCCGGCTCGCGCCCCGCCCGCAACCACGCCGAAGTCGTGCTGGTGCTGGACAACCGGGCGCGCTCCGCGCCGGCCATGTTCAACGACGCCGACCTTCTCGAAATCAACCGGCGGATCGAGCGCGAGCAGGGCTCGACCTACCGCGTCAACGGCCGCGAGGCGCGCGCCCGCGACATCCAGTTGCTTTTCGCCGACGCCTCCTCGGGCGCGCGCTCGCCGGCCATGGTGCGGCAAGGACAGATCGGCGAGATCATCGCCGCCAAGCCGCAGGCGCGCCGCCGCATCCTTGAGGAAGCCGCCGGCATTGGCGGCCTGCATTCCCGCCGCCACGAGGCCGAACTGCGCCTTAAGGGGGCCGAGGAAAATCTGGTTCGGCTCGAAGACGTGCTGACGCAGATCGGGGCCCAGGCCGATTCGTTGCGCCGCCAGGCCAAACAGGCCGCGCGCTACCGGACCCTCGCCGCCGAAATCCGCCGCCACGAGGCCTTGATCGCCCTGATCGCCTTCCGCGAGGCGGCCCGCGAGGCCGAAGAGGCCCAGCACGCCTTTGACTCCAACGTGGTGGACGTCGCCGAGCGCACCCGCCAGCAGGCCGAGGCCGCCCGCCTCCAGGCGCTTGCCGCCCATCGCATGCCCTTCCTGCGCGACGCCGAAACCCAGGCCGCCGCCGCGCTGCAACGCCTGGTGCTCGCCCGCGAGGCGCTTGACGGCGAGGAGCGGCGCGCCGCCGACCGCAAGGCCGATCTGGAGCGCCGGATCGCCCAGGCGGCGGGCGATCTCGCCCGCGAACGCGCCCATTACGAAGACGCCGCCGCGACCATGGCCCGCCTCGAGGCCGAGGACGAGGAATTGGCGGGGAGCGGCGAAGCTGAGGCCGATCTGGTCGAGGAAGCCCGGCTGCGCTGCGAGGCGGCGGAAGAAAGGCTCCACGCCTCCGAAGAAGAACTCGAACGCGCCCAGAACGCCTTCGCCAACGCCGAGGCCCAGCGCAACGCCCTCGCGGACGCCGCGCGGCGCGAGGAACAGGCCCTGACGCGCTTCGAGGCCGAACTGGCCCGCGCCGAGGATGACATCGCAGCGTTGCGCGCCAGCGCCGAAAGCGACATCGAACTCGCCGAGGCCCTGGCCGAGGCCGAGCGGTTGATGGACGCCGCGGCCCAGGCCGAGGAAGACGCGCTCGGCGCCGAATCGGCGCTCGCGATCGCCCGCGACGAGGAAACTTTCGTGCGCGGGCCGCTCGCGGAGGCCGAAAAGCAGGCGCAGAAGCTTGAGGCCGAGGTCGGGGCGCTGGCCAAGCTGCTCCAGACCGGCGCCAGCGCCGGCTGGCCCTCGGTGCTCGAGCGGATCGTCGTGGCCCGTGGCTATGAGGCGGCGCTCGGCGCGGCTCTGGGCGATGACCTCGACGCCTCCGACGACGACGACGCGCCAACCCATTGGGCCATGACCCAGAGCGGCGGCGACCCCACCTTGCCCGCCGGCGCCCGCCCGCTGACCGAATGGGTCAGCGCCCCGCCCGCGCTTTACCGCCGGCTCGCCCAGATCGGCCTCGTCCCGCGCGAACTCGGGCCGAGCCTGCGCCAGCATCTGAAGACCGGCCAACGCCTGGTCTCGATCGAGGGCGACCTTTGGCGCTGGGACGGCTTCACCCAGGCGGCCGAGGCGCCGACCCCGGCGGCGCGGCGGCTGGCGGAAAAGAACCGGCTGGAAGACTTGCGCGTCGAGGCCGCGCAGGCGCGCGAGGCGGTGGAGCAGGCCCAGACCCGGATGGAGGCGGCCCAGGCCGCCGTCGCCGAGGCCGCCGAGGCCGACCAGCGCGCCCGCCAGACGGCGCGGATGACCCAGAAGGCGCTGGCCGAGGCGCGCGAATCGGCCAACGCCGCCGAGCGCCGGCAGGCGCAATTCCTGTCCCGCCTCTCCAATCTCGACGAGGCCCGCAAGCGCGCTGAGGAATTGCGCGACGAGGCCCGCGAAAGGCTGATCGAATCGCGCGAGGCGCTCGACAATGTCGCGGAGCCCGCCACCCTGCTCGGCGAACGCGATTCCGCCCGCGCCGCCAATGCGCTCGACCGCGCGGAAGCGGCCGAAGCCCGCGCCGCCCTTCAGGCCTTTTCCCGCGAGGCCGAGGCGCGGCTGCGCCGCCGCGAGGCGATCGCCCGTGAGAAGAAAGGCTGGCTCGACCGCCGCGCCCGTTCGCAGTTCCAGACCGAGGAGATCGAGTTCCGTCTAGCCGAGGCCCAGGAAGAACTGGCCAAGCTCGAGGATGCGCCCGACGAGTTCCTGCTCCAGCGCCGCCGCCTCGCCCAGAAGATCGAAGAGGCTGAGGAAGCGCAGAAGGCGGCCGCCGACGCCCGCGCCGAGGGCGAGAACGCCTTAGCCGAGGCCGACCGCGTCGCCCGCGCGGCCCTCGACGCCATGAGCGCCGCGCGGGAAATTCGTGCGCGCCTCGAGGCTCAGGCCGAGGCCGCGCGGGTGCGGCTCCAGACCCTCGTCCGCGACATCGGCGAGCAGATGAACTGCGCGCCGCCGGGCCTGCCGGCCCTCGCCGGCCTGGCTGACGGCGCGGAGCCGCCGCCGATGGAGGGCGTCAGCGCGCGGCTCGCCAATCTGAAACAGGACCGCGAGCGGCTCGGCGGCGTCAATCTGCGCGCCGAGGACGAACTGGCGGCGGTCGAAGAGGAACAGACCAAGCTCATCACTGAACGCGACGACCTCGCCGAGGCGATCCGCAAATTGCGCGCGGCCATCGCCGCGCTGAACAAGGAAGGCCGCGAACGGCTTCTGGACGCCTTCGCCAGGGTGGACGCCCATTTCCGTGAATTGTTCTCGCTGCTGTTCGGCGGCGGCTCGGCCGAACTGCAACTGGTTGAATCCGACGACCCTTTGGAAGCTGGCCTCGAAATACTGGCCAAGCCTCCGGGCAAGAAGCCCGCGACGATGACCCTGCTTTCGGGCGGCGAGCAGGCGCTGACCGCCATGTCGCTGATCTTCGCGGTCTTCCTGACCAATCCGGCGCCGATCTGCGTGCTCGACGAGGTGGACGCGCCGCTCGACGACGCCAATGTCGAGCGCTTCTGCGACCTGCTCGACGACATGAGGCGCAAGACCGACACGCGCTTCATCACGATCACCCACAATCCGATCACCATGGCGCGCATGGACCGCTTGTTCGGCGTCACCCAGGCCGAACGCGGCGTGTCGCAACTGGTCTCGGTCGAACTGGAGCAGGCCGAACGACTGCTCGAGGCGGGCTAGCTCTCAATCAATCGCGATTCGATCCGGCGGTCTGGAATGAGCCACAGGGCGGCGACCCCGACATAGACGAGGCAGCCGATCCAGGGGCTGAAGAAGGTCCCGGCTATGCCCAAAACATAAAAGACGATCGAGATCCTGCCCTTGAAATCTCCGCCAATGGCCTGATGGAGCACGGATTCGCCCTTTTGCGCCCGCTTGAGCGCAAGCACGAGAACATAATAGGCGATCGCCGCGCCCAACAGCACCACGCCATAGAGCGCCACCGGATCGACCGCAAAATGGCTGTCGCTCGCCCAGGCCGTGACAAAAGGCAGCAGGGACAGCCAGAACAGCAGATGAATATTGGCCCACAGAACGGCGCCGTTCACCATCTCGACGACATAGAAGAGATGGTGATGATTGTTCCAGTAGATCGCGATGTAGAGAAAGCTCAGCACATAGGCAAGAAATGTTGGCCAAAGTGGCGTCAGATCATAAAAATATTCCTCATGCGGCGCCTTAAGCTCCAACACCATGATGGTGATGATGATCGCCAGCACGCCGTCGGAAAAAGCCTTCAATCGTTCGCTCGTCACATCTCGCTCCCGCGCCGCCACGCGACCAGAGTAAAGGATCATGGCGGACGAACAAGGGCGCGCAAGGCGGCGAAACCATGCGGCGTGTTAGCGCACTGGCGTCTTTTGTTCTATTTTTCAATATGTTGACCGCGCCACAGAAAAGCCGCTCTTGTCTTGACAGGGGGCAGGCTCGTCAATATGGTGCGCGCGGTTCAAGAAGGGCGGGATGATCCCCATCCCCAAGTCCGGTTCCTCATCGGGCCTCGTCCGTACGACCTCCTGCAAGAAGCAGCGGCCGCGATGAGATGAGCGGACGCCTGCCCCGAGCCGCCCGCCCGCGGGCGCGACAACTTGGGAAAACGCATGCAGGACAAGTCGGATGACGCCGATGAACTGAAGGCGCGGCTCGCCAGATTGGCGAACGACCTTCAGGCGCAGCGCGGCGCGGTCGATGACGAGACGGCGCGCAAGGCGGAAGCGGATTTGACCGACAAGGGCCTTGGGCAGGCGATGAGCCTCGGCTTTCGCGTGCTGTCGGAATTCGTGGCCGGCACAGTCGTCGGCGCCGTGTTGGGCTGGCAATTGGATGCATGGCTCGGCACAAGCCCGGTTTTCCTGATCCTGTTCCTGGGATTGGGGGTGGCCGCCGGCTTCTGGAATGTCTATCGCCTCGCGGTCGGGCCGCAGGGGCGGCGCGGTCGCTGACGCCCGCGCATTCTCAAGGAAAGCGGGTCACCCCGCATAAAATGAAGGATTGAAAATGTCGGAAGCGGCGCCCGTGATGGATCCGATCCATCAGTTCCACATCAAAGTCCTCGCGCCGCTGAGCATCGGCGGCGTTGACGCTTCCTTCACCAACGCCTCGCTCTTCATGGTGGTCATTCTCGCGGTGATCGCCTTCCTCATGATCGTCGGCACCTCCGGCGAGCACATCATTCCGAACCGGCTCCAGACGCTCGCGGAAATGGCTTACGAATTCGTCGCGAGCATGATCCGGCAGACCGCCGGCGATGCAGGCATGCGGTTCTTCCCCTTCGTCTTCTCGGTCTTCATGTTCGTCTTCTTCTCGAACCTGATCGGCCTGATCCCCTATACGTTCACCGTCACCAGCCAGATCATCGTCACCTTCGCCTTTTCGGCGACGATCATCCTGTTGGTGCTGGGCTACGGCTTCTACAAGCACGGAACCCATTTCCTGCGCCTCTTCGTGCCGTCGGGCGTCTCGCCGCTGCTGCTGCCCTTCATCGTGCTGATCGAGATCATCTCCTTCGCCGCCCGCCCGATCTCGCTGTCGGTTCGTCTCTTCGGCAACATGCTCGCCGGCCACATCACGCTGAAGATCTTCGGCGCTTTCGTGGTCATGCTGGCCGGCGCGGGCGCCTATGCCCTGCTCGCCCCCCTGCCGTTCATCGGCATCATTCTGCTGACCGCCTTCGAACTGCTGGTCGCTTTCCTTCAGGCGTATGTCTTCGCCATCCTCACTTGCGTCTACCTCAATGACGCAATTCACCCGGGCCACTGATAAATCGCGCCAACAACAAATAGTCGCCCTTCAAAACGAAAATGGAGTTCTAAGATGGATCCTGTTGCAGCCAAATATGTCGGCGCCGGTCTCGCTGGCATCGGCATGGGCGCCGCCGCCATCGGCGTCGGCCTGATTTTCGGCAACTTCCTTTCCGGCGCGCTGCGCAATCCGTCCGCCGCCGACGGCCAGTTCGGCCGCGCCTTCATCGGCGCCGCGCTGGCCGAAGGTCTCGGCATTTTCGCGTTCCTCGTCGCGATCATCCTGCTCTTCGTGAAATAATCCTTTCGCGCGCCGGTCGCCGCGGCTTCGTCCCGGCGCCGGCGCGCTCTTCGTCCCATCAAATCAGGATCGACCCATGGCTCATGACGCTGAAGAGCTCCAGGCCGGAACCGAGGTTCCAGGCGGCCCCGCGCACGAGGCGACCTTTCCGCCTTTCGACCCGAACAATTTTGCGGCTGAGCTCATCTGGCTGGCGATCACTTTCGGCGCCATTTATTTCCTGATGTCCAGAATCGCCCTGCCTCGCGTTGGCAGCATTCTTGCGGCCCGCAAGGACAAGATCGAATCCGACCTCTCCGCCGCCGCCAAGGCGCAGGACGACGCCGCCGCCGCCGCGGCCGCGCATGAAAAGACCCTCGGAGCCGCCAAATCCAAGGCTCAGACCCTGGGCCAGGCCGCTCATGCCGACGCCCAGAAACAGGCCGACGTTCGCCGCGCCGCGCTCGAATCCGAACTCAACGCCAAGCTTGCCGCGGCCGAGGCGCAGATCGCTTCGACCAAGTCCGCAGCCATGGCCAATGTCGACGCCATCGCGGCCGAAACCGCTCAGGCGATCCTGCAACATGTCACCGGCAAGCCGGCCGATCCGGCCGCCGTTTCCGCCGCGATCGCCGCGCTGAAGGGCTGAAGGAGCGAAACATGGACGCTGAATTTATCGTCGCCCTCGGCTTCGTCGTCTTCGTGCTGTTCCTGGGCTATCTCGGCGTGCACACCAAGCTCGGCGCCGCGCTCGACGGCCGCATCGAGAAGATCAAGAATGAACTGGCCGAGGCCGCCCGCCTGCGCGCCGAGGCCCAGGCCCTGATGCAGAGCTTCGCCGCCAAGACGGCCGAGGCGGAAGCCCAGGCGGCCGCGATCGTCGCCCAGGCCAAGGCCGAAGCCGACGCCCTGGCCAAGGAAGCCCAGACGCGGATCGAGGAATATGTGGCCCGCCGCACCAAGCAGGCCGAGGACAAGATCGCGCTCGCCGAAGCGCAGGCCGCCGCCGACGTCCGCTCGGCCGCCGTCGACGCCGCGATCAAGGCCTCCGAACAGATCCTCAAGTCGGGCGCCGATGGCGCGCATTTCGTCGAACAAGGCATCGCCAGCGTCAAATCGCTGGTGAACTGATCTTTTTATCAAAGCAAATTCAAAGCCGGGGCGACTGCCCCGGCTTTTTCGCGTTTTTCAGCCGGTATTGCGCAGGCCCGCGGCGATGCCGTTGATGGCGATGAGGATGCCGACCCGCGCCTTGTGATCGATCAGGCCGGCGCGCCAGCGGCGCAAGAGCTCCGCCTGAAGATAATTGAGCGGCGTGATATAGGGGAAGCGATGAGCGATTGAACGGGCGAGCGCCGGGTTGTCCGCGAGCCGGTCGCTGTATCCGGTGGCGATCGCGAGCGCCGCGACCGTCCGGTTCATTTCCGCCTCGATTTCGGCGAAAATTCGATCCGCCGCCGCGCGGTCTGGCGCGAGATCGGCATAGCGCCGGGCGATTTCAAGGTCCGTCTTGGCGAGAACCATGTCCATATTGGACAGGAGCGCGCTGAAGAACGGCCATTCCTCGCTCATCCGGCGCAGAAGCGCCTTGCGCGCCTCGACGTCCTCGCGCAGGAAACCCTCGACGGCCGCGCCAAAGCCGAACCAGCCCGGAAGCGCGACGCGGCTCTGACCCCACGAAAAGCTCCAGGGGATCGCGCGCAGATCCTCGATCCGCCGCGTCGCCTTTCGCGAAGCGGGGCGTGAGCCGATGTTCAGTTCGGCGATCTCGGCGATCGGCGTTGCGGAATAGAAATAATCGACGAAACCGGGCGTTTCATAGACCAGGCCGCGATAGGCCTGCATCGACAGGCGCGACAATTCCGCCGCCGCGGCGAGAAATTCCGCCGGCGCCTCCTGGCCATCGACCAGGAGGCTCGCCTCCAGATTGGCCGCCATCAGGGTTTCGAGATTGCGCCGCCCGATTTCCGGATTGGCGTATTTGGCGTTGATCACCTCGCCCTGCTCGGTCAGCCGGAACTGGCCGCGCACCGTGCCGGGCGGCTGGGCGAGAATGGCCTGATAAGACGGCCCGCCGCCGCGTCCCACGACCCCGCCGCGGCCATGGAACAGCCGCAGCCGCAGGCCGGGAAGCGAATCGAACAACGCCGCCAGCGCGGTGGAGGCGCGGTAGAGCTCCCAGTTCGAGGTGAAGTAGCCGCCGTCCTTATTGGAATCGGAATAGCCGAGCATAACGTCCTGCACGCCGCTGGAGCGCCGGACCAGGTCGGCGATCCCGGGCAGCGCATAGAAGGCCCGCATGATCGGTTCGGCGGCGCGCAGATCGTCGATGGTCTCGAACAGCGGCGTCACGACCAGGTCGAGCCGCGCCCGGTCGCGCTCGGATTCGTGCAGCGTGCCATGGAGAAGGCCGCACTCCTTCTGCAACACCATGACTTCCAGAAGGTCGCTGACGCTTTCGGTATGGCTGATGATGTAATGGCGAAGCGTCGCGGCGCCGAATCGCTGCCGCGCGATCCGCGCCGTGTCGAACACCGCCAGCTCCTTGCGCAGGCTTTCGGAATATTCGATGTTCGGCGCCCGCAGCGGGCGCGGGTCCGCGAGCAGGCGCAACAGAAGCGCGACGCGCTCGTCCTCGCCGAGCGCCGTATAGTCGGCAACGATGCGAACGGCCGCGAGAAGCTCCTTCAGCACGGCCTCGTGCCGGTCGGAATTCTGGCGCAGATCGGTCGTGGCCATATGGAAGCCGAAGACATCGACCGCCCGGATCAGCTGGGCGAGACGCCCGCGCGCTAGCGCCGCGCCGTGATGGGCGAGCAGGGATTCGCGCACCACGACCAGGTCGCGGCGCAGTTCGCCCGGCCCCGCATATGGCTTTCCGGGCGCCGCGGCGTGGCGCATCGCCTCGCCGCCCGTCAGGGCCGTGAGCGTTCCGGCGAGCCGCGCATAGACGCCGATCAGGGCGCGGCGATAGGCTTCGTCGGCGCGATGCGGGTTGTGGTCGCCGGACGCCTCGGCCAGAGCTTCAAGCTCCGGCGAACAATCGACGAGCGTTCGCGACATCGACAATTCGGCGCCGAGGTGGTGAACCTCGACGAGATAATGGCGCAGGATCGTCTCGGCGTGCAGCTTCACGGTCGCGTCAAGGGTTTGGGCATCCACATTGGGATTGCCGTCGCGATCGCCGCCGATCCAGTTGCCCATGCGAAAGAAAGGCGCAATCGGTCGCCCGAGTCGATGTTCGAGATCGGCGTAAAGCTTCGGGATCACCGGGATGAAGGTCGAGCGGTAATAAAGCAGGACGTTGTCGATCTCGTCGCGAACGGTCAGGCTCGCCGTGCGCAGGATGCGCGTCTGCCAAAGCTGCGCCACCCGCGCATAGAGCTGCGCCTCGTTCTCGCGCAGCTCGGAGGCGGTGCGGCAATGGTCCCGCGCCGCCAGCAGGTCGGCGATGGCGCGTTCCGCGTCGAGCGTGCTCCGGCGCTGGACTTCGGTTGGATGCGCGGTGAGCACCGGCGAGACATAGGACCCGGCCAAAGTCGCCTCGATCCGCTCATCCGTCACGCCAGCCGCTCCAAGGCGCTCGAAACTATAAGCGAGACCGCCAGGCTGGGTCTGCGGGTCATGCGCCGCGCGGCGGCGAAGGAAATGGCGGTCCTCGGCGATATTGGCGAGATGGGAAAAATAAGCGAAAGCGCGAATGACGGAAACCGTCTCCGCCGGCGTCAGGCTCTGCAGAAGGGCGTCAAGTTCGCGGCGGGCCTCCGGATCGGCCTTGCGCTGCCCGACAACCGAGAGGCGGCGAATCGCTTCGATCCGCTCATAGGTCGCCTCGCCTTCAAGGTCGCGGACGGTGTCGCCGAGAATCTGCCCGAGCAGCCGGATGTCTTCGAAAAGAGGTTTCTGCTTCGTCTCTTCGCCTTGTTCCGCCGCCGATTCCATCATGACTATCTCCGCATGGTCCGCGCGGCGCCGCCGCGCCGGCTCACCATACGTGCGCCGACGGCGTCTGCCGCAAGTATTCGGCGATGCGCGCGCGCGTGGACGGCGTCGCGCCTGCCGGCAGGTCGTCGAGCGGAAAGAAGCCGGATTCGGCGATTTCCCAATCAGGCGCCCGGGGCTTTGTTTGCCGCACGCCGCGCACCAGATAAAGCGCGACGTGATCGCGCCGCGAATGGCGCGGATTATAATATAGACCCAAGAGGCTCGGCGTTTCCACCGCTTCGAGCCCGCCCTCCTCCTTGAGTTCGCGCATGAGCGAAACAATCGCCGTTTCGCCGCGTTCGACGCCACCGCCCGGCAGATGGAAGCCCGGCAGGTAGGAATGGCGCACCAGAAAGACCCGGCCCCCGTCGTCGAGCGCGATGGCCCGCACGCCAAGGGTCATCGGCCGCAGCAGCAGGCCGACGATTCTCTGCCCTTGCCGAACGATTTTTTGCCAGAAGTGGATATCGGACATCAGGAATCTCCGACGGGATTAAACGTCAAATTGAATGAAAAATTGTAAAGCCGTGAGGCCGGGACGAGGCCGGCCGCCCGTCAAGTGGCGGCAGCCCGCGCGCCCTTCATCAGGTCCGCGGCCTTTTCGGCGATCATGATGGTCGGGGCGTTGGTGTTGCCGCCGATCAGGGTCGGCATGACCGAGGCGTCCACCACCCTCAGGCCCTCCAGCCCGCGCACACGCAGCTGCGAGTCCACGACGGCCATGTCGTCGGCGCCCATTCGGCAGGTCCCGATCGGATGGTAGATCGTGTCGGCGCGCGAGCGGATATGGTCTTCCCATTCGGCATCCGTCATGCCGTCATGCAGCCCGAACAATTCGCGATCGCAATAGCGCGAGAGCGGCGGCGTCAGCACGAGGTCGCGGGCGATCTTCGCGGCCCGAATCAGCGTGTCGAGGTCGCGACGGTCGGAAAGGAATCGCGGATCGATCCCCGGCGGCGCCGTTGGATCGGCGCTTTCGAGGAAAACCCGGCCGCGCGAATGCGGATAAAGCGCGCAGACGTGCAGGCAGAAGCCATGGCCGGCGTGCAGCTTCCGCGCATGATTGTCCACGATCCCGATCACGAAATGCATCTGCGCGTCGGGCAGATCCAGGCCGGGACGGGTCTTGAGAAAGCCCGCGCCTTCGGCGAAGGGCGTGGCGAACATGCCGCCGCCGTCGCGCCGCCAGGCCGAGGCGTGCTTGACGAGATTGGCCGCCGCAATCGCGCCGATGCCGAAATTGTCGCGGTCGCGCGTCTTCCAGGCCAGGATGAAATCGAGATGGTCCTGCAGGTTTTGCCCGACGCCGGGCAGTTCGTGGACCATTTTTATGCCATGCGGCTGGATATCCTCGGGACGCCCCACGCCGGACAATTGCAGGAGCTGGGGCGAGCCGAAGGCGCCGCCGCTCAGGACGACTTCGCGCGCCGCCGCGACGACCTGCGTCTTGCCGCCGAGCCTATATTCGACGCCAACCGCGCGCTTGCCATCGAAGACGATCCGGCTCGCCTGCGCGCCGGTCACCACCGTCAGATTGGGCCGCCGCCCCATCACCGGATGGAGATAGGCCGCAGCCGCCGAGCAACGCTCGCCCCGGCGCGCCGGATCATGAAATTGCGTCACCTGATAGAGGCCAAACCCTTCATTGTCGCCCCGGTTGAAATCGCGCGTGATGCGAAACTGCCGCTGCGCCGCAGCGTCGATAAAGGCCCGGGTGATTGGGCGCGGATCGCGCTGGTCGGAAACCTGGAGCGGCCCGGAATCGCCATGGAATTCATCGGCGCCCCAGACGTTGTTTTCCGCCCGGCGAAAAAAGGGCAGCACCTCATCCCACGACCAACCCTCGCAGCCCAATTGCGCCCACTGGTCGTAGTCGGCGCGATGGCCGCGCACATAGAGCATGGCGTTGATGGCGGAGGAGCCGCCGAGCGCCTTGCCGCGCGGCTGGAAGCCCCGACGCCCCTTCAACCCATCCTGCGGCGTCGTCCACAGCGCCCAGTTGTTGATTTTCGGGCGGCCCGAAATCATCGCCACCGTGCCAACAGGAACGCGCACGAACAGGCTATCGCCTTTGCCCCCGGCTTCGAGGAGGCAGACCGAGACATCGGGATCCTCGCTCAGCCGCGACGCCAAGGTCGCGCCTCCCGAACCGCCGCCGACAATTACATAATCGAAACGCTCCATCGCCGTTTTCCGGTTCAGGCCTGCAGCGGGCGGTCGTCGCCGGCAAAGAGAGCTTCGCTGATCGCGGCCTCGCGGGTCGTCACCGTCTCGACGAATTCGCGCGCGCCGCCCATCTGGCGGAAAGCCGCATAGCCGCGCTCCAGAAAGGATTGCAGTTCGCCGAGGCCGGCGAGCTGGGCGGGCTTGCGCATCATCGCCAAAGCCGGACCGACGAAGCGCGCTTCGGTCAACTGCTCCAGCGAATGGCCGAGATGCCGGATTAGCTCGATCTGCCGCGCCCGGTCCTCGCGGCGCGCCACGCGACGATAGGCGGCGCCGTAGGCCGCTGCGTCGATCGCGCCAGCATTCTCGCGCAGCGCCGCCGCCATGTCGGCGTCGAGCGATTCCGAAAGCGCGTCGAGTTCTATGGCGTCGGCGATCGTCTCCAGCGCCGGCGCCGGCAGGGTTTTCTTCATGAGCGGCACGACCCGGCGAACGGCTGTTTCCCGATGCCCGAGATCCTGCGGCCCATAGAGATCGGCGAGGAAGAATTCCGCCGCGGCGCCAAATTTCGGACTCGCTTGCAGATCGGCGTGCGTGCGCGCGAGCCGTTCCGCCTGCCACGCGCGCAAATTGCTGCGCGCCGTCACTACGCCTTCGTCGTCCGCCATCGTCTCACGGATTCCGGCGGTGCGATCCAGTTGCGCCTCGAGGCGCGCCATCGCAAGTTCCTTCGCGTCCTGCTTGTCGTTCATATGTGACCTATAGCACGTGACGTTAGGCGAAGCCGCCTAAAAAGCGGCGCGAGAGCTTCCGCCGCGCCATGAAAGGGATATGATTGAACGAAACGGGAGAGCGGCGCGATGTCGAATGGCAAGCGCATGGCGCCGGTCGATACGACCTGGCTGAGAATGGACCGGCTCAACAATCACATGGTGATCGTCGGAGTCCTGATCCTGCGCGATCCGGTCGATCTGGACCGGCTCGAACACACGCTCGCGGTCCGCCTGCTGTCCTATGACCGGTTCCGCCGGAAGGTCGAGGAGCGCGCCGGCGGCGCGTTCTGGGTCGAGGATCCGCGTTTCGACATCGAGCGCCATATCCGCCGCGCGCGGCTGGCGGGGAGCGGCGGCAAGGCCGAACTGCAGCGCTTCGTCGCCGAACTCGCCGCGCGCCCGCTCGATCCCGCGCATCCGCTCTGGCAGACCCATATCGTCGAGCGCTACGAGGAAGGCGTCGCCGTCGTCATGCGCATCCACCACGCGATCGGCGACGGCGCGGCATTGATGCATGTGCTGCTCGGCCTGACGGACGAAACGCCGGACGCGCCGCTGCACGGCGTCGAACTCCCCGATGAGGAGCGCGAGGACGCCTATAGCCCGCCATGGGAAATGCTCGCGCCGCTGGTCGAGGCGGTCGAGCGCGGCGTGCGCGCCTCCACCGGCGCGGCGCGCTCGGTTCTGGGCGTTGTCCGCCGGCCGGCGAAGGCGCTCGATCTGTTGCGCGGCGGCGTTAACATCGCGGCGGAGCTCGCCTATCTGCTGCTGATGCCGATGGACAGCCCGACGCGGCTCAAGGGCGAATTGTGCGGCGAAAAGGCGGTCGCCTGGAGCCCGCCCATTCCCCTCCCGGAGGTCAAGGCGATCGGCCATGCGCTCCATTGCACGATCAACGACATGCTGCTCGCCTCTTTCGCGGGCGCGATCAACGCCTATCTCGCCGAGAACGGCGACGCGACCCATGGCGTCGAAGTGCGGGCCCTCGTCCCGATCGACCTCCGGCCGCCGGGCCGCGCCCGCGAACTGGGCAACAATTTCGGGATCGTCGCGGTCGAGCTGCCCGTTGGCATCGACAATCCGCTCGCGCGCCTGAAGGAAGTTCGGCGCAGGATGGCCGCCCTGAAGAAATCCTACGAACCCGTGGTCACGCTCGGTCTGGTCGAGGCGCTGGGCTATGGCCCGAAAATCCTTCAGGATCGCCTGTTCGACCTGCTGCTCAGCCGGGCGACGGCGGTGATGACCAATGTGCCGGGCCCGCAGCGCCCGCTTTATCTCGGCGGCGCGCCGATCGACCAGATCATGTTCTGGGTGCCGCAATCCGGCGAAATCGGCATGGGCGTCTCGCTGATGTCCTTCAACAATCAAGTCCAGCTCGGCCTGATCGCCGATGTCGCGCTGACGCCCGAACCCGGTGAAATCGTCAAGCATTTCCAACCCGAATTCGAACAGCTCCTCTATCACGTTCTGCTCGACGACTGGGGCGAGTCCGTTTTCCGCAAAGGGGAACCGGCGGAGCCGCCGGCCCGCGAGGCGCCGAAAAAGACGCCGCGCAAGCGTGTGTCGGCGAAAGGCCGCAAGGCGCCCGCGCCGCAAACCGGAACGCTTGCGAAAAAGCCGGCGCGCAAGAAAGCTGCGCCGCCAGACGAACAGCCGGTCGAGGAGCCCGCTAAAGCGCCGAAGCGCGCGCGCAAGCCCGCAGTCTTGCGGACGATGCGTCCCACTGAGGCGCCGCCGCCGACGCGGCCGCGTCGACGGCCGCGCGCGCCGTCCCGGACGTCGGCGTGAGGCGTCGCCATGGCGATCACCTTCCTTCGCCACGGCTCGAACGGCGCCTTGATCGCGGGTCTGATCGCACTGGCCTTGTCTTCGGCCATCAGCGGCCCCGCGCTTTCACCGCTCTGGATTTTGGTCGGCGCGATCCTGTTCTACGCCAGCGAATATGTCTGGCATCGCTTCGTCTTTCACGCGCCGCCCGCCCGCTGGCCCGGGCTGCGGGCGCTGCAACGCCGATTGCATTACGACCATCATGCGCAGCCGAGCCGCCTCGACCTGCTCTTCCTGCCGCTCTGGTTTCTCGCGCCCGTGCTGGCGGCCAACGCCGCGCTCTTCGCGGTGATCTTCGGCGTCGCCGCTGTCGCGCCGATGGTTTTCGGCGTCGGCCTCGCGATCCTGTATTACGAATGGACGCATTACGTCGCCCATATTCCCTACCAACCGCGCACGGCCTGGGGTCGCTACATCAAGCGCTACCACCTGCGCCATCATTTCATCAGCGAAAAATTCTGGTTCGGTGTCTCGAACCCAAGCTTCGACTATGTCTATGGCACATGCCCGGAGCCGAAGGCGGTCGAGAAAAGCCCCTATGTGCGGGACCTGTTCGGCGAACACGCCGCGGACGGCCTGCGATGAGCCGTCCGCCAAAGGGATCCTGGGATCTCATTGACGAGAACCGGTCAGGAGCGAATGCGACGCCGAACTGATGCGAGGCGCCCGGTTGATCGCGACGAGCGGCGGTTGACGGAACATGGCGTCAATCTTCCAGTTCCGCCTTCGCGGCTTCGACGTCGAGCCGCTCCATGGCGTCGGCGGGCTTGCATTTCGCC